>CALVXO010000015.1 GCA_944371325.1 uncultured Bacilli bacterium | reverse complement strand
ATTATAGATGTGAAGATTGTAAAAATAATATTAAAGAGAATAAAATTGAAGAAGCAATAATGCATATTTTAAATGATGTATTTGAATATGATTCAGTTGTTAATGAATTCTTTTTACCAGTACTTAAAAATAAATTAGAAAATCCTAAGGATGAATTAGAAGAAGAAATTAAGAAACTAAATAATAAAAAGAAAAGATTAAAAGAAGGATTTCTTAATGAATTATTTACAATAGAAGAATTTAAAGATGAAACTGAAAAATTAGATAACTTAATCAAAGATTTAGAAGAAAAGATTATATCTAATCAACAAGCAGAACAATTAAATTTTACTGTTGATGATATATTACTTAAAAGAGATATGGACTATATTAACAAAATCAAATTACCACTTACTTATCATGCATTTGAAGAATGTTGGCCTGATTTAGATAGAGATGATAAAGCTGATATAGTAATGAGATATATTGATGATATAGAACTTGAAGAAATAAATAATATGTATGTTGTTAAGAATGTTAATTTTAGAAGTACTTTCTATGAAGATTTTAAAATGCTATTTAATCAAGGTTATATTGATTGTAAAAGAGAAATGATTATTGACTTTAATGGAATACAAACTTCAGTTCCAGTTAGATATAATGAATTTACTAGTATTAAAGATATAATGCAAAACTTTTATAGATTAAATGAATGTTATGAAGTTAATTTATATAAAGGTACATTTTATAAAGATACTGAAAAATTAGATATTGGACCAATATTAAAAGATGAAATACCAGTAAGAATTTTCCCATTACAAAAAAATAATAATGGAAATGAAAATTGGTTATCAATGGGAATGCTTGTTACACAGAATAGCCCTAATGATATAAAGGTAAACATTAGAGATGTATTTGAAACAATACCCGATAATGTTACCGAAGAAGATTTTTAAAATGCGTGGCACGTTTTGTTTACGAAGTAAATGAAAGTGGCGATAGCAATTTAAAAATTAATACTTTATGAAGTTTTAACCATTACGAAGTTTTGGTTATTACGGAATAAAGTAAACGGATTCTAAGGTGTTAAACCTTAGCCCACTGGATATTTTGTATGGAACGTACAAAATTCCTAGGGGGTTAGAAATTTTGGATGACCAAAATGACCACTCAAGTGGTCACTTCTAGAAAGGAGGGAAACTATGTCGGAGCTTGCTTATTCATTGCATCTAGGTAGTGATAAAAATAGAAAAAATATATCTAAACAAAATGGTAAAAATAATTTAAGTGGAACAACTTCTTTACCAAATAATGCTATTCAAAATGTAAGACAATTATCAAAAGTAGATAAACATAATTATAGAAAATATGATAATGACAAAGAACTAATTGAAATAGTTAGAGGCACTTCTTCTCCACTTGATGATGTAAAAGAATTATATTTAAATGAGTTTGAAGAAGCTAGATTAGAATACAATTCTAAACAATCTAGACCTAGTCGTATGATTGATAATTATTTTGATAATGTATCTAATAATGAAAAAAAAGATCTTGCTTGTGAAATTATTTTAGAACTAGGAGATAAAGAATATTGGGATACTAAAGATGAAAGTTTTAAAAAGAAAATGTCCGAAGTCTATAAAAAACAAGTTGATGATTTAGAGATGCTTGTTCCTAACTTTAAAGTAGCTAGTGCTATCATTCATTATGATGAAACTAGTCCACACTTACATATTGTTGGAGTTCCAATTAAATATAAAAACAAAAATGGTATGGAAAAACAAGTTGGTAAATCTGATGTGTTTACTAAAGAATCACTAATTAGATTACAAGATAAAATGAGAACTTTATGTATTGAAGAATTTAATCAAGTATATAGTTTAGATTCTACTTTAAAGAAAAAACAAAAAGGTAGAAATAGAGATATTCATGTATCTGATATGGACAACTATATTGAGATGAAGAAACAAATTGAAAAGAATACTGAAAACTTAAAACAAGCAAATAAGAAATCTTCAGAGTTAAAACAAAACTCTAAATATATAAAAGATAAAATTGATAAATTAAAAGTAACTAAATTAAATAAAGATAATTATATTTTATCAAAAGAAGATAAAGAAACATTTATCGACTTTATCAATCAAGTTAATGACACTAGTAAAGAGTATGATAAAATCCAAACTCTATCTAATACACTAGTTAATGCCTATGAACAACTAAAAGATAAGAATAATAAGATTAAGACGCTTACTGAAAATAACGAAGCACTTAATTTAAGAGTTAAAACTTTAAATGATACGATTAAAGAAAAGGATAATGAAATATCATTTTTAAAATCTAAAATACAAGATTTAAAAAACACATTAGATTACTGGAAAGATAAATTTGAAAAATTAATATCTTTCTTACACGATAAACTTCATAGTTGGTATGATAAAGATGATAAATACATTGATGTAGTTAATGATATGTATGAAGATAACGTTTTAGATGATGAAAACATTGAAGAATTAGATTTAAGTAAAGAAAAAGATGATTTTGAAAGATAAAATTATATAAAAATAGTTAAATTAAACAAATAATATGGTATAATTAATTTGTATATTGCTTGTCAGGAGGGTTAAAAATGAGTATTAAAGATGAATTATTAAAATTTAGAACAAAGCTTACTGGAGCTACTGAAGTAGAAAGCACACTAATTGATTTAGATGCTAAAGTTGATGAGTTTATTGATTGGTATTTTAAAAATATGGTGAAAGGAAATTATACTGACATTGGAGAATATCACGCTCCAAGAGAAATGAGAGATTTAATTGAAAAAATAGCAGTATGGTATGAATTAAGATACCCAAGCTATGAAATTAATAGATTAATGCCAGGAAGTGGACAAGAACAAATTAATGTTAATGATGTAATGTTTAAAAATAATCCTTATGTAAATGAATTACTTGATGAAAATTCAGATGCAAAGGAATTAGACTGGAATGATTTTTATAACACTAATGTATTTATGAAATCATTACCATGGGAAGAAAGATGTTATTTTACTAAACCAAGATATAGAAACATAGTTTATTTAAATCCAAATTCTAGAGTTGCACATTTACATTTAACAAAAAATGGATTTGTTGAAATGGCTGAAGATGTTACAGGCTATACAGAGTCAGTTATAAAAGATGAAGAATTAACTGGATTAAATGTTAGAGATGTTGTTAAATTGTTTCAAGAAAAAGGAATTGAACTACCAGAAAATAATGAATTAGAAAAAACTATCAATGAAGCTAATAAATGGATTCAACAAAAAGAAGGAATATTAGATTGTGCAATGTATAGAATTATAGAACGAGGTGGAAATAGAATTGGTCCTCGTAGAGCATTCTTATTTGCTAAAGAATTTGGAAGAAATATTGATATTCCAATGATGTATGCAGTAGATCGTTCTGATCCAGGATTAAGATTATTTATGAATGAATATATTAAATCTGGAGGTTCAAAAGATTTAGAATGTTATGTAGGATACTTTTCAAGAGCTAGTAAAAAAGAAAAATTAGATACTGTAACAATACAAGATTTAATTTTAACATTATGGAATGATGCTGCAACGTTCTATACACCAGAAGAAGATGAATTACACCAAAGATTAGTTAATGCTATTGCAAGTCAAGTTGACCAAGAAGTTGTAAAACAAGAAGAAGTTAAGAGATTAAGATTAGAAAGAAAATTAGAAAAAAGTAGAATAAATAAGGGCTAGTAGAGACTTATTAAATATAAGATTTATTTTGCTCTTTTTCTATATATAAGTGAGGTGGATATAAAGATGAAAGTTAGAACAACAAATGCTTTAATGAAATATTTAAGAGAAAAGCATAATATTTCTATTGAAGGAACTAAAGATAAAAAGAATCTAAGAAATATAGGTTATTATCATGGATATAAGGGTTATAGATATATTAATAATCCACAAAATAGAATAAATTTATCTAGTTTTGATGAAATAGTTTCAATAGTTGATTTTGACTCTAAATTAAAAAGTTTATTATATCCACAAATAATGCAAATAGAAACGATTTCAAAAAATATTGTACTTCAAATATTAGTTGAAGAATATAAAACTGATGAATTTAATGTTATTTATGAAAATGGTATGACTGATTATAGAAATAGTAATACTAGTGAAGAATATAAAAAGAAAATGAAACAAAGATTATCAGTACAAAATAATATTTATTCTTCTTTATCTAGAAGTTATAATAATGAAAATAAAATTGTTAGTCATTTTTATTCAAAAGATAGGCACGTTCCAATTTGGGGTATATTTGAAATAATTACATTAGGAACATTCGCAGATTTAATTAAGAGTTTAGAATTTAAAGTTAGAAATAAAATTGATAAAGAAATGAATATAAATATTGCATTTGATACTAATGCTAAATTTCCTGAAAAAATTATGTATTTAATTAAATCGTTAAGAAATTCAATTGCACATAATGATGTAGTTTTTGATGTAAGATTTAAAGATGGAAAAATTGATACTAAATTATGTAAATATCTAGAAAATGAAATTGGTTGTACAGGAATTGATTTTAATACAATTACTGATTATGTTCTTATAATTTCAGTGTTATTAAAGAAGTATGGAATTACTAAAACTGAAATTAATAAATTTGTAAATGATTATGAAAAAATTATTGAAGAATTTAGAAATAAAATTTCCATTAGTATTTATAATAAAATTATATATTCAGATACAAAGAATAAATTATCGGCTTTACGAAATTTCATAAAAAGTTGATCAAATTATTGCATAATTTTTGCAATTATGGTATATTATAAATGTGAATGGCGATGGTGTATCTTCGGATCCCATCTGAGCAAGTTGGATGCGTCTGACTTGCTTTTTTGTTTTAAATAATGTAATATTATATATGAAATGTGCCTAGAAAACTTTAGAAGCTCTAGGTCTTTTTCATTTTTATAAAAATTATTTATAAAAATTAGTAAAAGTCATGGTATAATGATTATAGAATTAAATTGTTTATTTATTTGTTGTGATGGTTTCGGACTATCTTAACTATCGCACCATAGGGAAATTAGTCGAACTAATCGACTTGTAATATATGAAAGGTTAATTTCGGTTAACCTTTTTTATATACTTGAAAGGAGTTGATTAGTTATGCAGATAATAAAGGAAAAATTAGATATTGATGATGTGTTAGAAAAACGAATTAAAAACATACTTAAATTTCTCAATATCAAATCTAAAATTATTAAAGGCAATATTATTCACATTCCTAAAACTAACATTGCTTATATAGAACCACATAAGTTAGAAATAAATGAGATAACATATCTTTTCTTTAATGAATGTGAGAGTGTTTATATTAATACATTAGAAAAGTCTATACCTTTTAATAAATTAGAAACTTATATTAAAAAGCATAAAAACTAGCCCTATTGACAAAGAAAAAATAAGTGATAGAATATAAAACCAATAAATGAAATGCAGTATTTCTCATTTATTAGATTGGTGGGATTCTATGCATTGGAATAAACGATATAGTAATAGAATTAATAACGATTGTTTAAGGAGTCAAAGGTATTAGTTTAATGTTAGTGCTTTTGACTCCTCTTTTTTATGGAAAAAGGAGTTGATGAAATATGAAAAAGAATGCAGCAATCTATTGTCGTGTAAGTACAGAAGATCAAGCAAGAGAGAGCTATTCTTTAGGAGAACAATTAGAAAAGTTAAAAGATTTATGCAAGTTTCGTAATTATAATGTTTATGGAGTTTATGAAGATGCTGGAATTAGTGCTAAAGATATGGAACATAGACCTCAATTTCAAAAAATGCTAGAAGAAGTTAAGAATCGTAATGTTAATGTCATAGTTGCTTATGAACTAGATAGATTAACTAGAAGTGTTAGAGATTTAGAAGTATTAATTACTGAACTTGAAAAATACGAATGTAGTTTAGAATGTGCGATGGATGATATAAATACTTCTACTGCTAATGGTAGATTTTTTGTAAGAATGCTAACAGTCTTATCACAACTAGAAATAGAAAGAGTATCAGAAAGAACTAAATTTGGAATGGTTGGAGCAATAAAAGATGGACACATTCCAGTTAGAAAAACACTAGGTTTTATGCGAGATAATAAAAAACTAATCATTAATCCTGCAGAAAGTGAAATTGTAGAAAGAATCTTTGATTTATATTTAAAAGGAAATAGTTATCAAAAGATTGTTAATATCTTTAATGAAGAAAAAGTATTAAATAAAAAATGGTATGATACAACAATACAAAAGATACTCGCTAATCCACTTTATAAAGGAGATTTTATAAGTGGTGGCAGAACTGGAACACCTGTACTTTATGAGAATGTAGTTGAACCAATTATATCTAAAAAATTATGGGAAGATTGCCAAGAACAATCAAGAAAAAATACTCGTAATTATACTAGAAGTAATGATTATATTTTCTTTCAAAAGATTATATGCCCACATTGTCATAGAATAATGGCTTGTAAAGCACCAGGTGGAAAGAAAAAGAAATATATCTATTATCAATGTAATGAATGTAAAACTTATATTAGAGAAGATAAACTAATAGAACTTTTAATAGGACAAATTACTACTATTATTGAATATGACATAACAGTTAGACAGTTCTTTGCACCATTACTTAAACACAAAGTAGAAAATACGAATGAATTATTATCTAAAGAAATTAACTCACTTAAAGATAAAATAACTAGATTAAAAGATGCTTACTTAAATAAAATAATTGATATGGAAGAATATAAACAAGATAAAGAATATTTAGAAACTAGAATTAAAGATATTGAATTAAACCAAAAAGAAGAACTAGAACTAGACCAATACAATTTTACTTTTGAAGATATTATGCTAAAAAGGGATTTAGAAAGTATTAAATGTTTAATTAACCCTCTTTATCAAAGTAGTTTTGAGATTAAATGGAATGAATTATCTATAAGTGAAAAGCAAGATTTAATTATGAGTTATATTGAATCTATTGAAGTTATTAAGAAAGATAATAATGAATTAGAAATTAAGCAAATTAATTTTAGAAAAACATTTATAGAAGAATATGCTAATTTATTTAATAAAGCTGCAATTAATCGTTTTCAAGATATAAATGTGAATGGTGAGGTTATGCAAGTTGAAGTTTGTGCTCCTATGACTAGAAAAGAAGTAGAAAATCATATTAAAAGACTTCAAGTTAATTATCCGATTGATTATCAAGAAATAAAGAAAGAAAAATATAATGACCATCAATTTTGTTTGAAATACACAAGAGAAAATCCATTTAATGAACCGTTAAAACTGATTCCGTTAATCAATAAAAAAGGGCTTAATAAAGTAGATAGTTTTGGTGTAATAGAAGTTCCAGTGCCACCTATAACTTATATTTATGCAGATAAGATTGAGGTGCAAGAATGAGTTATGCAATATTTAGAGTACAGCCTATTAACAAATTAAAAGACTTGGGACAAATTGGTGCTCATAATACTAGAACAAAAGAAGCATATAAATCTAATCCAGATATTGATAAAAGTAAATCCCATAACAATATAAATTTAGTTCCTATTACTCATAAAGACTATTACACTTCCTATATGAATTTAGTAAAAGACTATAAAAAGCAACATGATGAAAAACAAAAGACCGAGCGAGAAAATAGAAAGAAAAATTTTCATCAAATGTTAGATGATTCTAATAGTGTTGTTGCTGATGAATTACTATTTACAAGTGATAAAGAGTTTTTTAAAGATATGACAAAAGATGAAATCGTTAAATGGGCAAATTGTTGTATGGATTTTGTTTATGAAGATATTGGTTATGAAAGATGGCAAGTATTAAATGCCACCATTCACTTGGATGAAAAAACACCACACCTACATTGTGTAGTAGTTCCTTTGATTAAGAAGTTTGATAAAAGAAGCAATAAAGACAAATGGACTATTTCTAAAAAGCACTATATGAAAGATAAAAATTATCTATCTACTTTACAAGATAAATACCATGACCGAATGATAAATAATGGTTATGATTTAGAACGTGGCATTAAAAACTCTGATAATGAACATATAGATATTAAACAATATAAAAAGATAACTAGAAAATTAAATATAGAACTTACTTCAAAAAATGAAAAGTTAAATAAATCTATGGAAGAATTGGAAACTAAAATGAGTTCTAACAAGGAAACTATTTTTGATAAGGAATATGTAAAAATAAAAAAAGATACTTTTGACTCTATGAATAAGGTTATCGAGCAAACTAAAAAAGTTATGGAAATGCAACCTAAAATACAAAAAGTTTATAATGAAGTTGATGAATATGCTAAATCATATAAATATCTCGAAAAAGAAAATGAGAATATTCAAAAAGAAGTTAAATACTTAAGAATTAAAAATCAGAAGTTAGAGCAAGAAAATAATAATCTTGTTTCTTACATAAGAGCTATTTTAAAGGCAATAAAACACTTTTTTAGAGAGTTACTACAAATTGGTAATGATAAAGTAAAAGAAGCTACAACAAACGAAATAAAGGACTATTATGACAATAAAGATTTCGATAAAGATGATGTTTACGATATAGCAAAAGAAACTGATAAAGAAGATGAATTGTTTGATTATGCAGATATTGATAATTATTATTCTAAAGATGATTTAGAATTGTAAAATATGTGATATAATGTAGAAAAGAAGGAGGAAGTTACTATGGGAAAGTCAACAGTTAAGTTAGATTTAAGTGGATTAGAGAAGATAAAGAAAAAGTTAAAAAAATATGAAGAACCAACACATGTTTCTTTTCCCTATACAGAAGAACAATGGAATAAAATGACGGAATATGAAAAAGAACAAGTAAAAGAGCAAGTTATAAATGAATATAAGGATAGTATAATAAAGGACTTAAATGGTAAATGATTGATTTTTTTAAGAATAATTGGATGTCGTTGCTGGCTCTAGCAATATCTTTGATTGCATTATTTAAAGATTTAATAAAAGAATTGATTATATACAAAAAAAACAAAAAAAATTTGAAAAAATCAAAAATCACAATTAAATATATAAATAAAAAGATAGTTATTTCTAATTATGGAGAATGTAGTGCAAAAAATATTAGAGTATATATAGATGATACTCCAATATTAGAACATAAAGATTTTGCTGTATTTGCAAAACAAATCGATTTTTCATTATTAACTAGTCAAAACTCTATTGGGATTAAACATTTAGAATATATGGGAATGCAAACAAATTATAAAATCAAAGTAATATATGATGATGAGAATAAAAAAAATAACGAAGTAGAAGACATAGTAAATATTTTCTAATCCAAAAGAGTAACACACTACGCTATTGGCAGAGCCAATAACGGTGTGCAAAAGTGTTATACACTTTTGGGTATATTAAAGTCATAAGATTAAGGAGATGTAAGCAAATGAAAACGATATATTTTATGCGACATTCTGAACCATTAAAACCTATCAGTATAAATAATAAAGATTCATTACAAATTCAAAACGAAAAATGGGGATTAACAATTAATGGTGAAAAGTTAGCTAAAAAAAAGAGTCAATTAAATGAACTTGCCAATTTTGACATGGTAATTTCTTCTAACTATGTAAGAGCAATATCTACTGCTAAATATTTTACGAAAGATAAATTATTTATAGATGATAATTTTGGCGAAAGAAAATTTGGTATAAATAATTGGGATGAATTACCGAAAGATTTTGGTAAGAAACAATTTGATGATTTTAACTATAAATTACCAAATGGAGAATCGATAAATGAAGTGATTAATAGAGAGTATAATTCACTAATAAACATTTTAAATAATTATTCTGATAAAAAGGTATTAATTGTTGGACATTCAACAGCATTAGCTGCTTTATTTAGTAAATGGTGTGAAATTGATTATACTGGTGATTATAAATTTAGAGGTAAAACTTTTTTTGACGGCAAATGGGAATACTGTGAAACTTTTAAATTAGAATTTGATGATGATCATAATTTAATTAATATAGAGAATATAAAATTGAATTGAGGTTATAGTTAATGGAAAAGTACGTAAAAGTGATGTATGGCACTACTTCAGGTGCTAAAAGTGATTTTAAATATAAAATTGATGAAGTTAATGTTGCAAATAATTGGAATCCTAATGCTGAACATGGGAAAGATTTTGGTGGATTTAATTATTGCTCTGAAGATTCTATATTAAGATGGTTACATCGTGGTGATACAATTTATGATGTTATAGTTCCAGAAGATGCAGAAAATATTAAATTAGAGGGAGCTACAACAATATATAGAACAAATAAAATAATTATAAGTAATCCTAGAAAAGTTGATGATGAGATGGCTCTTCATTTTTATAAAATTTCTAGAATACCAGAAAAATCATATTATAAGGCATTAGGTGTTGTTAGTATTATGAATTATAAAAAGACAGCATTTCAAATTTTAAGGGACAAAGTTAATAAAGAAAATATTGATTTAGTTTTGGAAGAATGGAAAGATTTTATATCTCATGGCAATAAAGATGATAGAAAAGATACTAATGATTTAGTGAAGCAAATTGAAACCTATTTATATGAGATAAAATCTGATTTATTAATAAGCAGATTTATAGATAAAGAGCCATATGTTAAAAATCTAACAGATGATAAAGTTATAAATATTACTGGTGAATCAGGGAGTGGCAAATCCTATTTTAGTAATAAGTATATTAATGATGATAATTATATTGTAATAGATACTGATATACTCTTTAGTAATCAATTATCAAATAATAAAGAATGTGTTCAATTAAGAGAAATATTTAAAGATAAACCAAAAGATTACTTATTTACTAATTTTGATGAATTTTATTTAAAAGTTTTAGATTATTTTAAAAATAGTAATAAAACCATTGTCATTGATTCTGCACAGTACAGAAATATAAAAGATTACTCTATATTAAAAGGACAAATTATAGTTATGAGAACAAGCATAGAAACTTGTTATGAAAGAGTTTTAAACAGATGGAAAAATGTTAATCAAAATTATACCGAAGAGGAATTTCAAAAATATGCTGATAAAAAATTGGGTATGTTTAAGTGGTATCATAGTTTAAATACTTTTTTAAAAAACATTAAATAAAAATGATTTAAAAATATAGGTTTTATAGTATAATAGATATAGAAATTAACCTTTTTAAAAATTTCCAAATGTGTACCACTATGGCACCATTAAAGAATCTGGTTGAACTTCGGTTCAATTTACTAATAAATATCAATTCTAGAAATGGAATTGATTTTTTGTTGTGTAAAAGAAAGGGATGATTTAATGGTAAATATTATTAAACAAGAAATTGATATTGAAGGGTCTTTAAGAAAGAAACTAGAATTAGTATGTATAGTATGTAGTTTCTGCAATACTAAATGTGAAATACAAAAAGGTTCAATTAGAACAATAAAAAGAACAAACCTATCTTATGTAGAACCACATAGAATAATAATTAAAGGTATTACATTTCTTGTATTCAATTATTAAATAAATATCTATATAGAAAATTTAAGTAATAAGATATTAATTAAACATTTAAAAGAATAAATCAAAGGTTTTTAAAATGTTTATCAATTTTATTTCAAATTACGATTTATGTCAAAGATTTGACATTTTATTAAAAAAGTGATAAATTATAATCCATTCAAGCAAAATATCTATTTCAAGTGAGAAGAATCGATGAAATGGAGATTAGTTTGAAAAAATAATATTCATATTATATAGTAAACTTTATATTTGATATGATAAAGAATATACATAAAGATAGTGTTTTAGAAAATTATGATATTGAAATTTTTAATTTAAATAAAGAAAAATAATTTAATTTTTTTCAAATATATTCAGGATATGATATAATTATTTCGAAGGAGGAATTTATGAGTGAAATAAAAGTCAATATAATTAAAAAATATGATTATAATAATTTAACAGCATCTGTATCTATTCAATGCCCAGAACGAGATCACATTGTTATGTCAAAAGATATACATTCTGCAGAAAACAGATATGTTGTCAAAAGAGATGAAGCACAAATAACTCAAGATAAAGAAAGTTATGATAGAGCAAGAGCAGTTTGTAAGTGGGCTGGAAGTTGTGGAGCTATTTTAAAATCTCAAAAAGTAGAGCAAGGAAAATTACGTTTTGTTTTTAAGTTTCCATCAATGCAACAATTAAAAGAGTTCCAAGAAAGTGCAAATGTTAATATGAACCCTGAAGTTGCTGAAAGTTTTGAGAAAAAAAGTGGAAGAAGATAATATTAATATAAAATCGCGATTTTGTTATTTCGTGATTTTTTCGTTTAATAATATAATTTGCCAAAATTATGCTACATTATATATAAAACTGATATTTATTAGTTGTTAAGACTTGAGTATTAAAAATTGGCTCATTGTAAATAATCAAATAGATAGTTGCTTAAACTTTTTAAATTAAATTGCTAATAGAATAGTTAGTTTGTTAATTATCATTAAATGACAAGAGAAAATAAATATACTAAAAAATAGCTAATTTTTTGTAAAAATATGTTATACTAATATACAGGATGGAGGTAATGAAATGGAAGCATGGAATAAGTTTAAAGGTGAAAAATGGAAACATGAAATTAATGTTGAAGACTTCATTTTAAATAATTATAAAGAGTATTTAGGTGATGAATCTTTTTTAGAAGGTATAACTGACAAAACAAAAAAAGTATTAGATAAAGTTAATGAATTAACTAAAGAAGAATTAAAAAAAGGCGTTTTGGATGTTGAAACAAAACTAATTTCTGGAATAGATAATTTTGCTCCTGGATATATAGACAAAGATAATGAAATTATTGTTGGGTTACAAACTGATAAGCCATTAAAAAGAATTGTTAATTTATACGGTGGAATTAGAATGGCTCATACATCCTTAGAAGCTTATGGTTATAAATTAGATGAAACAATCGACAAGCATTTTAAAGAATATCGAAAATCACATAATGATGGTGTTTTTGATGCTTATACTGAAGAAATTAGAAGAGCAAGAAGTGCTGGTTTATTAACTGGACTACCTGATGCTTATGGTAGAGGTAGAATAATTGGTGATTATAGAAGAATTGCTTTATATGGAATAGATTTTTTGATTGAAGAAAAGAAAAAAGATTTAAAATCTATTACTGAAATAAACGAAAATACAATTAGATTAAGAGAAGAAGTTAGTGAACAAATTAAAGCATTAAATGAAATTAAAAGTATGGCTTTAAAATATGGATTTGATATATCTAAACCTGCTACAAACGCTAAAGAAGCAACTCAATGGTTATATTTTGGCTATTTAGCAGCTATTAAAGAAAACAATGGAGCTGCTATGAGTTTAGGAAGAACTTCAACATTCTTAGATATTTATATTGAAAGAGATTTAGAAGATAAAGTAATAACAGAAAAAGAAGCTCAGGAAATTATTGACCAATTTGTTATTAAACTAAGAATTGCAAGACATTTAAGAACACCTGAATATAATGAATTATTTGCAGGTGATCCTACTTGGGTAACTGAATCATTAGGTGGTATGGCTTTAAATGGAAAAAGCTTAGTTACTAAAAATAGTTATAGATATTTACACACATTAATTAATTTAGGTTCTTCACCTGAACCAAATTTAACTGTTTTATGGTCAAATAATTTACCAGAAAACTTTAAAAAATATTGTTCAAAAATATCTATTTTAACTGATGCTATTCAATATGAAAACGATGATATAATGCGACCAATATATGGTGATGATTACGCTATTGCATGCTGTGTATCAGCTATGAAAGTTGGTAAACAAATGCAATTCTTTGGAGCAAGATGTAATTTAGCAAAATCATTATTATATGCTATTAATGGTGGCTATGACGAAATGAGTGGTAAATTAGTTGTTGAAGGTATAGATAAAATAACTGATGAAGTATTAGATTATGAAAAAACTAAAAAAGCATATTATAAAATGTTAGAGAGCATTGCAAAAACGTATGTTGATGCGATGAATATAATTCACTATATGCATGATAAATATGCATACGAAAAAGCTCAAATGGCTTTGCATGATACAAATGTTGAACATTTAATGGCATTTGGAGTAGCTGGATTATCTGTAGCAACTGATTCTTTATCAGCTATTAAATACGCTAAAGTAAAACCAATTAGAAATGAAGATGGAATTGCTATTGATTTTGAAATTGAAGGAGATTATCCTAAATATGGTAATGATGATGACCGTGTAGATAGTATTGCTGTTGATATTGTAAAAACATTTATAAAAGAATTAAAAAAACATCCATTATATAAAAATGCTAAACATACATTGTCAGTATTAACTATTACTTCTAATGTTGTTTATGGTAAAAAAACGGGATCTACTCCTGATGGAAGAAAAAAAGGTGTTCCATTTGCTCCTGGTGCTAATCCTATGCATGGAAGAGATAGTAGTGGCGCTTTAGCTTCATTAAATTCTGTTGCTAAAATACCTTACAAAGATGTATGCCAAGATGGTATATCTAATACATTCTCAATTATTCCAAATGCATTAGGTCATACAGAAGAAGAAAGAATTAAAAATTTAGTTAATATTTTAGATGGTTACTTTAAACAAGGAGCACATCATTTAAATGTTAATGTTTTAAATAGAGAACAATTAATTGATGCCATGGAACATCCTGATGATTATCCTAATTTAACAATAAGAGTATCAGGATATGCAGTTCATTTCAATAGATTAAGTAGAGAACAACAACTTGAAGTTATTAGTAGAACATTCCATGAAGGTGTTTAATGGAAGGATATATTAATTCAATTGAAACAATGGGTTTAGTAGATGGCCCTGGCATAAGATTTGTAGTTTTTATGCAAGGATGCAAATTAAGATGTTTATTTTGTCATAATCCTGAAACATGGGAACAAAATAAAGGTTTAAAAATAACAACCGATGAATTATTAAAAAGAATACTAAAATATAAAGGTTATTTTGGAAGTGAAGGAGGAGTTACATTTTCTGGTGGAGAGCCCCTTCTTCAAACTGATTTTTTAATAGACATATTAAAAAAATGTCAACAATTTGGAATAAATACTTGTTTAGACACTGCTGGTTTTGGTGGCACTAAAAATGAAGAGGTATTAAAATATGTTGATTTAGTCATGATGGATATTAAAGCAATAGAAGAAGATAAATATACAATAATGACTGGACAAAAAATTCAAGAATCAATAAATTTCTTAGATTTATGTCAAAAATTAAATAAAAGACTGTGGATAAGACAAGTAATTGTTCCCGGTATTAATGATAACGAAGATTATATTAGAAAATTAAAAAAATTTTTAAAAAATTACAATATTGA
Source organism: uncultured Bacilli bacterium (assembly GCA_944371325.1). Classification (GTDB taxonomy): domain Bacteria; phylum Bacillota_I; class Bacilli_A; order RF39; family UBA660; genus Faecisoma. The sequence goes on along the minus strand of CALVXO010000015.1, from coordinate 24,868 downwards.
AAAGGTAGAATTTCTACCATATACAACAATTGGCGTCCCAAAATATAAAAAATTAAATATTAATTATCGTTTAAAAGATACCAAACCTATGGACAAAGAAAAATGTCAAGAATTATACAAATTATATGAAACAATATAATTTGTTTCATTGCCCTATGGCCAAGCGGTAAGGCGGCGGACTCTGACTCCGTGATCATTAGTTCGAATCTAATTAGGGCAGCCATATTAAATATAAAAAAAGTGAAAACTTTTTTCTTTTTATATTGAAATATATTATTAAATATTATATAATTTTATTAGAATAAAGGTGAGGCTTATGGTACTAAGAAAACCTTATGCTTTTTTCATAAGGCATTTTAAACTGATTCATTTGATAATGACAGTTTTAACATTTTATTTGATTTATAGAATAAAACAATTAGTTGATTTTTTTAATGAATATAGTACTGAAGTAATTAATGTTATAGGTCAGGATTTATTAACACCACTTATGCCGGGATTATTTCAACTTGTTCCAATTTTAATTATATTACTTTCAGTCATTGTATTAATAGTTATGATAGTGAAACAAAAGCCATATATTTTATACATCTTAATAATATTATTAAATATATATACTTTTGTAATTGTTCAACTTGCAAAATCTACTCTAAATACATTAACCTTATCTTTGATTGAGTCACAAACTTTACTATTAGTACGAGATTTAACGACAATTTCTTTCATTCTTCAATTAGTTTGTTTAATTTTTGTTTTTATAAGAGGCGTAGGATTTGATTTAAAGAAATTTGATTTTGAAACTGAATTAAAAACTCTTGAAATAGATGAGCAAGATAATGAAGAAATCGAAGTAGAATTAAAATTTGATGGCAATAAAAAATTACGTAAACTTAGAAGATTTATTAGATTTACCAAATATTTTTATAAAGAAAATAAACTTATTATAAGATCTGTTGCATCAGCATTTGTTCTAATAAGTTTAGCGGCTATTATTATAATTGTAACCACTGGGGATAAGACTATAAAGCAAAATGAATATTTTTATGGTAATAATTTTACTTTAGTTCTTACAGATAGTTATTTAGTTAACACTAATTATAAAGGCGCTAAATTAACAGATGATTACTATTTGTTGTTAAGAGTGAAAATAAAGAATAATACAAAAAATCCAATTGGTTTGGATATGGCAACAACAAAGATTTTAATTGGAAATTATGTGTATACTCCAATAGTAGAAAATAGGGAAAGTTTTTTTGATTTTGGAGATGTCTATGAGGGAGAAAATATAGGTAATGACACAGAAGAAAAAGTTTTAATTTATAAAATCCCTAAGCAACTTATAAAAGATAAAATAGTTTTCTCTTTTGTTGATAAAACAAACGTTGATAAAAATGGTGATTTTGCATCAACAAAGGTAAAAATAAAATATAATGATTTAGTAGGTATTGATTCGAAAACTACAGCAACATTAGGTAATGATTTAGAATTTGTTGATAGTATATTACCAGATTATAAAATAAAAATTGATGCTTTTGATTTGAAATCACAATATAAACTATCTTATGATTTTTGTGTATCTGATGAATGTATTAAGTCATATGAATACATAAAACCTTCAATAAATACTAATTATTCTAAAACTATATTAAAAATTCAAGGTGTTTTAGAAGTTGAAAAGAAGTTAGATGGAGTATATGATTTATACGACTTTATAGAAAAATTTGGAGTAATTAAATATACTATAGATGGTGAAGAAAAAACACAACAATTGAATTTAGTTGAATTGAAAAGTCAAAGATTAAAAGAAAATAATATTTATTATATTGAAGTTTTAAAAGAAATAGAAAATGCTAGTAATATTTCTTTGATATTTACTATTAGAAATAAAAATTATGAATATATTTTAAAATAATATTTAAAAAACCAAATTTCTATGTTATAATTAAATAATGGAGGAGTAAAAAATGAAAAGAATAATATTTTTGCTTATCTTATTGTTGATTATTCCGAAAGTAAATGTAAAAGCATTAAATTGTCAATTTAGTGAAATAGCACGTTTAAAAAAAATAGCATCAAATGTTAATCTTAGTTATGATTATGTAGAAAAAAACGGCTCCGTAGTTTTTAGTGTAAATTTACTTAATTTATATAAAGATCTTTATTTTGTTGATGAGACAGATAATAAAGTATATAAATATAGTAAAAATGAATTAACTCTTTCTAAATATAAAAGTGGACAGACAGTTAAATATACATTTTATTCGACTAATCCTGATTGTACTGATCCACTAGTTACTTTAAGAGTTGTACTACCTACTTATAACGAATTTTATAAAGATCCAGTATGCATTGGTGCAGAAACGTATAGCTTATGTCAAAAATGGTCAAGCCATGGGTTATCATATGATGAATTTGTTGCTAATGTTACAAAATATAAAGAAGATTTAAATATAAAACAAGAAGAAAGCAAGGCTGAAAAAGCAGAACAAAATTCTTTCATTAATGTGCTTATAAGTTTGTTGACAGATTATTATATTGTTATTATTCTTTTCTTTATAGTATTAGTGACTTCGATTGTTATATATAAGAGAAGAAACGATAACATTTATAGTTAGGAGGTTTTATAAATGAAAGAGTCATATTGGGGAGCAGCTGTGGTAATAAGTGGTATCTTAGCAATTTTCTTTATTTTCTTTTTTCAATCAATCACAAATACAGACGAACATAATTATCATTTGTTAAAAGAAGTAACTGAAGCTGCTATGTATGATGCACTTGATTTGGCTGCATATAGACAAGACGGGGTTATAAGAATCGATCGAGAACAATTTGTAAAAAATTTTTATTTAAGATTTGCAGAAAGTGCTTCATTATCAAAAACATATAAAATTGAAATTTTCGATGTAAATGAAACACCACCTAAAGTTAGTTTAACGGTTAGTAGTTCAGAACAAACAAATTTGACTGGGGAAGTTTTGGAATTTAATATTTCAAATTCAATAGATGCAATTTTAGAAACACCAGATGTTGAAGGATAGGAAAGGGATGATTATATGAATAATATTTTATTAGGATTAAAAAAATTTATAACAAATAAAAATACTGTAACAGTTATAGGGGTTATAGCAATTTTAGGATTATTATATTGGGGGTATAATTCGACAATTCAAAGTCAAGTTAAGCCTGTTAGAATACCAGTTGCAAGTCAAACAATACAGCCTAGAACTTTAATAACCGATGAAATGATAACTTATATTAGTGTTCCATCAGTATCTGTAAACACTAATGTTATGAGAAGTTCTTCTAGTATTGTTGGAATGTATACAGCAGTTAATACAGTTATTCCTGCAGGAAGTATGTTTTATAGTGATGTATTAACTAGTAAAGAAAATTTACCTGATTCAGCTTTTACAGAAGTAAAAGATGGTGAAAGACCATATGCATTAAATGTTACAACTGCCTCTACTTATGGTAACTCTATTTTTCCAGGAAATAAAATAGATGTATATATGAAGGCTACTGACGAAAATGGACAAATTATGGTTGGTAGATTGTTAGCACAAGTAGAAGTATTAGCAGTTAAGGATAGTAATGGTAATAATGTATTTGAAGATTCTAGTGAAAATAGAACTCCTGCAACTTTATTATTTGGTGTACCAGAAGATGTTTTCGTATTATTAAAGAAAAGTGAATATTTAAAGAGTACAGGTGTTGAATTATTCCCTGTTCCATATGGTGGAACAGTTCCAATCGAAGGTGATTTGACCGTTGATCGCCAAGAATTAGTCGAATATATTGAAAGCCATACAGTAACATTTTCTGATACAATAGATACAAATGGGGACAATATAAATAATTCTGCGACTCCTCAAAATAATTTGGAGAATAATCAATAATTTATGCATGATAATTTATTTTCCCAAATTGATTTTGGACCTTTAACTGAATATTTAAATGATGAAGATGTTACTGATATTTCATATGGAAATAATGGCCAAATTCATTTAAAAACTTTATCAAAGGGTATATTTAGGATTGAAAATCCTAATATCAATAATCAAATGATGGAAAAACTAGCCTTTCAATGTTCAAATGTTATGGGTAGATCATTTAATGCTGCTCATCCATTCTTAGACTCTGAAAGTGCTGAGTTGCGTATGAACTTTATACATGATTCAGTAGCTAGTAATGGTATAGCTTGTGTTATTCGTAAAACACCTGCTAAAATAAGACTTGAAAAAGATAAAATTATCAGTGAAAAATATATAACACTTGATGTTCATGATTTTTTAGTACAATGTGTATTAGCTCATTGTAATATCATGGTTTCTGGAGAAACAGGTTCTGGTAAAACTGAGTTTGTTAAGTATTTAGCTTCTAAAACTAGAGAAGATGAAAAAATAATTACTATTGAGGATACTTTGGAATTACACTTAGATAGAATTTTTCCACATCGTGATATAGTTGCTATGAAAACTAACAATGTTGCTTCTTACAGTGATGTTCTAGTAGCATGTATGCGTCAGAACCCTAAATGGATATTATTATCCGAAGTTCGTAGTGCAGAAGCAGTAATGGCAGTTCGTAACTCAATATCTTCAGGACACTATATTCTTTCAACTATACATGCAGATAAGGCATCATCTATTCCAAACCGTATGTACAGTTTGCTAGAAACAAATCAAGAAATAGATCAGTTTTTAAAATCAATATATAGATATATTCAATTGGGTGTTTATATAAGAGGTAGACAGGATAAGGAAACCAAAAGATTTATTCGTGAAATAGGTGAAGTAACGGAATTTTATGTAACTGAGGATAATGAAGCTAAGTATAATGTGATATATAAAAAGAATCCTGAAGGTAAAATTACAAGAAAAAATCCTAGCAAATATCTAATCGATTATATTGAAGGTCAAGGCATAAGTTTACCACCTGGATTTGTCAATCCAGCGTATGACAATAATTTTAGTTCTTCTGAACAAACAACTGAAAAATCTTTAAATTCAAATAATCAATTTGATGTTAGTACAGTTCAAAAACCAGTAAGTCAACCAAATATTAGTACTACTCAAAGCCCAATAAGCCAATCAAGTGTTAGTGCAACTCAAAGACCAACAAGTCAACCAAGTGTTAGTGCAACTCAAAGACCAATAAGTCAACCAAGTGTTAGTACAACTCAAAGACCAATAAGTCAACCAAATATTAGTGCAACTCAAAGACCAACAAGTCAACCAAGTGTTAGAATAAACCCTATGAGCGTAAGCAACAATAATTTACAGAATACAAATCAAAATAATGTTAATTAACATTTTATTTGATAAAGGAGGGGTAAAATGATAGAAACTATATTTTTAATAATAGCTATAATTTTACTATTTATATTCATTTATAGAATAAATACTGGAGATAATGTTTATAAATTTGTTATAAATAGAGTTACAACAGTTTATGATAAATATGCACCTTATTCTTTTAAAATAGTAAGAGAAAAAGTAAAAGAGTTAGGTCAAGAATTTACGCCTAGACAATATGCTATACAAATTGCTATATTCTCTGTTGGATCAGCAGTTGTTTCATATTTGTATTTTTATAGTCTGATTTGGTGTATTGTGTATATATTAGTTGCAATAATGATTATACCTTATTTATCATATTTAAGATGCAAAAGATTATATAGTGAGTTTATATTTGAACAAATTCAAGTATATACTACAAATACAATTATGGAATTTGCAACTACTCAAAGTTTTGTAAAGTCATTAGAGGGAGTTTATGAGTCTGGAGTATTGGAAGATCCTGTGAAAAGCGATGTTAAAACTATGATAGATATGGCATATAGAAATGGTACAATTAATGAATCAATAGATTTTATGAGTGAAAAATATGATTTCTATATTGTGAAAAATATGCATCAACTTTTTTATCAAATTACTAATGAAGGTGCAAGAGATGCCTCTGAATCATTAGAAAATATGTCTCTTGATATAGATATGTTGGTTGAAGGGGTTTATCGAGATAGATTAGACAGAGCTACTTTCCATAAAAAGTTTCTTCAATTTGGTATAGTTCTTTATTTAATGATTATGCTTGTGCAATTTCTTCTAGGAACAGAAACATATATAGAAATGTTAAATAATTGGTATGTTCAAATTCTTTTACATTTGATTATAATTATAAATACTTATTTTATACTTGCTGGTGAAAAATTCTATAATGAGAATGTAGGTGCAGAATAATGATATTTTTGTTAGTTGCTATTATATTTTTCTTTATAGTTATATATAACAATATAATTCAGCCTAAAGAATTTATTAGTGAGACACAGCCAATATTTAAATTTTTATTAGAAAGTGATTATGAATTTTTATTAAAGTTAAAGTATGGAAATGACGTTAATGTCAGTGAAATGTTTGGAATTCGTGTTCGTAATGGGTTAATTGTTACTGTAGCTTTGATATTTCTTTTCTTATCAGAAATTCAATTTGTATATATTCTATTTGCTATTGTTGCGGGATTTTTAACATTTAAGCAATCATATGTTTCTTTAAAATCATATTATAAAAAGAATTTACATCATATAAATTTGATGTTACCATATTATTTAAAAAGTTTAGAAATTTTAGTTCAGCATTATACTGTCCCTATAGCTTTATCAAAATCTATTGAGCAGGCTCCAGAAATTTTTAAACCTGGCTTAAGAACTTTAGTTTCCAGAATAGAAGCTGGTGATATGACAGTAGAACCTTACATGGATTTTGCTAAACAATATCCAGTAAGGGATTCTATGCGTATGATGAGATTACTTTATAGATTAAGTTTAGGTAGTCAGGAAAAAAAACAAGAACAAATATTAATGTTTTCAAGAACAGTTTCGAATTTACAAAATAAAGCTAGAGAGCAAAAATATGCCGAAAGATTAGAAGCTATGGAAAAAAGAACAATGATAATGTTATTTGTCACTGGTGGAGGAATAATGTTATTATTGTTATTATCAATGATGATGATGATGAATTATTAAAAAAGTTGATAAAAAGTATTTATTGTGATATACTAATTCTAGTAAGGTGGTGAGACGATGAAAGAAGCAGCAGGAGAAGCTAATATGACTGTTATAACAATTATTTTAATCGGTGTTATAGTTGCAATAGCAATACCTTTAGTTACTAGTTTGATGAGTAATACTGCTAAAAGAACTTGTTGTACTGATAATGGTGGTATTTGGAAAGGTGGTACTTGTCAAGAAGGTAGTAACAATCAAAGCTTATTTGATGAAGCAGGTTATAATGCTTGTGTACAAAGTGTAGACGCCGGAGGTGAATAAAATACAAATTTATTTTGTATTTTTTTTAATATTTACAATAAAAAATTGATTTTAAATAGAATATATAGTATAATTATCTTATTAAGGTAGGTGTTTTGATGAACGGACCAATAGGACATACTTTTATGTATAATTTAGTGATTTTTTTTATAATTGTTATATTTGCATTTATCTCGGGCACATTAAGTTATTATAAAGCATTTAAAGTTAATAATAAAATAATATATGCAATAGAAAAATTTGAGGGATATAATAAGTTGTCAAAAGAAGAAATTGATAGAATACTAGGTAACCTTGGATATTCATTAGAGGATGCTAATTGTAAGGATCAGTATAAAAAAATGTATCTTGTAAGTTCAGTAGGTGAAAATTATGACTATTGTGTTTATATTGAAAATGAACGTCCAGCTAAAAATACATATTTCTCATATGGCGTATTAACTTATATGAAATTAGATTTGCCTATTATAAACATATTAAATATTCCAGTGTTTACAAGGACTAATAAAATATATAAGTTTACAACAACAGTACCATTAGAATGAAAATATAAAATTTTGGAGGTGGATAATGAAAGAAGCAATTGGAACATCCATGGTATTTAATTTAATTATAATTTTTATTATTGTTTTTATAGTTATTCTTGTAGGTTCATTAGCTTTTTCAAAAGGATTCAAAGTTAGAGATAGAATAATAGATATTATTGAAAAGCATGAAGGCTATACAGATTCTTCTAAAACTGAAATAGATGAAAATTTAGCTTCAATCGGTTATCAAATTGAATTAAATCAGCAATGTAAAGAAAAAAATGGGAAACAACCTTTATCTAATAATAGTGGTTTTAGATATTGTGTTTATCAATATGATACTAATAAGGGTGACTATTACGGAGTTACGGTATTTGTTCATTTTGATTTCCCATTGATTGGGAGTTTTATAGAATTACCTTTATATGGAGAAACAAGAATAATTTTTGACAAGAAAGACGTGGAGGGATAATAATGAACGTAATTATTTGTAATCAAAAAAAAGATCTATTAACTAATTTAAATATTGACATAATAAAAACAGTAGAAGGTCAATACAATGTTGAAGAAATAATAGAAATGTTTAAAAATTTTTATTATCAAAGAATGATATTAGATATAACAGCAATAAAAGATTATAATGATATAAGAAATTTACAAAAACTATCAATATCTTTAGATATGGAAAAGTTAATTTTATTATTAGATGATAGTGAAGAATCTAGTTCACCAAATTATTTATCAAAATTAATTTCAATGGGGATATATAATTTTACAAGAAATATAGAAGGAGTTCTTTATCTTTATAATAATCCTAATAGTTATCGTGATGTAGCTCAATATCACCAATTAGATGATGATAGTGATAGTCAAATTATTTATCAAGGTGTAGAAGCTGATTATTGTAGAGTTATAGGAGTTAAAAATTTAACTGATGATTGTGGCGCGACAACTTTTTGTTATATGATGGTAAAACAATTGAAAAAAAATTACAAAGTTGTTGGAGTAGAAGTAGATGCTAATGATTTTAATTATTTTAATAATAAATCATTACATAGCATTTCTAGTAAAGATTTAGGTAAATTTATTGAAAAAAATAATGATTGTGATGTTATAATAGTTGACGTAAACAAAAGTCCAATGGCACTTGGATTAGTTCAGGAAATTATTTATTTAGTTGAACCATCTACAGTTAAATTAAATAGATTAATGAATGTAAAACGTAATGTTTTTAAAGAACTTGCTGGTAGAAAAGTAATATTGAATAAAAGCTTATTAAGTTCAAAAGATGTTTTAGAGTTACAATATGAGGCAAGAGCTAAATTTTTCTTTAATATGCCACCATTAAATGAAAGGGATGCTAATATAAATATAATGGATACTTTTTTATCTAAAATGGGATTTTTAAAACAACAAACTGAAGAAACAGAAAAAAGAAAGAAAATCTTAGGATTATTTTAGGTGAATTATGGATGGAGTTTTATTTGATTCAGGATTATTTGTACTAGATACTTATAGGAAAATAATGTGTAATGGAACTGCTGTTCCATACATTGCAGCTCAAATTACTAGTATAGTAATTACTGTTATACAAATTGCAACACCAGTTATTATTATTCTTCTAGGAATGATAGATTTATTAAAGGGTGTTATTTCTCAAAAAGAGGATGAAATAAAAAAAGGCCAACAAACATTTGTTAAAAGGTTAATAGTTGGTATTTGTGTTTTCTTAGTTTTTGTTTTAGTAAAGTTCGTTATTGGTGTTGTGGTTCCAAATGAACAAGGCATGTGGGATTGCGTTAATTGTTTTGTAAACAATAACTGTTTTAATTGACAAATAAACAAAATTATTGTAAAATGATTTATAGATGGGAGAGATTTTTATGTTTATATTAGAAAATATTACATTATCTTGTGGAACAACTAATTTAATTATTGATTCTATGATACCAAATTTAGTAACAACTGCTATTAATATTATTAAAATTGTTATTCCTATTTTATTGATAATTTATGGAATGTTAGATTTAGGTAGAGCTGTAATGGCCCAAAAAGAAGATGAAATTAAAAAAGGCCAACAAACATTTGTTAAAAGAATTGTTGCAGCAGTTATAGTATTTTTAGTTGTTTTTATAGTTCAAATTGTATTTAATTTAGTTGCTGGTGATGGCAGTGATTCTAATAGAGAAAGTATGTGGCATTGTATTGATTGTTTCATAAATTATGATTATTCAAAATGTGCACAATAAGGGATAAACTTTGTTTATTCTTTTTTTGTATAAATAATTTGTTAATAAATTCCATATTATCCCATAATTTTTAATTGTTTTTATGGTATAATGATTATAGGAGGGTGATATTTTGAAAATGAATATCCGTGGAAGTAAAATTAAAATTACTTCAGCTATCAATGATTATATTGAAGCAAAAATTGGAAAACTAGATAAATATCTAGAAAATCCAGAAAACGTAACTGCTACTGTGGCAGTTAGAGTAAAAGGGAAAGATCAAACTGTTGAAGTCACTATCCCATTAAAAAAATTAATTTTAAGAGCAGAAGATACTCATAGTGACTTGTATGCTGCTATCGATTTAGTTTCAGAAAAATTAGAAAGACAAATTAGAAAAAATAAGACTAGAATAAAAAAGAGAACAAAAGAAGTAATGGATATTAATACAAATTTTAAAATAGAAAAAGATGAAGATGAAAAAGGAAAAATAGTAAAAAGAAAACTAGTTGAAACTAAACCAATGAATGAAGAAGAAGCAATTTTACAAATGAATTTATTAGGTCATGATTTCTTTGTCTTTACAAATGAGGCAACTAATCAAATTAATATTTTATATAGAAGAAAAGATACAAATTATGGGATAATTGAAACAAGATAAGGTGATATTTCACCTTTTTTCTTGTTTAATAATAAAAAAACTATTATTTTTAAAGAATTTTTGGTATAATTAATAAGAATGAAAGGAAGATCAATATGAATTTTTTAAAAAAATTATTCGATCATGAATATAAAGAATTAGAAAAATTTAAAGAACAAGCTAATTTAATTGTAGCTAAAGAAGAAGAATATTCAAAATTAACTGATGAAGAATTAAAAAATAAAACTAATGAGTTTAAAGAAAGATTAAATAATGGGGAAACATTAGAAGATATTTTAGTAGAAGCTTTTGCAACAGCTAGAGAAGCAGCATATAGAGTTATTGGTGAAAAACCATATTATGTTCAAGTAATTGGTGGATTGGCTATTCATTATGGAAATATAGCAGAAATGAAAACAGGAGAAGGAAAAACATTAACTTCTACTATGCCTGCTTACTTAAATGCTTTAAATGGTCAAGGTGTTCATATAATTACAGTAAATGAATATTTAGCTAATCGTGATGCTGAATGGATGGGTAATATATATAGATTTTTAGGATTAACAGTTGGCGTTAATTTAAGAGAACTAACCGCATCAGAAAAGAAAAAAGTATATGAATGTGATATAGTATATTCCACAAATAATGAAATTGGATTTGACTATTTAAGAGATAATATGGTTGTTAAAGCAGCTGATAGAGTTCAAAGAGGATTAAATTTTGCTATTGTCGATGAAGTGGACTCAGTTTTAATTGATGAAGCAAGAACCCCTTTAATTATATCTGGTGGATCTATGAATAGTGCTAATTTATATATTCAAACAGATAGATTTGCTAAATCATTAAAAGAAAATAATGGTTATATTTACGATGAAAAAACAAAAGCCGTAACATTAGATGATGAAGGAGTTAAATTAGCTGAAAAGTCATTTAATATTGATAATTTATATGATATTGAACATACAACTCTAGTTCATTTTATAAATCAAGCTTTAAAAGCTAACTATGGCATGAAAAGAGATTTTGATTATGTTGTTCACGATGGACAAATAGTTATTGTTGATCCATTTACTGGAAGATTAATGCAAGGTCGAGCTTATTCTGATGGCTTACATCAAGCTATAGAAGCTAAAGAAGGCGTTCAAATTAATCAAGAAACTAAAACTTTAGCAACTATTACATTTCAAAACTTATTTAGAATGTATAATAAACTAGCTGGTATGACAGGTACTGCAAAAACAGAAGAAGAAGAATTTAGAGATATTTATAACATGTATGTTATTGTTATACCTACTAATAAGCCAATTGCTAGAATTGATGATACTGATTTAGTTTTTGCAACTAAAAAAGGAAAATATAAAGCGATAATAAATGAGATTAAAAAAAGACATGAAATAGGTCAACCAGTTCTAGTTGGTACTATTGCAGTTGAAACCAGTGAGTTAATAAGTTCTATGTTGAAAAAAGAAAAAATACCTCATGAAGTATTAAATGCTAAAAATAATGCTAGAGAAGCAGAAATTATAGCCAAAGCTGGAGTTAAAGGATCAGTTACTATAGCTACTAATATGGCTGGTCGTGGTACCGATATTAAGCTTGGTGAAGGGGTTAAAGAATTAGGCGGATTATGTGTTATAGGAACTGAACGACATGAATCAAGACGTATTGATAACCAATTAAGAGGTCGTGCTGGACGTCAAGGAGATCCTGGATATACAAGATTTTACGTTTCATTTGAAGATGATTTAATGGTAAGATTTGGTACTGATAGAGCTAAAGTAATGTTACAAAAAGTGGGATTTACTGACGATCAATCTATTAGTTTAAAAATGCTAGCTAATTCAATTGAAACTGCCCAAAAACGTGTTGAAGGTAATAACTTTGATATTCGTAAAAATTTACTAGAATATGATAATGTAGTTAATGAACAAAGAGAAATTATTTATGAAAAAAGAAATGAAATACTGGATAGTGATTCAATCCATGAAGTTATAATTAATTTATTTAATGATTTTATTACTCATTTAGTTGAAAATCATTTAGAAGGAAATAATTTAAATGGTCAAAGTTTGAATGAAATATTAGAATTTGTTAATGAAAAATTATTAAATAAGCCAATAATGTTAGATGACTTAAATAACATGGATTATAAACAAATAACAGATTATATTATTTCTCAAATAGTTTTAGAATATGAAGCAAAAGTTGAATCAGTTCCAAAAGAAATAATGTCTGAATTTGAAAAGGCTATATATTTACGAGTAATAGATATGCATTGGATGGAAAATATTAATGCTATGTCATTATTAAGAGAAGGTATTCATTTAAGAAGTTATGCTCAAGAAAATCCATTAAGAGCTTATACAACTGAAGGATTTGAAATGTTTGATGATATGCTTGATACAATTGAAAAAGAAACAACAATGTACCTATTAAAGGCTGAAATAAGACAAAATGCGGTTAGAAAGCAAATTGCTAAAGGTGAAGCTGTAAGTGATAATAAACCAAAGAAAAAAGAACCTAAAAGAGTTAATAAAATAGGCAGAAATGATCCATGTCCATGTGGCTCTGGTAAGAAATATAAACAATGTTGTGGAAAATAGCCCATAAAATAAGGGTTTAAGAGAATTTTGCGATAGTAAAAAGTGCAAAAAAACATAAAAAAAAGCGTAAAAATACCAAAATGTGTGCAATTTGTGTGCAGTTTGTGTGCAAATATTTTGAACACCTTTGAAAAGCCTTATAAAATCTAGGAAAAATAGATATTGGTGTGTGTGCACAAATTTAAAAGTCAGCATTCTTGCTGATTTTTTTGTTCTCTTAAAGGAGGAAACATGGGAAAAGTAAGTATTATGAAAAGAGGAAATTTCTTTCAATACAGATTTGAAATAGCCTCTCAAGGAGGAAAAAGAAAATTTATAAATAAGTCTGGTTTTAAAACAAAACGAGATGCTTATGCAGCTGGAATGAAAGCTTATAATGAGTATCTAAATACAGGTCGTAAATTTGAACCTTCTAATATGTCATTTTCGGATTATTTAGATTATTGGATAAAAACATATTGTGAAGTAAATTTAAGATATTCAACAATTTTGTCATATCAAAATATTATAAAAAATTATTTAAAACCAAGATTAGGATTTTATAGATTGTCTCAAATTACTCCATCGACTTTACAGGAACTTATTAATGATATATATATTACTAAGGGAGTATCAAAAAGTTTCTTAAATACGATATTAAAAATCTTGAAAGGCTCTTTTGGCTATGCAGCTGATGTATTAGATTTTATAAAAGACAACCCAGCACTAAAAGTAAAATTGCCTAAATATGATATACCTGAAAAAGATCCTGTTCATATTTTTACGCCAGAAGAAATTGAACGCATTTTTAATAGATTTAGAAATAGTCATACTATTTATTATTCGTTTTTAACAGCATACTATACAGGACTTCGTGTATCTGAAGTGTTTGCCTTAACATGGGATGATATAGACTTTGAAAAGAAAACAATAAAAGTAGATAGAAAGGTTCTTAAAAAAAATCAACATGGAGGAACAAAGAAAAGGTTGATTGAGGGAAAAGCAAAAACTATTTGGTATTTTGGTCCATGTAAAACAGCATCTAGTCATAGAACTATAGAAATAGGAGATACATTACTTCAAGCATTAAAAGATTTTAAAGAAGAACAAGAACTTTTTAAAGAACAATATGGAGATTTGTATATGAAGCATTATATGAAAGAAGTAATTAATCCATATAATAATAAACCAGAAATAAAAATTGTAAATGCTCTTGCTGAAATAGATGTTGCCTTACCAGAAGTTAATCTAATATTTGTTAAAAACAATGGAATTTTTGAAGGAACTGATACTACTAAACATCCTTTTAAAATAATCCATTATGAATTAGGTATCCCTTGTAGATTTCATGACTTTAGGGATACACATGCAACAAGATTGATTGAACAAGGAGCAGATATTAAAGCCGTTTCTAAAAGACTTGGACACTCTACAATACAAACAACTTATAATATTTATGTAAGAGTAACTTTAAAAATGGAAGAAGAAGTAGTTAGTAAATTTGAAGACTATACTAATTCTCTTTCAATATCTATACTAAAAAATAAAAATACTTAAAAAGCTAAAAGTTTATTAGCTTTTTTATTTTGCAAAGAAAGGGTGATTATATGGCAGTGTTTAAAATAGAAAAGCAAAAAAACTATACTGTAATGAGTAATTACCATTTACAAGATAGAAGTTTATCTTATAAAGCAAAAGGTTTACTTTCTTTTATGTTAAGTTTACCAGAAGATTGGGATTATTCAATGAAAGGGCTAGTTGCAGTTAGTAAAGAAAATATAAAGGCAATAAGATCAATACTTAATGAATTGAAAGATCATGGCTACTTAGAGATTCAACAAACAAGAGGTGAAAAAGGCTATTATAAATATGAATATATAATTAGAGAGATTCCATTAGATGTTTTACAAGAGAAAAATAATCCAGATACCCAAAAGGGATATGCCGATATAGGAGATACCGAAAAAGACAACCAAATAAATACTAATAAACAAAATACTAAAGAACAAACAGTTAAAGATGTTAAAAGTAATCTTTCTTTTGTTGATTTAGATGAATTAAATCCTTTAACACATAAATTAATAAAGAACAAATATATTGATATAGAAGACACAGATATTTATTATTATGATAGTTTATTTGAAAAATTGATAAAACAACATACCTATAAAAAAACCATAATTATGACAGATTACATTTTGTCAAGGATTTCAAAGAATAAGTATATTGATAAAAATGGAAATGTGATTGATTATGAATTTATAGATGAAGAAGGTCATAGAATAGAAAATAAATTTGGATTCTTTAAAGGAGCAATAAATAATTGTATATTAAAATTAAAAAATAATGAAGAACTTGTAATAGATCCAGAAACTGGATGGTTTGTAAATAAGAATGAAAAGGAAGATAATTATGATTTAGATTATGATCTTGAAATATAATTTTAAATGTAATTATCTTAATATTAGTAATTATGTGCTTGTTTTCTTTAAAAATAGATAATTATTTAAGCATATTTAATTATCAATTTTTTGAAGTATTTTTTTATAAAAAAAAATATGTCATCGCATATTTTTTAAAAAACTATGTAAAATGTTTAAATCTTTATGATTAACATTTGATATAATACTATGTACAATTTCCAAATCTTCTACATTAAAATTTCTTAGTTTATCATTGATTTCGCACAGGATAAGTTCTTTTTTCGTTTCTTCTTTATTTTGATGATTACAATTTTGATATTTTTCAATTAAAATTTGTAAATCTACCATAGACATATTTAATCCTTTAGCTATAAGTTCGAGATAGGTCATAGATATTCCTAATTTTCCAAATTGTTTTAAATTAATTTTACTTATGTATGATTTACTTATGTTGCATCTTTTAGCAAATTGAGTAATTAGTATGTTGTTGCTTTCACAATAATCCAAAATAATCTGTCTTATTGCTTCTTCTCTGGTCATTGTATCCTCCCTTCTTTTCTTTTATGATACTGCATATATATTTTATATTATTTTCAGAAAAAAGTCCACTATAGTAAAACAATTTGTTAAAAAAATCCACAATAGTGGACTTATTTAAAATAATTTGCTAAAATTAAATTAATATAGTATATGTGCTATATTGGAAGTAAGGTGGTAGTATGATAAAAATCAGGGTGATGTTTTCGTCCTGACTTATAGAAAGGCAGGTGAAAGTTTGAATAAATGGCAGTCTTCAGAAACAACTAGAAGTATCCAGATTCTTTACAATGGAAGTAATAATAGTGTTACATGTAAAACCCAATTGGATAATGAATTAACGATTCGCATTTTAGAAGTATGCTTAAGGAATTTAAAGGACAAAGCATCACTAAAAAAGGCAGTACCGATTGGAAAGGAAAAATGAAATGATAACTAAAGATGAAAATAAGGCAGTAAAAGAAGTAAAGGTAGTTTTAGAAGTATTAAAGGAATATTTTGAAAGTAAAAGCGATGTTCCATATGCAGTTTTAAATGAAGTTTTTAAAAAATTATTGGCAGTAGAGGAAGATTACGATAAGACTATAAAAGATCTTTTAGCAAGTAATTCTTTGGTAGTAAAATATGAACAATTATTAGAATTAATTGGTATTGTTAGTACCATATCAGTAGAAGACGAGCTACAAATGGATGAAATTTTATCAACATTAAAAAAATATGATAAAGTCCATTAAAACTGATAAGGTACTCTGTATAGAAAAAATCTATACAGTTTTTTATCCACAGGAAGTATTGACAAAATATTTTTAATAGAGTATATTATTATTGTAGTCCACAATAGTGGACAACTTACGATTTGGAGGTGGTATATCAGTTTTAGAAAAGAATATGGAGTTATATTTTTTTTGAAACAACAGTCCACAATAGTGGAATAGAAGAGAGGTGAGTAAATAAAAAAGGGAGAAAGATACAGAATATACAATTCTTTATCTGATAAACACGGGAATTTTTTAACCATAATTCAAAAAATAGATAACATAATTTGCTATTTATTTGATGGTGATGACGAATTAAAATTTTTTGAAGTAGGCAGTAATTTTGAAGATGATCTAATAAAAATTTATTAGATTGATGTATAGGAGGAGCAACTATTATGAAGTTCTCAGATGAGATTCAAATCCCTGAATGGATTTTGCAACATCTAAGAAGATATGGTAATTGTTGCTGTGGTAGAGAAATAGTAAAAAGAATTGGTAAAGAAAAAATTATAGAAGTTTTAAGAAAAAAAGGGTTTAAGTGCATATTAAAAATTGTTTATGAGGATGATTATATCGTTAAAAGAAGAACAAAATATCCAATTTACGCTTATTATATTTTAGAAATGGAAGAAAAAATAAGAATTTATAACTTATGAAAAATATTAAAAGAGGGGATATTTTATTAGTTAAATTAAAAAATGATTATCCACATATTCAAACAGGCATTAGACCTTGTGTAGTGGTTCAAAATAATTTTGGAAATACATTTTCTAAAATTTTAATTGTAGTTCCTCTTACCACTAAACTAAAAAAAATTACTATGCCAGTTCATGTAATTGTAAATTCTAAACAAATGGCTTTGTGTGAAAGTATTATGACTATTTCAAAAGAACAGATAATTAATTATATTGGAACATTAGATGAAAAAACTTTAGAACAAATAAATGATGCTTTATCCATTTCATTGGATTTAAATTAAGGGAGGAAAAATTATTAAAACTAAGATAAGGCAGTTTTATAAAGATTTATTTGGAATTAATGCAGAAGAATATTGGTGTGGTGAAGGTAATAATAAGAGAATGCAAAATTATTTTAAATTATCTAAAATATTGAAAGTTATTAATAAACTATTAATATTTGCTTTAGTAGTTTATTGTATTAGTTTATCGACTAATAGTTTAATCCATTTATGGAATAATAGTAATTATGCTTTTTTACAAAAAATAGAAGATTTTAAAACCTTTTTAATTAACACTTATATTATTACATTTGTTGTTTCATTATTTATAATAGGGTTTGCATCTTATAAGTATAAATATAGTATTGAAATGATTTATAAATTAATAATTTTAAGCTTATTATTATTACCAATTGCAGTATTAATAAATTATAATTTTAATTTATTAAATAGTTTTATGAGTAGTTTTTATTTAATAGTAGTTCTTGCAGTAGTTATGTTATCAATTAATTATTTTACTATAAAAATTGATAAATTATATAAATTAGCAGTAGAAGGTAGTGAAATAATCAAGAATAGAAAAGGAGAAAAAAATGGAAGAAAGAGTAAGTTATAAAGGTAGGGTTAAGTGGTTTAGTAACGAAAAAGGATATGGTTTTATTTCGTGTGATGAGATAGAAAATGATATATATGTTCATTTCTCTGATATTAAAATGAAAGGATTTAAAAGTTTAGATCAAAATGATATAGTTGCTTTTGAATACGATTCAGAAATGCAAAAAGCATTAAATGTCCAAAAATTAGCAGTAGAATCTATTGTAGAAAATAATGTTCCTACTGTATAATGGTAAATGTATTTAATAGCGAAATAGCATCAAAAATAGATATGAGAAAAACTATTGCAAATGGTAAAGAAGTATTTTTGCTTTATCAACCATTAGTAGAAAAGAGATTAAAACAATTAAGTAAAATTCCAATAAATTCAGCTAGTATTGTTGTATGTAGTAATTCTAGTGGTTTAAAATCGACTGATTCTAAATTAATAGATAGATTGTCTTGGAATAATGATCAAATAGCTTTATTCATAAAAAACATTATGAATATAAAATCTTTTGATCCTTTAATTGGAGAATATTTAAAATTAAAATGTTTTTATAGATTATCTGATGATGCAATTGCTAGAAGAATAAATGTTTCATTAAGAAGCGTAGCTAACTATAAATCAAAAGCATTTTATTATTTAGCTATATATACTAATCAGGTAGAGTTCATAGAAGAAAGGGTATATCAGTTCTACTTAGATTGAAATTTAGTAGTTATAATGTGGCTTTTGCCACATAATACATAGAAGTTTGGGAGTGAGAAGTTAAAATGAAAAAGAAGTTAAAATTATTAATATTTATTTTAGTTATATTAATAGTATTTTTAATAGTATTTTTATATATTCAAAAAAACTCTAATAAGATAATTTTAAAACAAAACGAATTTGTTTATGAATTAGGCGATAATATAAGCAGTGATATGACATATTATATTGAGAATATTGATACTATTAAAAATAATAAAAAATATGATATAAACACGGATGATTTAAAAATTAAAAATGGAAACTTTGTTGCTCAAGATGATTCTATTGTTCCTGTTGGAACTTATACCATCGAAATATCTATTGAAAAAAATACTAAACAATTTTTAATAAAAGTTGTTGATACAACATCACCAAAATTTGTGAATACTAAAGATATTATAGAAGTAGAAGAAGGAAATAATTCTTTTGATTTAAAGTCATTTTTTGAAGTTGAAGACTATTCTGATGTAACATTACAAATTAAAGGTGATTATGATATAAATAATCCAGCTGATTACAATTTAATAATAGAAGCAAAAGATAAATTTGGTAATATTTCAAGTTTTAATTTTGTTTTAAAAGTTTTAAAAAAAGAAAAGGAGCCAGAAAATACTTCAAATAGTAATAGTGTTCAAAAACCTAATAATAATGTGTCAAACAATAATCAAACAAATAATTCTAAAGAAGATTATACGACAACATCTTCAAATGGTTATAAAAAAAGTATATCAGATTCTTATGTAGTACAAATAAATAATTATAGAAAAGAAAAAGGTTTATCAGAATTACCTGTAACAGCTGAAGCACAAGCAGAAGCTGATAGAAGGGCGAAAGAGTTAGTTACTAATTATTCACATTCTGGTTCTGGATATGGTTTTGGCGAAATTATTGGCTACGGTGATGCTGGAGGGGATTTTATTACAGCATGGAAAAATAGCCCCTCTCACAATGCTACTATATTGAGAGAACAATCTATAGGAATTGCAGCAAGTGTATATGAATCAGATGGTATTTGGTATGCAGTAGTTGTTTTTAGAATGAATTATTAATGAGTTAAGATACGCTTTTCCAAACTTGTGGTATAATTATTATTGAGATGTGGTGGTTAAATTGAAAAACATTTTGATAGTTGAAGATGATAAAGATATAAATGAAATGCTACAAGAATTATTAAAACAAGCTGGTTATGATGTTAAATATGCTTATTCAGGAACAGAAGCATTACTAATTCATAATGATAAAATTGATTTAATAATTTTAGATTTAATGTTGCCTGGCAAGAGTGGGGAAGAAATAATTAAAGAATTAAAAGATATAAAAGATGTACCAGTTATTGTTACAAGTGCTATTACAGATATGGATACAAAATTAGATTTATTTAAGCTAGGTGCAAATGATTATGTTACCAAACCTTTTAACAATGATGAATTACTTGCTAGAATTAAAGTTCATTTAAAAAATAATACAAATAGTGATAGCAGTATATTGAAGATTAAAGACATTTTATTAGATTCTAATGGTTTTAAAGTTAGTTGTAATGGTAAAGATATTAATTTATCAAAAATAGAATTTGAAATATTAAAACTACTTATGCAAAATTGTAATCAGGTCGTTACAAAAAGTGTACTTTTTGATAAAGTCTGGGATACTGTGGATTCTGCTGATGAAAACACCTTAAATGTTCATATAAGCAAAATAAGGAATAAATTAAAAAAAGCAAATCCAAGTGAGGAATATATTGAAACAATATGGAGTATCGGATATAAATTTAAAAATTAAGGAAAATTTAAGGATTGTGTTAAGAGTTTTTTAACACTTTTTTTGTATAATGGTTAAAGAAAGGGAGATGTTATATGCAAGAAATAGTGTTGCAAACAAATAATTTAACAAAAAAGTACAAAGATTTTGTTGCTTTAGATAATGCTACTATAACAATTCATAAAGGTGATATTTATGGACTTATTGGTAGAAATGGTGCTGGTAAAACAACATTAATGAAAACCATCACAACTTTAACAAATAAAACAGGTGGAAGTTTTTCTTTGTTTGGTAGCGAAGAAGAACTAACTGAATCAAAAAGAAGAATTGGATGTTTAATTGAAAGTCCTGCATTTTTTGATAATCTTACTGCTTATCAAAACTTAAAATATTATTCTATCCAAAAAGGAATTGTGGATGAAAAGCAAATTGATAAAGTTTTAAAAACAGTAGATTTGCATAAAGAAAAAAATAAAAAATTTAAAAAGTTTTCTTTGGGTATGAAGCAAAGATTAGGTATTGCTTTTGCTATATTAGATAATCCAGATTTTATCATTTTAGATGAACCTATTAATGGACTTGATCCGATTGGTATTAAAGAAATAAGGGATACGCTAAAAAGATTAAACGAGGAAGAAAAAATCACTATTTTAATATCTAGTCATATTCTATCCGAATTATATTTAATTGCGAATCATTTTTGCTTTATTGATAAAGGAAGAATTATTAAAGATGTATCAAAAGAAGAGCTTGATTTAGAATGTAGTAAATGTATTGTAATAAGAACAAAAGATGTTAAGAAAGCAACTGTTGTATTAGAAAAAGAATTATCTACTACAAATTATAAAGTCATTGATAATACAGAAATAAGACTTTATGATTATTTAGAAAACTCTGCAAAAGTAAATAAAACATTATTATCAAATGATATTGAGATAATGGGAATTTATGAATCTGGAATTTCATTAGAAGATTATTTCGATTCTTTAATAAAGGAAGGTGCTAAATAATGTTAAATATCATTAAATCAGATTTATATAGAGTATTTAGAGGAAAGGCAATTTATATTGCTATAATATTTATACTTTTTTTAGCAGCAGTTAGTTGTTTTTCCATGAGTCCAGGACATATTGGAATTACTAGTTCATCAGAAGAACAACAATTAGTTGAAGATGAGGAAATATTAAACAAAGTATATGAAACAGATTCTATCTTGGAAATAAGAGAACTTATGAAAGAATATGGGGCATATCCATTAGATAAAGAACAATTAGGTGCAAATGCTAATCTTTATTACTTTTTTATCGTTGTTGTTGTGATTGTGTTAGTTACAGACTTGTCTAATTCAACAGCTAAAAATACATTATCATCAGAAATTTCAAGAAAAAAGTATTATATGTCTAAATTAATTACCTGTATAGGTTTAGGTACATTCTTAGTTTTAATTAATAATTATGGTAGTTATATTATAAATTTAATAATGAATGGACAGGAATTTTCAGCAGGAATTTTAGAGATAACGAAGCTAACAATACTACAATTACCAATTTTATATGGTATAATTAGTATGTTAGTATGTATTGGTTTTTGTTTTAGAAAAACAGGAACATTTAATAGTATTACAATACCATTAATTATGGTGATACAATTAGTTATTATGGGAGTGGCAACATTATTCCACTTTGATGCAAATAATATTTTAAATTATGAATTTCAATATATTATAGGTAATTTAGTATCAAATCCAAGTAATACATACATACTTAAAACTTTAGTTTTGGCTGTATTCTATATTATAATATTTAATGTAATTGGATATAGAGTATTTAGAAAAACAGAAATAAAGTAGAAAGGTAGTGAGCGTATGGAAATAATATTAGTAATTTTAGTTATTATTATTTTATTTCTAGTTTGCTATCTTTTTTTTATGAAAATGGAATTAAGAAGGATAAAAAAAGAATTAGATTTAGTTTTATCGAGGAAAACAAATGGATTAGTTCATACTGAATTTACATCAAAAGAAATTCATGATTTGGTAGAATGTATTAATACTCATTTAACTGAAATAAAAAGTAAGGAAAGTAAGTTAGAAAGAAAGAATGCTAATTTTGTTAAAATGATAAGAAATATATCTCATGATTTACGTACTCCGTTAACGTCTTCTTTGGGATATGTTAGTTTAATGTTAGAATCTGATGTAACAGAACAAGAAAAAATCAAGAATCTTAAAATAGTGGAAGAAAGGTTAAAACGATTATCAGAATTAATTGATTCTTTCTTTGAATTTTCTAAAATACTTTCTAATAATCAAATTATAGAATTAGATGAAATCAATTTAGTTGCTGTGGTAGAAAAAGCTATTTCTAATCATTATGAAGATTTTTCTAAAGATAATCGAATGATAGACTTTAAAACAAATAAAAGAAAAATCAAAATAAAATCTAATGAAGTAATGCTTATTAGGGTTTTTGATAATTTAATTAGAAATGCTTATAAACATAGTAACGAAAATTTAGATATAGAAATTAATCAAAACAATGATAAAGTTAAAATAAAATTTATTAATGATTTACTATATAATGATTTAGATGTAGATAGAATTTTTGATGAGTTTTATACAGTTGATATATCTAGGACAAAAGGAAATACTGGATTAGGACTTGCTATTGCAAAAGAATTTGTAGAACAATTAAAAGGAAAAATAAAGGCTGATAAGAAGAACAATAAGTTAATAATTACTATTATATTTTAAAAAAATTAATTTAGCACATAATAAGATTATCAAGTTAAAAATGGTAATCTTTTTCTTTTACTTACAAAACTGTAATTTTATATCTTGTTCATATATTTTATAATATTATCAGAGAGGAGAAAATTATATGGAAGTTTTAAAATTAGAAAATGTAAAAAAGTATTATGGTGTTAATACGAATATTACAAAAGCAGTAGATGGAATTTCATTTAATGTAGATGAAGGTGAATTTGTTGCTATCATGGGAGCAAGTGGCTCTGGTAAAACTACATTGTTAAATTGTATTTCTACTATTGATAATGTTACTGCTGGACATATCTATGTTGGTGGTAAAGATATTACCGAAATCAAAGAAGATGATATGGCAGATTTTAGAAAAGAAAATTTAGGTTTTATTTTTCAAGATTTCAATTTACTAGATACTTTAAGTATCGAAGAAAATATTTCTTTATCTTTAATTATCAATAATGAAGATCCAAACAAAGTTGATAATAAAGTAAAAGATATTGCTACTAAATTAGGAATTTCAGATGTTTTAAAGAAGTTTCCTTATGAAGTATCAGGAGGACAAAAACAAAGATGTGCTTGTGCAAGAGCTTTAATTAATCGTCCAAAATTAATTTTAGCAGATGAGCCTACAGGAGCATTGGATTCTAAATCTTCGAGAATGCTTTTAGAAACAATGGATGATATGAATGACAAATTAAAAGCAACGATTCTTATGGTAACTCACGATTCTTTTAGTGCTAGTTTTTGTAAAAGAGTATTATTCTTAAAAGATGGTAAAATTTTCAATGAGATAGTTCGTGGTAATAAATCAAGAAAAGATTTCTTTGATGAAATAATTGATGTTTTAACACTCCTTGGAGGAGATGTAGGAAATGTTAAGTAAATTAGCATTTCGTAATGTTAAACGAAGTGCAAAAGATTATGTAATTTATTTAATTACAGTAACTTTAGCTTTTTCTTTTATTTTTGCATTTAACTTAATGGGAAATTCTAAAGAAATATTGAATTTATGTGATGTAATGAA
>CALVXO010000014.1 GCA_944371325.1 uncultured Bacilli bacterium | reverse complement strand
TTTCTATTTTTTCTTCATAACTTAATTTGCTCATATAAAAACCTCGTTTCTATGTCCAAGAAACGGGGTTCATATCAATATAAACTTAATCTTTTTTCATAAATTCCTCGTAAGCAGCAATTACTTCCCCAGGATCACCAATTTGTTTTATTTTACCATCATGTAACCACAAAACTTCATTGCATAATTCTTTTAATGTCCCTAAACTATGAGATACAATAAGTACCGTTCTATTTTCATCAGATATTAACTCTTTCATTTTATTATAACTTTTTTGTTTAAATTTAACATCACCAACACTAAATACTTCATCTATTAACATAATATCAGTTTCAAGTATTGCAGTTATTGAAAAAGCAAGTTTAGAATACATACCACTAGAATAACTTGAAACAGGCTTATATATAAATTTACCTAATTCAGAAAATTCAATAATTTCATTAACTCTTTCTTTTATTTCATTTTCACTAAACCCTAACAACATACCGGATAAAAATATATTTTCATAACCTGTTAATTTGTTTTGAAATCCCACACCAATTGACAATAACGATACTGAATTTCCATGTAAATCTATAGTTCCTGAATCAGGAGAAAATATACCAGCTATACTTCTGAGCAAAGTAGATTTACCACTACCATTTTTGCCAATTATACCTAATATTTTTCCTTTTTCAACACTAAAAGAAACTCCTCTAACTGCTTCAAATACTTCTGCTTTACTCATTTTCATTTTTAACAATGATTTTTTTATTGAAAATCCCTTTAAAGTTTTATAACTTATATGTAAATCTTTAACTGTAATAGCATCTTTATTCATTTTGTCACCTTCGCATAACTATTTTCATATTTTTGAATTGTTTTAATACCTATAATTGATAATAATATTCCTATAATAAGCCATAAACCTAACATCTTATAATTTACTAACTGGGCATTTAAAAATGTCTTTCTAAATGAATCAATTATAAAAGCAATTGGGTTTAAATTGAGTAATAATCTATTATAAGGAACTGGTACTCTTGTTGAAATAGAATAAAATATTCCAGACAAATAAAAAGCAAGCTTTAATAATATTGTCATAACGTTACTTAAATCTTCAACAAAAACACCAAAATGCATTAAAATACATGCAATTCCAAAAGATAAAACAAATAACACAAATAACACTGGGAAAAATTGTAACATATAAAGTGTATAAGGAACTTTAAATATTAACATCATTATTAAAATTAATCCCCAAGAAATAAACATCTTAAATAAATTAGTGAACATTTTTATTAATAATAAAATATATTTTGGTATATACACTTTAGTAACGATTGATTGATTATTAGCAATAAGTTTTACACTAGAATTAACTGTTACATTAAAAAAATTCCAAGCGGTCAACCCAACTAATACAAAAACCGGTAAATTTTGCTCTTTTGTTTTAAACACTATTTCAACTATAAATGTATATACTAACATAAAACATAATGGATCTAATATCCACCAAAGCCAATTTAAATATGAATTAGCAACCTCAGTTTTTAAATTAGATTTAGTTGAATAAATCATATATTTAAAATATTTTTTTATATCGTTAATAAATTTTTTCATTTCAACACCTCAAATAATATCAATATATATAATTTTAATGATATTGTGCAATACTAATTACATATTTTTCATTCTCATATGAAAGAATTTTATATTTAGTTAAATCAATATCATTAATACAATTAAGCTTACTATCAATCAATTTTATAACTGCTTCTTTTTTAGAAAATTCATTAATGACATTAATATCATTAAAATCTTCCATTAAAAGAAATTTTTTTAAATAATTGGGAATTTTTCTATAAAATTGTATATCAGCACCAATAGGATTTATATCAAAAGCAATTAACAATATATTATTATCGTTTGAAATACTAAAATAAACTTTATTATTTTCAATATATGGTTTTCCATTTTGTGTATACAAAATTCTATGTTGATCTATATTGTAATATTTTTTAATAGTATCAGATATTATTTTTTCCTTTTGATATTCATAATTTTCTTTTATTTCCTCAATTACTAATTTCATCATTTTTTTATATTATTATTTGCATTAGTAATATATTTATTTAGCTCTGCTTCATACAATTTATAATCATTATTCCAATTTGTATAATAAAAATTTTGTCTATTGTCTGGTAAATCAAAATTATTTTTTAAATATCCACCCAAATAATTAGTCAATTTTATTGCGCCTAAAACATTTAAATGAG
Source organism: uncultured Bacilli bacterium (assembly GCA_944371325.1). Lineage (GTDB taxonomy): Bacteria > Bacillota_I > Bacilli_A > RF39 > UBA660 > Faecisoma. The sequence continues at coordinate 41,286 of CALVXO010000014.1, read as the reverse complement.
CACCACCATCTTTTGTATCTTCATTCCAATTTAATCCAAATTCAAAAGTGTTAAAATCCAAAAATTTAATGTTATGAGAATCAGCAAATTCTTTAACTAATTTTGATTGAGTTTTCCCCCAATCTCTACTATTAGGAGTTTGAAGTATCATTAATAAAATATTTTTTTCAGTACAATAGTTATAAATTTTTTCTAAGTATTCGTATGAATTATTTTCAAAATTTACATTTTCATTGTATTCATCCATATATATTTCTGAATTTTCACTAGGTATAACTGACGAAGCCATTACAAAACCTTTAGTAACTGAATAATAATTTTTATTTAATTTTTTTATATCTTTTAATTTTAACTCATTCCAGCGACTATGATATCGTAATAGAGGAAAGTAAGCAGATAATTTATCCATAAAAGAAAAAGGATAATTTTCATCATTAACTAATTCATACTTTACAAATAAATTTTTTAAATGATCAATATGTGCCCTTTGATGCGGTTCATTAAATTTATATTTGTAAAACATCGTATCAGAATCTATAACCACCAATTTAGGATTTTGAGTTTTTAAAGCGTCTTTGAGCATATAATAAGTCCCATAAGTTCTAACAGAAGAAACACTATAATTGTAAGATACAATACCAAAATTGTTCCATAATTCCATTGGTGAAACAGCATTAAGCATAGTACTATCACCTAAAAATAATACATCGATTGAATTTGATGGTAATTCATAATATCCTTTAGTTGTAATCGTTTGCCCTTGTAATCCTCCGTTTGAAATAGTTTCAGGAACAAAAATAATGCCAACTTTATATATTAAAAATAAAGTTATTGACACAAAAATAATAAATTTAAATAAATTTTTTACTGATTCATTCATTTAAAAACCTCCATATATAAAGCTTTTAGCAGCATATCCCCTACCGTATATTCCAAAAATTAAAATTGAAAAAATGATAAACAAATAGACAATCCATCTAAAAATTAAATTTTGATCATTTAATTTTTCTCTAACATTTATCCCTAATTCTTGAGAAAGTTCTATAGAAAAAATTATTATAATAAAAATGCAGCTAACTAAAAAGTCTAATAAATTTAATCCTAAATTTGAAAAAACAACATTTGAAGATAAAGAAAACATACCTTTAATCATAGAAAAAAATTGATTAACATTTTCACTTCTAAACAACAACATTCCAATACAAACAATTAAAAGTGTTCGTAAAATTCTAAACAATTTAAAACTCCAAACATTTGTATTTACCTTCAACAAAATAACTATTTTATCTAAAACAGGCTTTAACAGAACACCTAACATCATAAGTAAATAATAATATAAACCATATAGTATGTATTTTATACTTGCTCCATGCCATAAGCCATTAAAGAACCAAACAAAAAATAATGGAAATGCAATTATTATAAACTTAGATAAATGTTTAAATTTAATTTTACGCACTTTTAAGTTTAATTTCATGTTTATTTTTGATAATGAAATAGGATAAAATATATAATCTTTTAACCATTCACCTAAAGTTATATGCCATCTACGCCAAAACTCTTGAATAGATTGTGAAAAAAATGGTCTTTTAAAATTATTTGGTAACTTTATATTGAATAATTCTGATACTCCACTTACAATATCTATACATCCCGAAAAATCACAATAAATTTGAATTGTATACATAATAACAGCTAAAGCAACAGGTATTCCTACATAATTATTTTTAAAGACATTATCAACAAAAATTCCTAATCGATCGGCAATTATTAATTTTTTCATAAATCCATAGCCAATTAATACCCACGCAGATTTAAAATTTTCATAATCGAACTTTTTTTCATTAAATATTTCTTCTTTTAGATTTGAATACCTGCTAATAGGTCCTTCAATTATTTTAGGAAAATATGAAAAGAAAGTAAATAATTTTAAAAAATTTTTCTCAGGATTAATTTTTTTTCTATAAACATCAACAACATATGAAATCATTTCTAAAGTATAATATGAAATACCTATTGGCATTATTAAATTAGCATACGGAATATTAAATCCTATTATATTAATAATTGGATTTATTAATGAAAAAAGAAAATTAGAATATTTCAAAGCAATTAAAAAGCTCAAAATCAATATTATAGATAAAATAAGAACTATCCTATTTTTATTTTTGTATTTATCAATAAAATTTGCAGTAAAAAAAGCAATTAAAGAGGATAAAAACAGAAAAATTATTAAACTGCCACTTAAAGACAAGAAAAAAATTATATTACCAATTAAAATAACATACCATCTTCTTTTTTTTGGCAATATATAATAAATTGAAATCAATAAAACAACAAATATCAAAAAAACTAATGAAACATAATTCATATTATCACCAATTAAAATTATTTTAGTTTATTAATTAATTTTTCTATTGCTTCAACATTTTCAAAATTTTCAGGTACTAATTCGATTGGTGTAATATTGACATTAAATTTATTATTCAACAATGAAATTAACATAACAATATCAAAAGATGTCAAAATTTCATTTGTTATTAAATTTTTTTCGTTTGCATAATCTATTCCAGGTTTTATTTCATTTAATATTTCTATTATTTCTTTCATACTATATCATCTCCTCGTATATTTTTTTTAATTCTACTCTATCTATTTTTCCGTTAGCATTATAAGGCATTTTTGATAATTTTATAATTTTATTTGGACGCATATATTTTAATAATTTTTTATCGGAATAATTTATGACATCAGCATCATTTAATATTTGAGATTCATAAAATAATACTATAAATTTATTAATTATATCATAAATACAAGCACAAATAGTTAATCCTTCTAAAGAATTTATATTTGTTTCGATTTCCCCTAATTCAATGCGATATCCCATATGTTTTATTTGAAAATCCTTACGTCCATAATACTCTATTTCTCCATATTTATTAATTTTTCCCAAATCACCAGTTTTATATACAATTTCAGGATAGTTTTTGTTCAAAGGATTTTGAACAAAAGATAAATTAGTTTTTTCAATGTTGTTATAATATCCATTACCAACAAATGAACCTCTTACAAATATTTCACCAATTTCATCAGAAGATACTTGTTTTCCATCATCAGTAATGAGCATAATTTCTAAATTGTCACAAGCTTTTCCTATTGGAAGCGTTTCATTATCTTTAAAATCACGATTTATTATATAATAAGCACAAATGTCCGTTGTTTCAGTAGGTCCATACAAATTAGCATAAAACAAATTGGGTAAATATTTTCTCCATATATTTAATTGTGGCATTGGCATAACTTCACCAGCAAATAAAACTTTTTCTAAATACTCTGGTAAAATATAATCAAAAATTTTCGAGTTTGCTACTATACTAATAATGGAAGGAACCCAATATATAGTATTTATCATATGTTCATTTAAATATTTAATTAAATTAACAGGAAAAGAAAAATTAATTTTTGGAATTATATTTAAAGTTGCTCCAAACATAACAGTAGAATAAACATCAGATACAGACATACTAAAGTAAAATGGTGTCTGATTTCCAAAAATTGTTTTATCATTAATATTAAAAGTTATGCCAAACCATTTAACATAGTTTATAAGTGAGCGGTGTGTAATTACTGTTCCTTTAGGAATACCAGTTGAACCACTTGTGAATAAAATATAGGCTGGATCCGTATCAATTCTTTTTTTCTCAACTTTATCTAATTTCTTCTCATTTATATTTGTTATAGATAAACTGTCAATATTTAATTTTTGAATATTATAACTAGACAATTCGCTAATATGTTTATTATCAGAAATTATTAATTTAGGATTTAAAGTATTAATTATTGTCGAAATTCTTTCTTGAGGTGAAGTAGTATCTAAAACGCAATAACAATTCCCACTATATAAAATACCAAACATTACTTCCAAGCATTGAATACTTTTGTCTATAAAAATTGCAATTGGTTCATTATATATTTCTTCTCCATTTTTTAAAATATTAGAGGCAATAATTTTAGAATCTTTGCAAAATTCGGAGTAACTTACTTTTTTATTACTTTCTTCAAAAATAGTTTTTTCTTTTAAAATTTTAGCATTTTCCTCTAAATAACTAACTATACTTTTCTTCATAATTATCTTCCTACTTTCCTAAATTCGTTTCATCTTGTCCAGGAATTTGATCTATGCCATTAATAGGTTCTTGAAGTTTTAATTCCTCTTTTATTTTTGTAGTAGATATTCCTTCAGTTCTATCTAAATATACTACTTCACAATAATCAGTTAAATAATTGAATCTATCACTACCTGCCCAATCACTTCCCATAACAACAACGTCTGCTTTATATTCTTTTACATCATTAATTTTTTGTTCCCAATTTTCTTCAGGTATAACTAAATCGACATATCTTATTGCTTCTAGCATTAATTTTCTAGTTTCATAATTATGGTATGCTTTTTTTCCTTTAATAGCGTTGAACTCATCAGTACTCAAAGCTACTATTAAATAATCTCCTAATGCTTTTGCCCTCTTTAGTAATCTAATATGACCATAATGTAATAAATCAAATGTACCATATGTTAAAATTCTTTTCATGTTATCTTTTTCCTTTCTTTTTAAACAAATTTTCAAATTGATTTAGTGCAAACATATTGTAATCTTCATAATTTACATTAATCACTTTTATTTCATCATTTAAAAGTGATTTCATCCCTTTGTAAATACCCTCTTCTGAATTTTCAACCAAAGTTCCACCGTATTTTTCCATAAATTTTTTAGGTCCATCAATATTTGTAGAAATAATTGGTAAATTACATATATTTGCCTCAACTAATACAAGCCCAAACCCCTCATAAAATGATGATAATACAAAATAATTACAACGATTTAAAATTGCGTATGGATTTTTTACATTATAAATAGTAACAATATTGTTTTTACATTCTAATTTAGAAATATAATCAACAATTTGTTCATAAAGTTCTCCTCTTCCACCCATAATTATCAAATAAATTGAATTATCTTCTTTCCATAAACGTTCAAAACATTTTATTAATCTAAATTGTCCTTTTTCAGGTGAAAATCTACCTACATTAATAAATTTTTTTGATTTGCTATTTAGTATTTTATTTAATTTTGCAAAAGAAATATTCATTGTTGTACTATTTTCAATTTTGACTGGTAAATTCTTTTTCTTATTAATTATATCATAATTAATAAGATTATTAACAACCATAATTTTATTTTTATTTTTTCTTTTCATAAAATAACATGTTGAATCTAATAAATCTTCTGTTACGATAGCGATTTTGTCATAATTATTATAAGCATATTTTAAAACATCTTTTCTTTGATTTTTTCTAGTTTCAATTTCTTTTTTCATATCACTATGCACATATATTATTCGATTACAATCAAAACAAGATAATAATAATATTTTTTTATAGGCGTATCCAGAAAACTGAATAACTGTATCAAATTTTGATTCTCCTAAAATCCTCTTAATTTCTGTTTTAAAGTGTCTTCTAAACATTTTCATAAAAACAAAAGTGGAAATTAATTTATGTCGATAAAACAAATTAATTATTTTATTTAATAAACTTAAATTCATTTGGCCCTTTATTGTAATGTAATCAACATATTTTGAAAGATCATACAATTCATTTTGATAGCGCTGAACTGATTTAGAATCCAAAAGAAGGTAATAATTACGTTTGGTCCTATCAACTGAAGATAATAAATTTTTTAAAGAAGCTGTAACTCCATTCGGAGCTAAATTTCCAGGATATATTAAAACATTTTCTTTTTTATTCGATTTTAATTTATCAATTTTAAGATTATTTTGCTTATTCAAGATAATTCTTTCACAAATTTTTTTTGTTACATTAATGCTGTCATACTTACAAAAAATCTTTTTAAATTCGTCATAATTATAATCATTGTCACAATTTATTTCATTTATTAAATCTTTAATATTATATACTATTGAAAATGGTAATTCTTCTAGCATCATATATAAACCACGATCACTTAGGTATTCATTCTTGTCATATGTAAACAAAATTATTTTACGATTTGTATTGGCAAAATCAAAGAAAACACTTGAATAATCCGTAATCAATAAATCTGCAGCATTTAAAAATTCATAAGTTTCGTAATCACTTGGAAATGGTTTTATTTTTCTAAATTTATTATAATTTACTTTTGATTTTTCTATGGGATGTAAATTTACATACAAAATTTGATTTGAATTTAATTTTTTATCTAATTTTTGTAATATATAATTAATATCTTGAGCATTATTTTTTTGGTTTTGGACAGTACCTCTCCAAGTTGGCATATATGCTATAACTTGCTTTCCTTCTAAATTAAGATTTTTTCTAATGCTTATCCTTTGTTCATCATCAAAAAATACACTATTTCTTGGATAACCACTCATCATTATGTTTATATTACATTTTAAATTTCCAATCATATAATCTTCTATTATATGATCTCTAGTATATTCATTTGGATAAAGTAAATAATCAGACATTAAAAAGTTTTTTTGCGTATTTCCTATATTATGCATATCATTTTTAATATTTTTACCTAAACTTTTTAATGGTGTTCCATGCCATGTATTTAAATAAATTTGATCTTCTTTTTTTATAAAAAAAGGTAAAAAGGTGTTATCATTAATTAGAAATTTTGCTTTAGATATAATTTTAAAATATTCTTTTGTGTTTAATTCAACAAAATTAACATTTTTTATTCCTTTACAGTATAAGAATTTTTTTATTTTTTCTTTATTTTCTTTTAAAACTGTTAAATATAATTTATAAGAAATATATTCTTCATTTGTACTTAATTCTTTTAGAATATAATAAATATTTCCATTAACTTCTCTTCCTTGCTGTGATTCTAATAATATAACACTATTGTCTATTTTTAAATGATAATAATAATTTATATATTTCCATTTTGCAAAATTTGATTTATTAATTTTTTTTATATTTTTTTTAATTTTCTTTAAAATTTTTATTATTTTTCTCATAAAATATAACCTCCACTACTCTTTTTGTTGCTTTTCCATCATCTAAATAATTAAATTTATTATTAAATTTTACATATTTATCATGATATACTGCATCATAATTATCTATATTTTTAATTTCTTTAATTAAATCATCCTCTTGTTTTACAATAGGACCTGGTAAAATATCCAAATCAAAATAAAAGTCTCTTAAATTATTTTTATAATCATCTAAATCATACATATAAAATAACATTGGCCTTCTTAAATTAGCAAAATCAAAGAAAACACTTGAATAATCAGTTAATAATAAATCTGAAATTATATATAATTCATTGATATCGTCATAACTTGAAACATCATAAATAAAGTTTTCATATTTAGTAAAATCAAATGAATTTGATACAAAATAATGTGTTCTAAATAAGATAACGTATTCTTTACTTAGTTCCTTTTGCATTTTATCAAAATCAATACCTAAATTATATGTGTAACCTACTCCTGAAGTATGTTGATTATCTCTAAATGTCGGAGCATATAAAATTATTTTTTTATCTGTAGGTAATTTTAACTTCTTTTTAATTTTAGCAACTTCTTCTTTTTTATAATTAAATAAATAATCATTTCTAGGATATCCTTTTTCAATTATAATATTTTCTTTACCTAATTTTTTAAGATTAAAGGCTGAAGTAAATTTTTCTGTACAAAATTTAGAAGGAGAAATAAAGTAATCAAATTTAACTGCATCTAAATCATTTCTTTTTCTAATTTCATTAATAGTATTCAACACAGAACCCTTAACTTCAATATCATATCTCAATTTTTTTAAAGGGGTTCCATGCCAACATTGTAAATAAATTTGATTTTTTTTCTTTTTAATAGATACATCTATTAAAGAATTAACTATCCAATATTTAGAAGAAGCTAAATACTTATAATAATCTTTACTATTTGATTTAACTACTATTGTATTTTCATCAAATTTATATTTATCAATATCTTTAAAAGCCCAAACAAATTTATAATCTTTAAATCTTTCATCTTTAATCATAAATTCATAGATTGCTTTAGGACTACATGCATAATTTCGTCCATTATATGCTTCAAAAAATATCATTTTATCATCAACTTTATATTTGTTGTAATATTTTAAATAGTTTATTTTCCCCTTTAGATATAATGTTTTTCTAATAATTTTTCTAAAAATAACATTTTTTTTAGAAAAATCAATTATTGTTTTTTTTATTTGATTTTTAAGCATTAAAATCACTCCATTTTATCAATAATGAAATTAATTAATTTATCAGTATATTTACCGTAATCAGGATCTAAATATTTTTCTTTAAAATTATAAATAATACTCATATCATACTTTTCTTTTTTTAAACTTTTTAATATTGGTTTAATATCTTTAGATGCATATTTACCAAATTCGCTAAATAAATCAATATTTAAGCCATTTTTATCAACATATTGATCATAATCATATAAATATAAAAATATAGGAATATCTAAACTAGCAGCTTCAATACTAATTGCTGAATAGTCGGTTATAACATAATCAGCTATAGTTAATAATTGTAAAGATGAATAACCCGAACAAGTAAGAACATTTTTATTTTTAATTTTTACGTTACTTGAAGGATGTAATTTAATAATTAAATTGAATTTATCAAAATCAAAGTTATTAATTAATTCATTAATTTTAACAGATTCATTTTTTCTAAAAGTAGGAACATACAAAATATTTTTTTTGAGTTTTAATAATTTATAATCCATTTTTATTTTTTTACTTAAAATTTTTTTATTATTAATTATATAGTCGATTCTAGGTAACCCATTTACAATAATTTTATTAGAAGAGATATTAAAAGCTTTTGAAAAAGGTTCAATCATACTTTGAGAGCCAGATAAAACATAATCATAGTTTTTATGCATACACATTATATGAGAAATTTTTTCATTTCTACCGGCTTCTTTTGATAATGTTTGATATCCAAATTGTTTAATAGCTCCCATAGCATGCCAAATTTGAATAACAACTAAATTTTTCTTATGTTTAAGTATACAAACAGGAATACAATAAGAATCAATTATACAAACTTTAGAAGTCGCTAAATGGTACATTTGTTTATACAAATTAAAATAATATTTTAAATAATTAATAATTCCAGTATCTATTTTTTTTGATATTATAACAACCTTATATTTATTTAATTTTTCAGCAATCATTTTAAAATCAATCGATATATTATTTGATTGACGACTAATAAATACTATTTTAGATTTATTTGTTGGTAATAATTTCAAAAAAAAGTATACTAATTTCAAATTTAATTTCAGCAAATAAATAAATATTGTCATAAATTCACCCCATGTAGCTATATAAATTATAACATATATCTCAATTAAAATATATAATTTTGTAAAATTAGTGTCGAAATATGTTAAAATAATGTTGAGGTGTAATATGAAAGTAACAATTTTAGGCGCTGGAGCATATGGATTAGCTTTAGCTACAATGGTTAATGAAAACAACCATAAAATAACAATATGGACAAAATTAGATAGTGAATTAGAAGAATTAAAAAAATATCATACTAATAATAGGGTTTTACCTGATTTTGTCTTACCAAATAATTTTGAATATACAAACAACTTAAAAGAAGCGGTTGATGGATGTGATTTAATAATAATTGCAGTTCCTGCTGGATTTGTTGATAGTGTATCAAAAGAATTAAAACAATATTATAAAAATCAACATATATGTATAGCTAGTAAAGGAATTGAACAAGATACCTGTTTATTCGTTGATGCAGTAGTAAAGAAGTATATTAATACTGATAGAATTGCTGTCATATCAGGACCTAGTTTTGCAATAGACATAATTAAAAGAGTACCTATTGGTCTATCATTAGCTACTAAAAATGAAGAAACAAAAAATATTATAATTGATGCTTTACAAAATGATTGTTTAAAACTAAGAACTACTGATGACATAGTTGGCATCGAAGTTTGTGGTTCCGTAAAAAATATCATTGCGATAGCTTCTGGTATAATTGATGGAATGGGATTACCAGAATCTACACAAGCTATGTTTATCACTGAAGCATTACATGATATGAAAGAAATTATAAAGGCTCTAGATGGTAATAAAAATACAATTCTTTCTTTTGCTGGATTTGGAGATTTATTATTAACTGCGACAAGTATTAAAAGTAGAAACTTTAGATTTGGTAAAATGATTGGCGAAGGAAATCCGAAAGAATTAATTGAACAATATAAAAATAATACTACTATTGAAGGATTGTATACATTAAAATCAATTTACAAATTATTAGATAATAAAAAAGTTAATATTCCTATAATTAATTTAATTTATGATATAATTTTCAATGATAAAAATCCAAATGAAATAAAAGAATTTTTAATAAAAAAATAGATATAAAATGTTATTAACTTAATATTTTAATTAGATAGAAAATTAATTTCTATCCTTTTTTTATATACTAGGAAAGTGCTTTGAAAAATTTTAAATAAGTATATTGACAAACATATGTGCGTATGATAAAATTTAATCACAGTGGTGATAAAATGAAAATATATAAAGCATATAAATTTAGATTATATCCAAACAAAATTCAACAAGAATTAATAAATAAAACTTTAGGCAGTACTAGATTTATCTATAATACAATGTTATATGAAAAAGAAAAACTATATAAAGAAAATAAAATGACTAAGCAAAAATTTGATTGTATAAAAGAATTACCACTTTTAAAACAAACATATCCATGGTTAATGGAAGTAGATAGTATGGCTCTATCAACTACTATATTTGATTTAGGAAATGCCTTTAAAAATTTTCATAGAACAAAAAATTATCCAAAATATAAAGACAAATATAGTAAAAATAGTTATCGCACAAACTATATAAAAAACATCTATAAAAATAAAGTATATGAAAATATCAAATTAGATATAATAAACAAAACAATCACGTTACCAAAACTAAAGAATATGAAAATAAGAGGATATCGTAAAACAAAAGAAATAAAAGGAAGAATAATAAATGCTACAATAAGTAAAGAAACAAATAAATACTATGTATCAGTATTATATGAACAAGAAATAAAAGAAAAAAATATAATTCCAAAAACAATAGTTGGAATAGATTTAGGAGTAAAAGATTTAGTAATAACAAGTTTCGGAGAAAAATACGAAAATAAAAAATACATAACCAAATATGAAAATAAAATAAAAAATTTACAAAAATGGTTAAGCAAAAAAGAAAAATATAGCAAAAATTATTACAAAATAAAAAACAAAATAAAAGAAACATATAAAAAACTAAAAAACGCAAGAAATTATACAATTCATAAAATAACAAAAGAAATAGTAAGTGCTAACGACTTAATAATAACCGAAACCATACAAATAAAAAAACTAATAGAAAAAAAAGAGATGTCCAAATATTTAAGTGATGCAAGTTTAAGTGAAATAATAAGACAACTAGAATATAAAAGTAAATGGCAAAACAAACATTTTTATCAAATAGACACATATTATCCAAGTAGTCAAATATGTAGTCATTGTAATAATAAAAATAAAGAATTAAAAGACTTAAATAAAAGAAAATGGACATGTTCAAAATGCAACAATGAAAATGATCGAGATATAAATGCAGCAATAAATATAATGTGGGAAGGTTTAATAAATAATACTAAGTTATTTACATGAACAAACCTCAAAAAAATTTCACTGCAAATAAAATAAATAAAAACAAGTACGGTAGCGACTATCGGAAATTAGTCTCTGGAGGAAAAAGCAAAAGCCACCGAAGAAGGAGAAATATTTAATCGTGAGATTAGATGCAGTCAAATTTATTTGACTTTTGTTCTATTTTAACTATTAAGGTAATGATAGAATATAATTATAAAAATATTAAAAAATTATTATTAATTATAACTAAAAAAAAGTTTAATTTCTTAAACTTTCTATTTGATCTTTAGCTAATTTAGTTACCTTGCTTATTGTTTCCAAATCCATATTTAATTCTAACATTTCTTTAGCTACATCTATTTTAGTTTGTTCGATTCCTTCTTGCTTGCCTTGAGATAATCCCTGTTCTTTTCCTTGATTAAGTCCTTTTTCATACATTACTTCTTCATATTGTTTTTGTTCTTCTTCGCGACTTATCCAATCCACTACAAACTCATCATTATTTGCTTTTACTACTTCTTCTTTAAAATTATTCACTATCTCACTCTTTTCTGATAATTCTTCTAATCCTTGTTTATCTAAATCTAACATTATTAATGCTTCTTCACCTTTGGTAAACTTCTTATCATTATTATAATAGTTTTTTATGTATTTGTCTATACCTACATTATATATTTTTATATAATCAGTTAACTCTATTTTATGCGTTTTATCATATAATAAATATTCACATTTTTCATATTTACTATTATAAAAATTTAAATTTACTTGAATTATCGGATAACCTATTTTGTATTTATTTCCTCTTTCTGTATTTTCACTTGCTAATTTAAAAACATAATGTAGATTTCTTATTTTTATTTCTTAACTATAATTAGTATTTAATTCAACATTAATTATCTCATCTTTTGTTTTTACCAATAAATCTAATCTTTGACCACGTAGTTTATAATAATCCTGAATTAAATTTGGATTTAGTATTTGTAAGTCTTCAATTTTTTTATCTAAAATTGGTTCTAAAATAGCTATTAAAAATTCTTTTTTAACAGCAGCATACATAAAAATAGGTTCATGTCTTGCAGTATAAAATTGTTTTATATAAATCACCTCCTATTAGTTTTATTAACCAAAGGTATAGTGATTTCCTGCATAATTATAAAAAAATTGCTTTTTTAGCAATTTTTTAACTATTTATTAATATATATCATTATTAAACCCAAACATTATATTCTAAGGTAACATTAACTATAAACTAGCCATTTCTTCTTCGCCTTTTACATCTTCTTCTTTTGGATTATTTTCTATATTTTCAACAATACCTTTATTCTTTTTAGCTAATTTTTTAGCTAATTTTTTTTCTTTTTTTAATTCTTTTTTAGTTTTAACACCTAAAACATTTTCTAAGGCGTTATCATTTACATCAATAATATTCATCCGCATTGTTTTATCTAAGAAATTTTTTTGTTGTTTATTTTTATTTGATAATAACACGATAAATATAATATATGAAACTATTATAAATCCAAACATACCAATTAAAGCATTAAAATATAAATCTTCATTTAATGTAACTGATTCATATCTTTGTAGCGTATTTTCTTTAGCATCATATTTATATAAATTTTTACTACCGTTTTCTAAGTTTAAACCATATATTAATGGATACTCATAACCTTCTTTTGAATAAGCTACTACTTCTTTATCACCAATATTTATTTTAGTTTCAGAATATCCTCTTGGAATTAATGATTCATCCATATCTAAAATATAAATACCTAATGAATTGAAATTAGCTTCTTTATATAAAGTATAGTTACCATCTTTATATAAATATAAATTAACATTCCCACTGCTATCTTTTAGTCCTACTAAAGTAAAATCTACAGTTTGATTATAATATGCAGGAACATCTTCTTCATTTATTTTAACAGTTGTTTCTTGATAATACATACTAGCAACAGGTAAAAATTCTTTTTGTCTAACAACTGTGTATGTATTACCATCTATATTAACTTCAATAGGATTCATCTCTTTAACATTCGCATTTATAACATATGTTTTTGTATTACCATTTTGAGCAGTAACAACTATTTTAATTTGATTCATTCCTTGTGATAAAGTAACTTTACCGTCTCCATCAACAGAAGATTTACTATCTTCAGGTTCAGCTATAACATTAATTTCAGTAACATCAAAATTCAAATCAATATTATATTCTAAAGTATCTTTGTTAAATTCTAAATCATAACCTTCAATTTTTAAACTAGATAAATTATTATTTTTACTATAAGTAGACTCTAATTCAGATTGTGTCATCATTTTGAAACTAGTTTTACCAGCTGAAACACTCATATTTTTTTCAGTATCCATGTCTAAAACACGAGCATTTTTAATACTAACAGAACCGGTACCAGATGATTTTGCTCTAAATTTGAAAGTATACGTTTTTGATTTTGAATTCAAACTTGAGGAAGATTCTGCAACAAATAATCCCCCAAAACTAGAACTTACAAAACTTAAGTTAGATGATGGAACAACATCAAAATTCCAAGAACCTAAGTTAGCTGAAGAAGATACTTTAACAGTTACTGTAACTGTATCACCTACTATAACAGTTGATTTAGAAGAATAAACACTTATAGTTGCACTAGAAGCATCTACTTTGTTTATAATTATAAAACTTAAAAATATACTAAATATTATTAAACTAATTTTTTTCATTATACCCTCCTTATTGTTTTATAGTTGACGCTCCTAAAATATGTTTTTGAACTTTAAGTAAATCTAATATATCAACAGTTCCATCTTTAGAAACATCACTTGCTTTTATTTGTGTTTTATTTAAAGTCGAAGCTTTTAAAATATGTTTTTGAACTCTTAATAAATCTAATATATCTATTTCACCATCACCATTAGTATCACCATAGATAACAACTTCAAAAGTTTTACTTTCTTCACCAACGGTAATTGTTACTTTATAACCTGTTCCGACAGAATCACTAGCTTCTTTACCATTTAAATCAGTAACTTTAACATCCGCTAATTCATTAACATCTGTTACTGCTTTTATAATAGTTGAAGTATTAGTTAACCCGGTTATATATCCATCTTTAAAGGTTCCAGATTTTATATTATTAATTGTATCATCTAAAGTCATACTTTCAGCATCAGTCAATTTAACTGTAATATTATAAACTAATTTATCACCATTTTGAGCTGTTACAGTAACAGGTATAACTTGTCCATTTTTAGTTATTTTAATTGTACCAATACCAGATACTTTAGATTTGCTTTCTATAACAGTTGCTCCTACACTTACACTACCAACATTAGATGGTAATGTTATTGAATAAGCTGTTTTTAAACTATTAAAGTTACTAACACTCTTACCATTAACAGTCAATGTTTTTAAATAATTTATAGGATTTTTTTCACTTGGTAACAATGCTTTCTCAGGCATATTTTTATATACAGGTATTGTAAAAATAAAAGGTAAATCATACATTTTGCTACCAAATGTTTCTTTATAACCATCATAAGTAGAATCCGCTTCACTATATGGAGCTTCAATATTTTGCATATATTGATGTGAATAAAAAGTACAATCATTAACATTAGCTTTTCGACACGTAACATCCCATTTTTGAAAATAGTTAGTATCTTGTCCAACACTTATATAATCGGTTCCAACTAAACTAGCGCCACCGGTTATAGCCTTTTCTTCAGAATTCCATCCTTTTTTATATGCGTAATTTAAGCCATTATAAACAACATTTGTTCCACTAGCACCATAATTAAAGAAATTATAATAACCATTAAATTGTGGGTAACTAGGATAAGTTCCTTTTACTAAAGCACTTCTTGTATATCCTGTTTCTTGTAAAATACGGCTTGCTAAATAATACGGACTTATTTGATATTTATTTCCTGCATTATAAATTACTTGAGCAAATGTTTTACTTCCACCATCAACTTTCTCCTTAGCCATAAAACTACCAGATAAAATAGAAGCAACTCCATCAACTGTATGAATTGAAGCACTATAAGATAAACTTTCAAACATAAATACTCTATTTTCGTTTAAAAAGTTTCTCGGATCAATATAATAAGCGATTGTTTCTTTACTAGCTGCATACCATGTAGAACCACCGCCAGGATAATTGTTAGCAAATTTATTAGTTTTATAATTATAACTATCCATATGCTTTAAACCATCACGTGAATTATTTGAATCCCAAATTAAACTTTTACCTAAAGTTGCTTCATTTTTAACAACAGTATTAAAATCTAATCTAGTATCATATGCTTTAAATATAGCATTAGGATAAATAGTGTGTAATAATCTTAAAGAATCATGATAACTTTCAGGAAAAGCTTCCAAACTTTCTTCAAAATCTTCATCTGTTTGAATTTCAATTATTTTAATCAAATCCGCACATGCATATCCAATACCTGAATCAACTTCATTAAATTCAATTTTATACCATAAACTACAAGAACTATCTGTTCCATCATCAGGTTTATATTCAGCTAATATTTTAACTTGTTCGCCTTCTCCTAACCCATCACTTAATTTAGAATAACTAGTTCCAGCTCCAGATCTTACTGATATACCATTACCTTGAGTAGAACTAACATAACCATATCTTACTTCTTCTGCAAAAACAGGGGGAATTAAACTAACAAAAAGAAAAATAACAGCAAAAATAACATTTATTATCTTTTTCATACCCTCACCTTAAATTATTATACCATTTTTCGACAAAATTTGTACACCCAAAATCATCATTTAACACATTTTTCCATAAAAAAAGAAAGCCGTAATCCTACGAGCTTTCTAATTGTATCAATAGATACACTATATTATATGAAAGAAAATGTCAAAATGTTCCAAAAATATGATAAAATACTTGTAAGGGGGAATTACTATGATAGATGAAATGATGAGACAATATAGATACTATAGAAAAGAATATGTATCTAATTTAAAAAAAGAAAAAAACAAAATTAAAAGAATTAAAATGCAAATACCAAATTTCTTAACTAGATTAAGAATTTTTGCGCCAGTATTTTTAATACCTTGTGCAATAGTTGGTAATTTTGCTTTAGCAACAGTTATAGCTGCTTTATTAGGCTTAACAGATTGTTTCGATGGATTCTTAGCAAGAAAATGGAATGCTACAAGTAACTATGGTCAAAAACTAGATGCAGTTAGTGACAAATTATTTGTAATTGGTATTGCAGTTCCAATTTTAATCACTAACCCATCTCTAATACTATCAACAATAATTTTAGAAGCAATAATTGGAAGCATAAACTTCAAAGCACAAATAAAAGGAAACAATCCTAAATCAACTTTATTAGGTAAATTTAAAACAACTGTTTTATATGTACTTATAGCAGCAATATATTTAACAAAAGCATTAAATATTCCATTATCATTATTTGCTTTAACTTGTTATACCAATGTTTTACAATTAGGTACCGCTGTTCAATATTATGCAATAGATAAAAAGAAAGAAGAAAAAAAGAAAGAAAATCCGAATATAGAAGAAAAAAAAACTGATGATGAAGACTTAAGTATTAGTCCTTATAAAAAACAAATTGAAGAATTAAAAACTTTAAAAGAATCTCTAATACCAAATAAAGCCGAAGAAAAAGAAAAAACATACATAAAAACACCTAGAAAATAGGTGTTTTTATTAATCCATTAATTCTTGCTCTAAAGCTTCTAATGGTTCATCATCAATATAAGGTATTTCTAAATCGTAATCTGCTTTACGATATTTTTTAGCTCCAGTACCTGCTGGAATCAATTTACCAATAATAACATTTTCTTTTAATCCATTTAATTCATCTACTTTGCCATGAATTGCCGCATCAGTTAAAATTCTTGTTGTTTCTTGGAATGAAGCAGCAGATAAGAATGAATCTGTTTCCAAACTTGCTTTAGTAATACCTAATAATACTGGTCTACCTAAAGCAGGAGTTTTTCCTTCAAGGATTAATTGTTTATTAGTATCAGCAAAATGATTTATATTAACCATAGTACCTGGTAAATAATATGAATCACCTGATGAAATAATTTTAATTTTAGAAATCATACGTTTAGCAATAATTTCAACGTGTTTATCAGAAATACTAACACCTTGTGATTGATAAACTTTTTGAATTTCTAATAAGATATATTGTTGTACAGTAATTGGGTCAGTTACAACTAACAATTCTTTTGGACTGATAGCTCCGAATGTTAATTTATCACCGGCTGCAACTTCTTGATTAACTTCAACTAAAATCTTAGCACCATAGTTTGTTGTATGTACTTTAGTTTCAGCATCATTAGTAATAGTAATTTCATATTTACCATTAGATTCTTCAATCTTAGTAATTTTACCATTAATTTCAGAAATAGTAGCTTTACCTTTAGGATTACGTGCTTCGAATAATTCTTGAACACGAGGTAAACCTTGAGTGATATCGTCACCAGCAACACCACCAGAGTTAATAGTACGCATTGTTAATTGGGTACCAGGTTCACCGATTGATTGAGCAGCCATAATACCTACAGCTTCCCCTACTTCAACAATAGAACCTGTTGCTAAGTTACGTCCATAACATTTGCAACATACACCATGTTCAGTCTTACAAGTTAAAACTGTTCTAATAGGTACTTTTGTAATACCTGCTTTAATAATTTTATCAGCTAATTGTTCTGTAATATAAGTATTTCTTTCAGCTATTACATCTTTTGTTTCTGGATTAATAACTCTTTTACTTGTGAATCTACCAACAATACGATCTCTTAAACTTTCAATTACAGTATTATTTTTATCATCGATAAATGCTTCAACAATAACACCTTCAGTAGTTCCACAATCATCTTCTTTAACAATCATATCTTGTGATACATCAACTAAACGTCTTGTTAAGTAACCAGCATCAGCTGTTTTTAAAGCGGTATCAACGGCTCCTTTACGAGCACCATGGGTAGCTAAGAAGAACTCTGACACATTAGCACCTTCAGTAAATGATGATGTAATTGGAATTTCAACTGCTTCACCAGTTGGTTTCATCATTAATCCACGCATACCAGCCATTTGGTTATAGTTAGACATATTACCACGAGCACCAGAATCGATCATCATAGAAATAGAATTATCTTTATGAGTCTTAATAAATCCTTCTAACTCGCTAGCAATTTTATCTTTGGCTTCGTTCCATGCAGCAACAACATTTTCATATCTTTCTCTATCAGTTATTAAACCACGTTTAAATTGTTTATTGATAGTTTCTACTTTAGCTCTTGCTTCAGCTAATACTTCTGGTTTAGTCTTAGATTCAATAATATCGCCGATACCGATTGATATACCAGATAATGTTGAATATTTGAATCCTAAATCTTTCATTTTATCAAGCATAACTGATGTTTCAGTTGTTTGATATCTTTTATATATTTGAGCAATTAATTTAGTTAATACTTTTTTACCAAAAGGTTTAACTAATTCCATTTTAGATATTTCTTCTTTAATGTTTTTACCCTTATCAATGAAAAATTTACTTGGTGTAATCTTTTCAATATTTTCATCTGTTCCTTCATTAATATATTGGAAACTATCAGGGAAAATTTCATTAAATAATAATTTACCTGGAGTAGTAACTAAATATTTATCTAAATATTTATCAGGGAATATTTTGTGTTTAAATGAACGAGCTGGAATAGCAATACGAGTATGTAATGTAATTTCTCTTCTTTCATATGCCATTAAAGCTTCATTATCATTTTTAAATACTCTTCCTTCACCTTTTAAATTATCTTTTTCAATTGTAATATAATAGTTACCTAAAATCATATCTTGACCAGGTGTAACAATTGGTTGTCCATCCTTAGGTGATAAGATGTTATTAGCACCTAACATTAATATTCTTGCTTCAGCTTGAGCTTCATCAGAAATAGGAACGTGAACAGCCATTTGGTCTCCATCGAAGTCAGCATTAAATGCGGCACAAACCAATGGATGTAATCTTATACTTCTACCTTCGATTAACTTAGGTTGGAATGCTTGAATACCTAATCTATGTAATGTTGGAGCACGGTTTAACATAACAGGATGTTCTTTAATAACTTCCTCAACAATATCCCATACTCTTTCATCTTGGTTTTCAATCATCTTTTTAGCAGCTTTAATATTTGATGCTATTTCTTTAGTAACCAATCCATGAATTACATGTGGTTTAAATAATTCCAAAGCCATTTCTTTAGGAATACCACATTCATACATTTTTAAAGATGGTCCTACAACGATAACTGAACGACCAGAGTAGTCAACACGTTTACCTAATAAGTTTTGTCTAAATCTTCCTTGTTTACCTTTTAACATACTAGATAAAGATTTTAAAGGTCTATTACCAGCACCAGTTATATTTCTACCACGTCTACCATTATCAAATAAAGCATCTACTGCTTCTTGAAGCATACGTTTTTCATTTTGAATGATAATTGAAGGAGCACCTAATTCCATCAATTTTTTAAGACGATTGTTACGATTTATAACTCTTCTATATAAATCATTTAAATCAGATGTAGCAAATCTACCACCATCTAATTGAATCATTGGTCTTAATTCTGGAGGAATAACAGGTAATGCTTCCAATATCATCCATTCAGGTCTATTACCTGATTCTAAGAAAGCATCTAAAACGTCTAATCTTTTGATTAATCTAATTCTTTTTTGACTAGATACATCTTTAATACTTTCAATTTCTTCTTTAATTTTATTTACTTCTTCTTCTAGATTTACTTGTTCTAGTAATTCTTTAATTGCTTCAGCACCCATACCAACTCTAAAAGCACTACCATACTTTTCATAATATGCACGATATTCTTTATCAGATATAGTTTGTTTTTTTTCTAGTGGAGCTGGTCCTGGATCTAAAACAACATATGATACGAAATATAAAACTTCTTCCAAATCTCTAGGTGACATATCTAGAACTAAACCAATTCTAGATGGTACACCTTTAAAAAACCAAATGTGAGAACAAGGAGTTGCAAGTTCAATGTGTCCCATTCTTTCTCTTCTTACTTTACTACGAGTAACTTCAACTCCACATCTATCACAAACAATATTTTTATATCTTAATCTTTTATATTTCCCACATGAACATTCAAAGTCTTTAGTAGGTCCGAATATTTTTTCACAAAACAATCCATCTCTTTCAGGTTTTAAAGTACGATAGTTAATTGTTTCAGCTTTTTTAACCTCACCATAAGACCATGAACGAATTTTTTCAGGAGAAGCTATTGAAATTTTTAATCCTTCAAATTCATTAATATTCATTACATAGCCTCCTTATCTTCTGTTTCTTCTGATTCATCAAATTCTTCATCATCTAATTCATCTTCAAAATCATCATTTTCTTCTTCTTCAAAATCATCTTCTGATTCATTTAATTCTTCAGTATTTTTTTCTTCATTATTTTCTTTAATTGGTTGAATACTATTTTCAAAATCTTCAACACTTACAAAGCCTTCTTGATCCATTGCTTCTACTTCTTTCATATCAATTAATTTACCATTTTCAGATAAAACACTGATATCTAATCCTAAAGCTTGGAACTCTTTAATTAATACTCTAAAGCTTTCTGGTACACTGCTTGGTGGAAGTGGTGTTCCTTTAACTAATGCTTCATATACTTTAACACGACCTACAACATCATCTGATTTGATAGTCATCATTTCTTGTAATACATGAGCAGCACCGTAAGCATACAATGCCCAAACTTCCATTTCTCCAAATCTTTGTCCACCAAATTGCGCTTTACCACCTAATGGTTGTTGAGTAACTAATGAGTATGGACCAGTAGATCTAGCATGTAATTTATCATCTACCATGTGGTGTAATTTAATCATATACATAACACCAACTGATATTCTATTATCAAATGGTTCACCGGTTCTACCATCATATAAAATCATTTTACCATCTTCAGATAATTTAGCTTCTTTTAAAGCATCAATTATTTCTTCTCTAGTAGCACCATCGAATGCTGGAGTCATAACATGAATATTTAATTCTTTAGCAGCAGCACCTAAATGCATTTCTAAGATTTGTCCAATGTTCATACGAGATGGAACTCCAAGTGGGTTAAGTAAGATATCAATAGGTGTTCCGTCTGCCATATAAGGCATATCTTCTTGTGGTAATATTAATGATATAACACCTTTATTACCATGGCGTCCAGCCATTTTATCACCAATTGAAATTTTACGTTTTTGTGCGATATAAACACGAACTATTTTAGATACACCTGCTGGTAATTCATCAGAATCTTCTTTAGTAAATATTTTAACATCGTGAACGATTCCTTCACCACCATGAGGTACTCTTAAAGATGTATCTCTTACTTCTCTTGTCTTTTCACCAAATATAGCATGTAATAATTTTTCTTCACTTGTTAATTCAGCCATACCTTTTGGTGTTACTTTACCAACTAAAATATCATCATCATGTACTTCTGTACCGATTCTAATAATACCATTCTCGTCTAAGTTTTTACGAGCATCTTCACCAATATTTGGAATATCTCTTGTAAACTCTTCAGGACCTAATTTAGTATCACGACATTCAATTTGGTAATCTTCAATATGAATTGATGTATAAACATCATCAGCTACTAATCTTTCATTTAAGATTACAGCATCTTCATAGTTATATCCATTAAAGTTCATAAATGCAACAGTAACATTCTTACCTAAAGCCATTTCTCCTTTATCAGTAGAAGGACCATCAGCAATTATTTGATCTTTTTTAATAACATCATTTACTCTTACAATAGGAACTTGGTGATAACAAGTACCAGCATTACTTCTTTCATAACCATTTAAGTAATAAGTATCTTTACCACCTTTAGTTTTAACAACTATTTTTTTACCATCAACATATTCTACTATACCATCAGCAGTAGCAATAACAACTGCTCCACTATCACGAGCTGAGATAGCTTCAATACCTGTTCCAACTAAAGGAGCTTCAGATTTTAACAATGGAATAGCTTGACGTTGCATGTTAGCACCCATAAGTGCTCTTTTACCATCATCGTGTTCCAAGAATGGAATACCTTGAGTAGTAATTGATATTACTTGTTGTGGTGAAACATCCATGTAATCAACTTTTTTAGATTCAACCATAATGTTATCGCCACGATATCTAACTGGAACTTGTTTTTCAACAAAGCAATCATTTTCATCTAATTTAACAGTTGCTTGTGATATATAATGGTCTAATTCTTCATCAGCTGTCATATAAACAACTTCATCAGTTATTTTACCATCAACAACTTTACGATATGGAGTCATTATAAATCCATAATCATTTACTCTAGCGTAGCTTGCTAAAGCTGTAATTAACCCGATATTTGGTCCTTCTGGAGATTCGATTGGACATAATCTACCATAGTGTGATGGATTAACGTCACGTACATCCATACCGGCTCTATCTCTTGATAAACCACCTGGACCTAAACTAGATAAACGTCTTTTATTTGCTAATTCGGCAATAGGGTTTGTTTGATCCATGAATTGTGATAATTGGCTAGATCCAAAGAACTCTTTAATTGCTGCAGTTAGTGGTCTAATATTAATTAAAGTTTTAGGTGTAACTTCAGCTAATTCTTGAGTACTCATTCTATCTCTAATTACTCTTTCAATTCTTGATACACCAATTCTAAATTGATTTTGTAATAATTCCCCTACTTGTCTTACACGTCTATTAGATAAATGGTCAATTTCATCAAATGAACCAATACCTTCAAATAAGTTTAAATAGTATGATACTGAAGCATAAATATCAGAAATAGTTAATCTTTTTTCAGTAATTGTTTGATCATTACCGATTATTTTAGTTACTTTGCCTTCTTTGTTGTATACTTTGACGATTTGAACTCGATTATAATTATCTAATTCTTCATTAATTAATACTTCTTTAACACCATAACCATTTTCAAAAACTGGTTTTAATTTTTCTAATAATTCTTTAGTAACTAAATCACCATCGTTAGCGATTACTTCGTCACCAACTTTAATTGTTTCAGCTAATTTATTACCTAATAATCTATCTAAAACATTTAATTTTTTATTAAATTTATAACGTCCTACTTTAGCTAAATCATATCTAAATGCATCAAAGAATCTTGTTATTAATTGATTTTTAGCACTATCTAAAGTAGATGGTTCACCTGGTCTTAATTTTGAATGAATATCAATTAATGATTCATCAGTATTTTTATTGGTATCTTTTTCGATAGTTTTAGCAAGTAATTCATTTTCACCAAATAAATCAATAATATCTTCATCACTATTTAGCCCGATTGCTCTAAGTAATGTTGTAATAGGAACTTTTCTTGTTCTATCGATTCTTACATAGATAACATCTCTTGAATCGATTTCATATTCCAACCAAGTTCCTCTTGTTGGAATAATTTGTGAAGTAATAGTAACACGTCCATTTTTATTATCTACTTCTTTGCCATAATAACAACTTGGAGAACGAACTAATTGTGAAACGATAACACGTTCTGCACCATTAATTATAAATGTTCCTGTTTCTGTCATTATAGGCATATCACCTAAGAAAATTTCTTGTTCTTTAACTTCACCAGTTTCACCATTAAAAAGTCTTGCTTGAACTTTTAAAGGTGCTGCATAAGTTGCATATCTTTCCTTGCAACCTTTAATTGAATATTTTGATTGATCAAAAGAAAATTCACCAAATTCCAACGATAAATTTCCTGTAAAACTTTCTACAGGAAAAATATCATCAAATACCTCTTTGATGCCTTCTGTCATAAACCAATCATAAGATTTTTTTTGAATTTCTAACAAATTGTTTAATTCAATTGCATTTTTTGTTTTTGCATAATTTCTTCTTTCACGATAATCTCCACATTTTTTTATTGTATATGCCACTCTTTCACCCCTATACACTATATTATCATGCAACAAAAGTACATGTCACCAATTTATAATTTTACCAAATCTTAATCAACATGTCAATTGTTTATTGCTCTAATTATGAAAAAACCTTTATTTTTACAAATAATTGTAGTTTCATATTGTTCACTTAAGTCCTTAACTAAACTTTTAGCCCCTTGATCTTTATTTACTACTAACCATAGTTCACCATTTTTATTTAAATAATTTTTAGCTTCAAATAGTAATTTATATAATATTTTCTTACCTACTCTAATAGGGGGATTTGTTACTATATAATCATATTTTTTATTAACATTTGAATATAAATCACTTTCAAATATGTTTGTTTTAGCATTATTTAGTTTTGAGTTTTTAACTGCTAAATCTAAACTTCTTTTGTTTATGTCAATCATATCAACTAATAAATTATTTTTTTTAGAAATGTAAATACCGATTGGGCCGTAACCGCAACCGATATCTAATATATTTCCTTTTAAATCAGGCAAATTTTCTAGTAACGTTCTTGTGCCAAAGTCTAATCCTTTTTTAGAAAAAACTCCGTTATCAGTATAAAAAGAAAAAGGAAGATTATTGATAATTACATTTATTTTTTTTATTTCACTTTTTAATGTTTCATCATTAGTAAAATAGTAACTCATTTATCTTCCTCTTTTCTAAAAACACAATAAGCCCATACTAAATCGTACAGGCTTTATTAATTATTTTAATTCAACAGTAGCGCCAGCTTCTTCGAATTTAGCTTTTAATTCATTAGCTTCATCAGTTGAAATATTTTCTTTAACAGCTCCACCGTTATCAGCTACATCTTTAGCTTCTTTTAATCCTAATCCAGTGATTTCACGAACTAATTTGATAACAGCGATTTTGTTAGGTCCTGCAGCAGTTAATACTACACTAACTGTTGATGGTCCTTCTTCTACAGCAGCAGCTGGAGCAGCAGCAACAGCAACAGCTGATGGATCAACACCAAATTCCTCCTTCATAGCGTCTACTAATTCTTTAACTTCAAGAATAGTCATTTCTTTTAAACCATTAATAAATTCTTCTTTTGTAAATTTTGCCATTTATAATCATTCCTTTCTTATTTTTCTAAATCTTTACTATATAAATCTAAGCAAATTGATAAATCTTTTACAACACCCATTAATCCAGATGCTAACATAGTAAGTAATGCGTCTCTTGATGGGATGCTTGCTAATTGTTTTAACATATTAATGTCAGCTATTTGACCATCTACATAACCTATTTTCATAACTAATGCTGGATGATCCTTAGCGAAATCATTTAATACTTTGATAGGAGCAACTGCATCAGTACCAAAAGCGATTGCTTTAGGTCCATTTAATTCAGAGTCCATATCGATATTTAAGCCGTCTAAAGCTCTTTTTACTAAAGTATTTTTATATACTTTATATTCAGAACCAGATTCTTTTAATTTTTTTCTTAATTCCATAGTTTCATTAACTGTTAAACCATGATATTCGAATAAAACTGTTGAAGATGATTCTTTAACTTTGTTAGTTATTTCATTAACTGTTTCTTGCTTTCTAGCAATTATTTTTTGATTTGCCATATTACACCTCCTTGTTATCTATATAATACCGCATTTCAAAAACTTAAAATGCCCTTACTTACCGTAAGAGCATTAGAAAACTTTTTTCTAAGTCCTCGGTAGGAAATATTAAGTCTATTCGACTCCTACTGTCTACGGTACTTCACACAACAAATTAATTATAACATATTATTTATTACTTGTCAAAAGAATTTGCATCAATTTTAATACCAGGCCCCATTGTTGAAGAAACACTTATATTTTTAACATAAGTTCCTTTAACAGCTGATGGTTTAGTTTTTAAAATTAATGAAACAAAGGCTTCTAAATTTTCAAGTAATTTTTTAGAGTCAAAACTTACTTTACCGATTATTGTATGAACATTTCCATATGAATCTGTTCTATATTCGATTCTTCCTTGTTTTACCTCTTCTACTGCTTTTTTAATATCCATAGTTACTGTTCCAGTTTTAGGGTTTGGCATTAAACCTTTTGGACCCAAAATTTTACCCAATTTACCTAATTGAGGCATCATATCTGGAGTTGCGATTAATGTATCAAAATCAAACCAATTTTCTTTTTCGATTTTTTCTAAATAATCCATATCTCCTACATAGTCAGCTCCTGCTTCTTTAGCTTCAGCTGCTTTTGGTCCTTTTGCAATAACTAAGATTTTTTTAGTTTTTCCTGTACCATTTGGTAAACAAATAGTACCTCTTAATTGTTGATCAGCTTTTTTAGTATCTAAGTTTAAAGACATAGCTACTTCAACAGATGAATCAAATTTAGTTGTTGATGTTTTTTTAACTAAATCGATAGCTTCTTCTTTAGTATATAATTTGTTTTTTTCAACTAATTTAGCTGCTTCAACATATTTTTTACCTTTCTTCATTTTCTTACCTCCTTATGTGGTCTAGCGGATTTTTCCTTCCACATAGAATTAATCTATGTTATAAATTTAAATAATTAATCATTAAATTAATTATTATTACTAATATTGTAATTATTAAAATTGACAATATTGTTACGGTTATAACTCTTATTAAACTAGGTTTACTTTTCTTTGTAATATAAAACGTAATTCCTAATAGAAATATACCTATTAAAAAGCCAAATAAACCAAGATAATTTGTTAAAAGAAAAGTTATAGTTACAATAACAATTGTTAAAATAATTCTAATAATTTCATACATTATTTAACTTCAATACCCATATTTAAAGCTGTACCTTCAACAATTTTCATTGCATCTTCTACAGTATAAGCATTTAAATCTGGTAATTTTGTTTCAGCAATTTCTCTTAATTGGTCTTTTGTAATTGAACCAACGATTCCGTTTTTACCTTTAGCTGAACCTGCTTTTACTTTAGCTGCTTTTTTAATTAAGAATGCTGCAGGAGGAGTTTTAATTACGAAATCGAAACTTCTATCATCATAGATAGTAATTTCAACTGGTAATACATCTCCCATCTTGTCTCTAGTTGCATCATTATATTTTGTACAAAATTCTTGTAGGTTTATTCCTTTTGGACCTAAAACAGTACCAACTGGTGGCGCTGGAGTCGCTTTACCTGCTTGAATTTGTAATTTAACTTTACTTGCTATTTGTTTTGCCACGAAAACACCTCCTAAATTTAATTTTTCGCGTTGTGGTTATAATGATCATCCGCTTAAAATCAATCTCCCACATCTATATAATAAAATATATAGCGAAATAATAATAACACTTTTTTTTAAATTTGTAAATAGTTATGCTTTAGAAATTTGTGTTAATTCTAATTCAACATTAGTTTCTTGGCCAAATAAGTCTAAAGCAACCTCAACTTGTTGTTTTTCAAAATTGATACTTGTTACTTTTCCATACATATTAGCGAATGGTCCATCAACGACTTTAACTTGGTCACCGATTTTCAATTCATTAGCAATATCTAATCTACTCATTCCCATTGAGCCTAATATTTTATCAACTTCTGCTGGCGTTAATGGAAAAGGCTTAGCACCCTTACCACTACTACCAATAAATCCAGTTACACCTGGTGTGTTTCTTACAACAAACCAAGCTTCATCAGTCATAATCATTTCAACTAATATATAACCTGGAAACATTTTTTTAACTTTTTCTTTTTTAACCCCATCTTTATATTCTACTTCTGTTTGCTCTGGAACTACTACTCTAAAGATATAATCTTCAAGTCCCATACTAGAAGCACGCATCTCTAATTTTTCTTTTACTTTACTTTCATGACCTGAATAGGTGTTTACTACATACCATTCTTTTTCCATTATCCCACCAACATTTTAAATCCTGCGATAATCAAATCACCTAAAGTAAAGAATAAACCAAAGAAAATTATAAATGATAAAGTTGCGATTGAATATTTAATCATTTCTTTTTTTAATGGCCAACGAACTTTGCCCATTTCCTTTTTTACACCTGTTAAAAACATTTCTTTTTTAACTTTTTCTTTTTTAGCTATCTTTTTTGTGTTTTTAGATTTTTTTGAAACTTTGTCTTTTTTTGAAACTTTTTCTTCTTTTTTTGATGTACTTACTTTTTTAGTAGTTTTTTCATCTTTTTTACTCATAATTCACCTCTTAAATTATATGAAATTTTTTCAAAATAAAAACACTTTTCTGTGTCTACATAAATAATATCATACGTTTTCTATTTTGTCAATTGTTTTAACATTTTTTATAAATTTGTAGGAAATTAACATACTTTTGTCGAATATAACTAGTAGGATGTAATAATGAAGAAATTTTATATGAAACTCTTAATCAAGGAACAGAAAAAGGTTTAACGAAAAAAAGTAATTAAATTGCTAAAAGGATGTTAGAATTAAATTTGGATTTAGAAAAAATATCAAAAGTAATTAATTTATCTATTAAAAAAATTAATGATTTAAAATAGTCATTAATTTTTTATTTTAATTTTTTCTTGATAATTTTTATCATCATCTAAAGTTGAATCATTTAAGATTTCTTCTTCCAAAAGTTTTATTTTAGGAATATAACTAGCATATTGTTTTTTATCTAATGGATTTACACCAGTAATATTTACTAAATAATTATACATACTTGGACTAATAGTGTATGGCTTAAATAATCCCTTAAAACTTAATATAAATGATGAACATTTAAAATCTAATTCTATTGTTCTTTGAAGCATTTGTTTCATAAAAGCATTAGCTATATTATCATTTAAACTTGGATTATCTTTTTTCTTTTTTGATAATTCTATAACAAACATCATAATTTGATAAAAAGATAAATTAATTTGTTTCTCCATAATCTTCCTCTTTTTCTACATAACGTAATATAACACAAATATAAAAAAATTACAATACAAAACTATACTTTGTGCTTATTATTTGATATTATATTATTGGTGATAATATGAATGAAATAGAAAACAAATTAATAAATAATGAACATATAACAGAAGAAGAATTAATCACTTTATTAAAATATATAATTCAAAGTATTAATGAAATCGTTAATAGTGAAACTTTTGAAAATAAATGTGATTTAGTTCAAGGTTTAATTGGTAGATATTTACAAAAACTAAATGTTAAAATATATCCTTGCATTACCAATAGATGTGTAGCAAGTAATGTGGTTGGTCATAGTTTTATTGTTGCTGATTTTAAAGAAAACGGATTATATATAATTGATCCAACATATATTCAATTTTTATACTTAGATCATGAATTTAAAGAATTATACATCAATCATTTAAGAGTTAAAAGTAGATCTCCTTTTCATTATGCAAGGCAAATAAATCCACAACTATTGTTAAAATTTTTACAAAACGGATTTATTAAATTGACCGAAGAAAGTGCTTATTTATTTGGAAATAGTTTTTACCGAACTTTAACTAACGTTGATGACAAATTTATTTTTAAAGACATTGATGGAAAAACATTAATAGATCAATTCCTTAAAGGTAATGAAATATTAAGAGATTATGGCTATCCTGAAATCGAATTAAATAAAAAACAAGTTAAATTATAAAACTTGTTTTTAATTTATACTAATCATATGCATGCTTTCAATTAATTCATTATCTTTTAATTCTAACATTAAATTAGCAAATTCTCTACCCGTTACTTCATATGTTAATTCAACATTATCTTTTTTTATTGATTGAGTTTTTAAAACACAATTTTTATTAATAAATATTTTAGATACTTCAACTGAATTTTTTTTATTTGTATTAATAACTAATAAGTATTTTTCAATTGGTTTAAACATTTTAGAGTAACTTATTAAATAAAATACTCCTAATAAAGCACATGCTATAATAGTAATTAAATATAAACCAGCACCGGCCATTATTCCAGCTGCTATTGCCCAAAACATAAATACTGTATCTATTGGATCTTTGACTGCTGTTCTAAAACGAACAATTGATAAAGCACCAACCATACCTAATGATAACGCTAAGTTAGAATTAATTGTTCTAATTACTAATGATGTTACCATTGCTAATAAAATAATTGATAACACAAATGATTTGGTGTAAGAAACACCTGTATATGTTTTTTTATAAATAATTGTTATAAAGATTGCTGAAACAAATGCAACTAATAAAGATAAAAATAAATCTAAAGTTGATATTGTTCCAGTAAATTCTTCTACTACTCCATTTTTTATTAAATCTAAAAATCCCATAACTAAATCTCCTTTTTCTCATAACATAAAGCAAATTTGGAAATCGCTTGTTTTACTGTTGGTATATTCATAATAACTGAAGCAATATGACTTGGTAATATTTCATTAAATTTTACTTCTAATACTGTTTCATTATCATTTAAAACATCATATGTCATATAGTTATCACTAAATAAATCATTATTAAATCTACCTGATTTTATATTTTCATCAAAGGTTACTCTTGTATCAAATAAAGGATAAGTATAAGCTAATCTTTGATAATCAACTACTACAGCTGGTTTTAAACCTTTAGTTTTTATTGCTGTTACAAATTCGTTTAATAATTCATCAGTTAAATCTATATCATTTAAATTATTATCAATTATCTTTTGATATGTTTCTTTGGTTATTTTTGTTTGTGCTTTATGAGTCATATCTCGATCTTTATCTTTTCGTTCTAATCTAATAAATGAATCATCTAAATTATAAATACGTATGCGGTATTTCTTTCTTTTTTCTACACCATCAACTTTTTCATAATAAGCACTATTATTAACATCATCAAAATATAAACTTCTGATAAAATAAGTATTATCCTGATTAATAGAATTTTTATCTACTTCCATTATCATTGCTAGGCGATGTTTTAATATTTGAGCATAAGTTTTATTTAAAATGAATTTTAATTCATGTCTATACGTTTTCAAAATATTTTTCCATCTCCTTACTAGTTAACCCATAATACCATTTGATACTATTTAACATATAACTTCTTCTTTTTTTAATATAATTTTCTAACTTTTCACATTCTTTATACCAAGTATCCATCGTATAACCCCAACGTTCTTGATTACGTGGCATCTCTGGCTCTAACAATTTTTTTAATTCATTAAATCGATTTAAAACATTTTCATCTGTCCAAACATTATTCATATTATAAGATAATCTATCTAAAAATAACTGCTTAAATTCTTTATTTTTCATTAATCTAATAAGTAAGGTATTATCATATTTGTATTCCCCCATACCATTAGGATCTAACATCCATGTTAAATAATTTAAACTATGATTATAAAAAGCGTAATCAAAATCATAAAAAATCATTTTAATCTTACCATTGTCTAATAATGAATTATTGAAATACCTTAAATTAACAATATCATTATTAGTAGTATATAACTCCCCTATCCAAAAATCAATATAGTTTTCAATATCTAACATTTCTTTTACTTTATTATAATTATCATTATTTGACATATCATTATTTTTTACGAAAGATAATAACTTAGAGAAAAAATCACGGCTTCCATATTTTACTTCACCATCAATTCTTACTATATTAGAATAACTACCATCAACATTATAATGACTTTCAATAAAATCTTCATCAACCATTTCTCTAATATAATAAATACCCCAATAATCACCATTAATATATAAAATAATTGGCTTATATGCTTGAACATCTACTGTTCCATAATCATCCATAATAGAAGTCGCTAATTCATCTCTAAACATTGTAAAAGCACTATCTTGTGAACCACTTCTAAGCACTAATGATTTATATTCGGTTATTTCTCTATTATCGAATACTCTATATTCTAAACTAGATGGACCATATTTAGAAGAAAATTTAAGAGCAAAACTTTTTTTATTTATATATCTAGTACTTCCACCAAACAATCTTATTCCGCAATCGATAGAAAAACTTTTACCGTCTTCATATAATTCAGCATGAGCAGGTAAAGTTAAATTACTTGCACCAGAACTAAGTATTCTTTTAAAATCACTAGGAGTCATCGAAACCGATAAAACAGACATAGTGTGATTTTCATTAATAACATAAGATGCAGTCATTATCTCACTTGTTTTTTTCCCTTTTTCATAATTTATTGCTCGAAGAACTGTTGTTTTTGATAAAACAATAGGACCATTATATACTTTAGAATCAGTAGTTGGCTTACTACCATCTAAAGTATAATATATAGTCCCTGTACCATCTATTTTGACAGTTAAATTATCTATATCATTATATACTCCTGGATTAACATCAAAAGTTGGAGTATACGCTATTTCAGATATACCATTGCCATTCTTTTTACCTGGGGTTGGATCTTCAAAATAATAAAATCCATTATTTTCATTTCTTCCATAACTATATCCTATAGGAATATTTGATATAAATATAGAATCAACTAATTTATTATTTTTATATAAATATAAACTTTCTGTTGGTGATATTTTAAAATTAGTATGTTTATAACTACTATTACTATTTTCAATGTTACCAGAAGCCATTAAAATATAATATTCACCAGGTTTTAATTCTTTATCTTCTAAATTATATAAATTAATATTGTCTACATCAGTAGTAATTGTATAATCTCCTAAATTAATTGTTTTATCACTATTATTATATAGTTCTATCCAATCATAGTAATTTCCACCATTTTGCGCTAAATAAGAATTATTACTAGACATAACTTCATTAATTATCAAATCATTAGGATTTCTTCGATTATTTTTATTAAATTCTTTTACACCTTCTACTGTATTATCATAACTAGGACTAATATTAATTCCTTCATAAAATTTGCCATCAACTTTAACGTAAGCATAACCACCAGTTACATTAGTATAATCAACTTGTTCTACTATTTTATTATTTTTAGATAAAATAACTGTACCTGATTTTTTATTCAATGTAAAATCTGTATTATTTTCATTATTTAAATCTGTAGTATAAAATAAATATACTTCATTACTTTTTAATTCAATATTAGGTAATCTCCAAGAAAATGGTTCTGAAGCATCATCTGATAAAAAATAATTATTTAAATTTATTGTTTCATCACTAGTGTTTTTTACTTCAATATAAGATAAAAATTCACCATTTATATTATAATTACCTTTGTTATTAGAAAGAAATTCATTAATTACTAAAGCATCACTTTCTAATTTTAATGACTCTAAATATTGTTTTCTTCCTTCTTGATTATTATCATATCCCGGAGTTATTTCATTTGTTATGCCCCAAACTCCATCACTATTTCTAACCATTGTTGTATTTTTATCTAAACTTTCTGTTCTTACAGAATCTACTACTTTACCATTTGGTTTTTTTAATGTTACTAATTCTCCTCCTTCTTTATTTAGAGCGAAATTAGCGTATAATCCTTCACTATTTGTTCCAGATAAATAAATAATTAAATATTCTTTACTTTTTATAGTAACATTTGGAAATATCCATTTAGCTTTACCAGATTCTTCATCACTTAAAGTATAATTAGATAAATCAACATCTTCATCATACCCATTATATAATTCTATCCAATCGTATGTATTACCATTTATATCAGCATATGAACCTTTATTAGAAGTCATAATTTCATTTATAACAAGTTTATTTACTTTTATTTGTTCATCGCTTAACGACGTAAATAAATTGTCGTTATTACTAATAAACATATCTATTATAGCAAGTACAACAACTATTGCTATCAAAATAACAATTAAAATGGTATTATCTTTTAATTTATCTTTATCAAACATTGTACCACCTACTGTCTATATAATACCATATAAATAAAATTTCTACAATATAATTATTGTTTAATTTACTTTAATTTGATATAATTTAAAAAATAAGGAGTAAGGATATGAATAGTGAAAAAAAGCAAAAAATATTTAATTATGTTAGTATTGTTATTATATTGATTTTTGGATTTTATTATTTAGGAAGATTAGTTTATTATAAAATTTTAAATGATAAAAATACTAATTATTCTAGTCTGTTAGCAGAACAAATTAAACAAAGAACAACTAAATATGAAATAGAACCAACATTAATAAATGAAAATAATGTTTATAGATTTGCAAATGATGCAAAAAATAATTATATAAAATTTATGGGATATTTATGGAGAATTGTTAAAGTAAATGAAAATAATACGATCACATTAATAAGTGAAGAGCCAGTAATTTCTCTTTCTTATGGTGAAGATAATTATCTTGATTCCCAAATTAATAAATGGTTAAATTATATTAATGAAGATAACACTGGTATATTTACTTTAAACAATGATTATTTAGAAAATACTACTATTTGTTTAGATAAATTTGATACAATTGATAAAGCAAGTTGTAATGAAACAAATAACGATTATAATATTTCTTTACTAAGTATTGATGATTATATTAAAGCCGGCGGAGAAAATAGTTATCTAAATAACGGAACACATTTTTGGACAACAAACACTAATGGAAACAAATCTTGGTATATATCAATAGACGGTAAAACAGAATTAACTAGTAATGATACAAATCATGAAATTAGACCAGTTATTACTTTAAAAAATGATGTTAATGTATTAGATGGTAATGGTACTATTGATAATCCATATATAATTTTAAATCATGAGCCTGAATTATTAAAAGATATTTATGTTGGAGAATATTTAAAATTAAATGATAGTTTATGGCGTGTTGTTACTAAAGATGAAAATAAAATCAAAATAGTTAGTGAAGAATATATTAAAGAAAATGATACAATTTATCAATCACAATACAATCAATATACTAATTTACCTGAAATAAATAACGAAAATGGTTTATTATATTACTTAAATAATAACTATTATAATAACTTTAAAGAAAAAGATTTTATAGTAGAAGGACCTTTTTATTATGGTGCTTCAAACAATGATTACACTACAACTTATAAAGAAAGTATCAATGCATATGTTGGATTATTGTCAATAGCTGAACCATTTGTATATGATAGTGGAAATGTATTTACTTTTACAAGAAGTGTAAATAGTAATTCAACTATTTTTATTATAAATGAAGATAAAAAATTATTTGAAGACGATATAAATAATTTACATTACATAAGACCTGCTATATATATTAATAATCAAATTAAAATTGAAAAAGGAAGCGGCTCTTATTTAGATCCATATATATTAAGGGGTGTTGTAGATGAAGGAAATTAAAAAAAAGACAATAATATTTGCAATTATTGATCTATTTATAATAATATTTTTATTTGTAGTATATGGCCCCTTTCCTACTTTTAGAAATTGGTTTGTAACTACTGCTTTAGCAACTGGAAATCATCAATATTTTGCAAATGTTTTGTATTCCGATAAAGCAATATTACAAGTATTAAAAAATAATAGTATTATTGAAGGTAATAATAATACCGATGCTTCACAAATTGGTACACCCGAAGATCCTAAAGAAAACTATGATTCAATTTATGAACAACAAGTACTAGAAAGAGAAGAAGGAACATTATATAAATTAATTGAGATAGATGAAAATAATTATAGTGGATATTTAGTAGCAATTTATGATGCTTCTAGAGTTGAATTAGTAACTTCTTCATTTATTAAACTTGGTGGTCAAAAATTAACTGAATTAAGTAAAACGCAAAATGCACTTGTTGCGATTAATGCTAGTGGATTTTCCATAAAAAATAAAGAATTAATTCCAACAGGTACTGTTATTCAAGATGGAAAAGTAACATCAGTTGGAGCCCCAAATAGACATGGTGGAGGATTAATTGGATTTAACAAAGATCATGTATTAATTTTAACTACAGATAGTGCTGAAGAAGCAATTAAAGACGGCATGGTTGATGCAATGACATTTGGACCTTTCTTAATTGTAAATGGTATACCAGCAGAAGTATCCGGTAATGGTGGTTGGGGATATGCTAATAGAACAGCTATAGCTCAAAGAAAAGATGGAATTGTTTTGTTTTTAGTAATTGATGGTCGAGGAGCAAATGGTAGTAATGGAATATCTATTGCTGATATGATAACTTTATTTGAAAAATATGGAGCCTATAACGCAGCAAACTTAGATGGTGGTGGATCATCTGCTCTAACTATAAATAATGAACTTATTAACGATCCTCGTGGTTTCGGATATACGGGCGAAAGATATTTACCAAATGCTTGGATAGTAAAATAAAAAAGTAAATTATTACTTTTTTATTTTTTTAAAAATATAATTTGCTATATATCTTCTTTTGGAAATTAATAATTTATTATCTCTAGTTGGATGTATCCTATTTGACAAAAATATAAAACCAATTTTATTATCTCTATCAATAATCAAAGTATTGCCTGTAAAACCTGTATGAAAAATTGTATTATCACTGCAAAAAGAACCAGTTACATTACCTTTACCAACACCCCAACCAATTGATTTAATGTTTTTTTTCTTTCCTATTACCATAGGTTTAAACCATAAATCAATATATTCTTTTTTTATAAATTGTTTATTATTAACCATTCCGTCATTTAAAATCATTTTCACAAACTTTATTAAATCTTCGATGTTGGAAAATAAACCTGCAGAACCACAAACGCCACCTAGCATACATGCTTTTTCATCGTGAACTATGCCCCTAACAACTCCTCTTTCAGAAGTAACTTCGGTAGGAGCACATTTATCTTTAAATTTAGGATTAAACATTGTATTTTTCATATTTAATGGCTTAAATATTTCTTCATATGCAACTACATCCAAAGATTTACCATAAATTTTTTCAATTATAAAACCTAGAAAAATAAAATTTAAATCAGAATAAATAACATCAGTTGAAGTTTCATAAAATAATTCTTTATTATAAAAAAAATCAATCAATTCTTTTTTATTATGCACTTCATTCCAATTAACATCAGATATCAGCCCAGAAGAATGAGTTAATAAATGATATATTGTTATATTTTTATATTTAAATCTTGGCAAATATTTTTTTACTTCATCATTTAAATTTAT
This sequence comes from uncultured Bacilli bacterium, assembly GCA_944371325.1. Taxonomy (GTDB): domain Bacteria; phylum Bacillota_I; class Bacilli_A; order RF39; family UBA660; genus Faecisoma. The sequence continues at coordinate 3,564 of CALVXO010000014.1, read as the reverse complement.
CTTATTATGTTGTAGCAATTTGGTAATTAAGGTATTAGTAACAATTACTTTGGTTAAAGAAGCCAAATCATATAAAGTATCAATATTATTTTTTTCTATTTTAGGAAACAAAGCTTTATTTCCAACGCTTCCGATTTCTTCATCATTACTTATAATAGCATAATTACACCCAGGAAAAACATTTTGTTTTACTAATCTTAAAAAATAATCTTTCATTTTATATCTCTTTCATTATTTTTTTTAATTTTGTTTTTATTCTTTGTAAGGTATTATCAATTACCTTAGGATCTTTTTCTAATATTTCAGCTATTTCTTTATAATTAAAATAGTTTTTCTTAAGTTCAAATACTTGCTTTTCTAAATCTGTTAATTGTTTGTCTAATTCACTTAATATTTTTTCTTGATAATCATTTTCTTCAACCATATCAGAGGGATTATTTGAATTATCTACTAAAAATTTATCAATATTATTTTCATCATCATCTTCTAAAGAAATAGATTCATTTAATATTTTATTTTTATATGTTCTAGTACTTTTAACTAAACTATACATTCTTCTTTCAATACATAATTTAGCATAAGTTCCAAAATTAGTTTCTTTATCTTCTCTAAATGTTTTAATAGCTTCATTTAAACCAACTAATCCTTCTTGGATTAAATCATTTAAATCAATTCCCCCATTACAATATTTGATTAATTTTTTTGCTAAATTAACAGTTAAAGGACGATACTTATATATCATTATTTCATTAGCATCCTCGTTACAACTATAAATATGTTCTAGTAATTCATAATCATTAAATTCTTTATAATTCATAACTACCTCCTTGCTTCAAATATTATAATACCTGCTGCAACCGAAGCATTTAAACTATTAACTTCTCCTTGCATTGGAATTGTTGCTATAAAATCACAAGATTCTTTTACTATTCTACTCATACCATTTCCTTCATTACCTATTATTATAACAATTTTCCCTTTATAATCAATTTGTTTATAATCAGTTCCTTCCATATCTGTTCCTATAATCCAATAATTGTTTTTTTTAAGATAATTTATTGTTTGCGCTAAATTAGTTACTTCATAAATATTTACTCGATCTAAACATCCAGCACTTGTTTTCATAACAGTACTATTAACTTTTACACTTCTATCTTTAGGAATTATTATATCTTTAACACCGGCTGCTTCACAAGTTCTGATAATTGCTCCAAAATTATGTGGATCTTCTAAATGATCTAGCATAACAACAATATCACTATTTAATTCACTTATATCTTTATATTCATAATCAGCTATTTTTAAAACAATTCCTTGATGAACTCCATCAACCATTTTATCTAATTTATTTCTATCAACATAAACTATAGGTGCTTTAATATTCTTAAGTATTTCTTTGTCTTTAAAATTATTAGCGACATAAACTTTTTCTATTTTACTGTTAATATCTTTTGCTACATTTTTACCATATACGTACATAATAACTCTCCTATTTCTTCAATTCTTTTATATTCTTTTTTTAAATATAAGTAACCTATTATTGCTTCAAAACCTGTTGCATATTTATAAGTTATAATATCGGTATTTTTAGGATGACTATTAGATTTATGATTTCTTCCTCTATAAAAAATTTCTAATTCATCACTAGTTAATTTGTTATCTTCAATTAATTTAGTTACAAATTTACATTGTCCTTTCGCACTTACATATTTAATTGCTTCTTTTTGTAATATATTTACTTTATTAATACCTTGATCTACTAAATATTTTCTAACTATTATTTCAAAAACACTATCCCCTAAATAAGCTAAAACTAAAACATTCTTATCCAATTTCATCAATCCTATCAAAAGTTATATTTTTTATATAACCATTTTTAATATCGTTTATTATAACATTAATTACTTTATCATAATCAACTTGTCCACCTTTAATTAAACAACCTCTTTTTTTACCAATTATATCAAATGTATCAATTATGTCTTCAGTTAATTCTATAATACCATATCTTTCTTTTAGTTTGTCTTTATAGTATTTATATAAAGTATTTAAAATATATTCACATACATCAAACAAAGGTAATATTTCTTCTTTAATTGCTGTTAGGCTAGCAAGATTTAAAGCTACTTGTTGATCATCTAATTTAGGCCATAAAATACCTGGAGTATCTAATAACTCTAATTGATCATTTATTCTAATCCAATTTAATTGTTTTGTAACTCCTGGTTTATTACCTACATCAACCGCTTTTTTACCTACTAATCTATTTAATAAAGTTGATTTGCCGACATTAGGAATACCTATTATTAACACCCTAGTTCTTCTTTTTAATAAACCTTTTTTTTCTCTTTTTATATTTTTTTCTTCCATTATTTTGTTAGTTAAATTAAATAATGGTTTTAAATTTGGCTTATTCTCTAAATCGATTGGTAAAACATTATAACCTTGTTCTTCATAATATTTAATCCATTTATCCGTTTCCTTTTTATCACATAAATCATATTTAGTCATTATTAAAATTCTTGGTTTATTTTTAATAACTTCATCGATATCTTTTATTTTAGATGAATAAGGCATTCTTGCGTCTATTACTTCATAAACTAAATCTATTAAATCTAATTGTTCTTTTACTAGTCTTTTAGTTTTTGCCATATGACCTGGATACCAGTTGATACCAATTTTATTAACCCCCTCATTTTTATTTTTGCTCATACTTGTCACTCCTTCATAAATCTATTATATTATATCATGTTTTCACCCTAAGAAAAAAGTAGATTTAAATCTACTCTATAAATTGTAATTTATATAATAGAAAACATTGCTATAATTGAGGCGAATATGTTTGATAATGCGTGTATGATCCAACTAGGCAAAATTGAGCCATTTGCTTTTTTTTCGTTTACATATCCCATAGCATAAGCAACTATTCCTGTAAGTAATATAATAATCATTGCTTTAACAATTCCAACTAAACTAAAAAACATTATTCCATGTAGTAGTCCAAATATTATACTTTGAATTACATTTGCAACTCTAAATCCAAATTTATTTGATAATCTTTTTAATAAAAACCCTCTAAAAAATATTTCTTCAGGTAAGGAAGTATTAAATATAGCATATATAAGTGCTGGTAGTAAGGCACTTATTCCTAATCCTTTGAATTCAGATGTAGCTGTTTCAATATCTTTTATCAAATAAAGAGTAAGAATAGATACAGTCATAAAAACTAATGATATTATGATTGTATTTATCAATGTTGTTTTTTTATTTTCTATTTTTTTTAAGCCAATCCAATTAAAAAAATTTTCTTTTTTCTTTGCTGATATTAACCACCAAATAAATGGTAAAGAACTAATTAAAATTATTTCAATAATGCTACTTATTATTTTACTTACTAACATATAAATTTTCCATCCCATCTTTTCAACAAATTTATTTATCACATAACATATATTACTTTCTATTAGGTTTTCTTTTAATTAAAAGCAATTTTTTTAAATCCTCTAATATTGAGTTATCAGTTATATCAAACATAACCCATTTTCCATCGTGATATGTTTGTGC
>CALVXO010000013.1 GCA_944371325.1 uncultured Bacilli bacterium | reverse complement strand
TCTACATTTTGTTGTAGAATTTTAGGAATTATTCATAAGTAAACTTATAATAGGAATTTATCATAAATTTAAGACAATTTTAGCTAATTTTACTTTACTTTATCAAAAAACTAATATATAATATTTTCGGTGATTGAAATGGACAAAAAAGAAATAATAATTGATATTATCGATCATTTAAGACCATTCTTAATTAACGATGGTGGTAATATCGAATTTGTAAAATATGAAGATAATATTGTTTATATTAAAATGATTGGAGCTTGCTCAAATTGTCACATGCTTGATTTTACTTTAAAAGAAGGCATTGAAGCTGCAATTAAAAGTGAAGTTCCAGAAGTTAAGGAAGTTATTAATGTTAATTAACATTTTCTAACCATTCTATATACAAATTATTATTTTTAAAGTTAAAGTAAATATGTTTTAATAATTGTTCATATTTATCAACTTTAGAAATAATTTTTTTTATTTCTTCTTCTTTAATTTCATTTGTGATTATTTTTTCATATAAATCAAAATAATATGTTGGAAATAGCATTCGAGCTAAAAAACATATTTGCTCACTATCACTTAATTTATTATAATTTAAAAATAAATTTAATTCTTCATATATATCTTTGTTATTAAAAAAACAATATTTAAAATATTCACATATATCTCTTACTCGAATATCTATTATTAAGTTTAAAGGATTATATAGATCAAAGTAATTGTTAATCCGCTTATGAGATAAACTTAAATATACATTATTATCAACCTTTTTAATTAAGGATATCGCATTTTCAGCTAATCCAATATAATAATTAATACTTTCTCTAATAATCGGAAATTTTTTCCCTATTTGACTTATTTGATATTCAAAATAATCTATTTTATTAGACCATAAAACATACCAATTATCTCTTCTTAATTTATCTATCTTAATTATTGGTATATTATTAATAGAAATTATATCATTTAAAGTTATATCTTTATTATTAGTAACTAGTTCTAGTAAAATATAGCTTTTTTCATTTATTAATGTCAATACTTTATTATCTTTGTTTATTATTATTTTGTTAAAAGGATAATTTTTAATTAAATAAATATTTAAAGTGTATATTTCGTTTATGTCATCATTTGAACATTCTAACAATAAAAATTGAGAATTTCTTGTTTTAAAATAATAATTTTTATTTTTTTGGTGAATAGTTTCAACATTTAAATTGTAATAATAATTCAAGGCATTTTTCATACATTCACCTCACCTAATTTTATGAAAATCAAAATAAAAATAGTAGTTTATTCTACTATTTCTTTTATTTTGCTTATAATTTCTTTATATTCATTTAATTGCTTTTCTAATTCTTTATTTTTTTCTAATTCAATATTATATAGTTCTTCGTAATTTTCTTCTAATATTTCTTCTTCTGGTACATCTTCTAATAATTCTTCATTTTCCTCCACAATTTGTTTACTAACCTTTTTGTTTTCGGATAACAAATTTACCAAATTTCCTTGAAGTTTAAATACCCTAGTATCTTGTAAAACAATATCATTTAAATTATCTTCATTTAAATCTATGATATTTAATTCACTACCATCGCGATTACACCTTACAACTTCTTTTATTATTTCTTTAATTATATTCCATTCATCGCTATCAGTAATCATACAAGCTCTTGATCCAATTATTTTTGAAGCATACAATTTGGTATAACCTGATTCATCAATTTCGTTTAAAGAATATATTAAATATTCTGTATCATTATTTAAAAAATATCTTATAACTTCAACATCAATATATTCATCATCTATATTTTTTATTTTCTTTGCCAAATTTACCATCTCCATCTTTATAATATCACAATATTTAAATAAAAGCAAACAAAAAGTCTACATATGTAAACCTTTGCTTTTTCTATTACATTCTACTTTTATATCCATCATAGTCTGTGAAATAGCAGTTTCTATTTCAGGCAACGCTTCTTTTTGAATGTTAGATAATACTATAACTTCTTTAACAGTATCTATGCATACTTTTCCCCACAATAATCCCATCATAACAGTTAAATCATTATACATATCAGAAGTTACAGAAATGAACAAATAACCAAATAATAATCGTTTTTGAGCAACTATTATTCTTTTGTCTGTGATAACAATAATAAATGTCCTAAAAATCTCATATGAGCGATGATTTTTTTGACATGCAAATACATATTTAACTTTTTCATCGGGATTTATATGCATTTGTGCTATTTTACTATGTTCTTTTAATCTCCAAGCAATTGTTTTTGGATATTTTCTCTTAAAAGCTAACGCTTGTTCATATATCATTTGATTACTCCGTTATCTTTTAAGAATTCAACATATTCTTCTTTTTCCACGAATTGTTCAATAATATCAACCATTTTACCATCTTGTACAATCATCATAACAGGAGTACCCCAAGATCCTTCAAAATATTCTAAACTACTTTCAAATTCTGTTCCTTCTTCTTCTGTTAAATAAGAAATATTTAAATAATTAATTGTAACATCTTCTTCTTCGACAATTTCATTTAAAATAACTTTTGCTTGAACGCAATAACTACAAGTACTTTGTCCTACAACTATTACATTTTTTTCATCTGATTTTAACAACTTTTCATATTCTTCATAATCAATATAATTTAATAATAATTTTTCATCTTTACCAATTATTTCATTATCTTGTAAAAATTTAAATGTTATATCATAATCAGAGTATCCATTTTGAGTATCAACAATTTCACCATTTGAAACTATGGCCAAATATGGTGTACCTAAACTTGACAATTCTAATTCAGCTAATATCTTTTTTAAATACCCAGAACTTATTTCATTTGCGTCAATATATAAATAATCAAAATTATATCTTTCTTTCATATCTTCTAGACTAGGATTTAATAATTGACAATAGCCACAAGTTGATGAACCAATATAGACTAATTTATTTTCACTTCCATTTAATGCAGCCTCAAAATCATTATACATTTGTTCTGATGCTTTACTTTCTGTTAAAGCAAACCCAAAAATTCCTAAAATAACAAAAACTACTGCACCTACCACTATTAACATTTTTTTACTTTCATTCATAAAATATCCTACTTTCTACAACTTTAATAATAAAGACGATTTCATAACTTTAAAATTGCCTTCGCTAATAATTATATCATATTTTTTAAATTTTGAACACCATTATTTTTAAAATAAAAATCATGGAATTTCATCACATGATTATATTAAAATTTATTTTCTAATTAATTTACGTTGTTCAATGCGTTTTTGAAAAGTAGAATCATCAGATATATCAGAACTATCTATTGAATTTGGTAAAACACCATAATATTTCGAATTCATACTAACAGGAAGATACAAGTTTATATTATATAATAAGTAAAATAATTGTGGACACTGAACTAAAATACCTTTTATTCCATTAGGTTTCTTAGCTTCATAATTAGGATCTACTTTATAAAGATATTCATTAAATATATCAGAATAAGGATGAATTCGATTTATCATCCATGGTTTAATTCCTAAAAAACCAGTACTATGTAATATTTTAGGATTATTTTTTGCCTCTATAATATCTTCAAAACTAAGTTTACGATGATTACAATATTGACTTAGTGCGTGATCTTTTAAAGCATATACGAACGAATGTAAATTATAAGATTTAGGAAGATTTGAAATTTGTTGATTAAAAACAATGTTTAAAATATCTTGATCAGGATATTTTAATTGAATTAAAGAATGTGTTTGAATATATTCCTTAATTTGTTCCTGTGATTTTTGTTTTATCCAATTTGGAACATCAAACAATAAAACACCCGAATTATAATATTTTGATAAATTTAAACTCTTTGCATATATATCTGGAAGAACATCTTCAACAGCGCAAATCAAACCTTTCATATTTTCTATAGGAGATAAATCTCCAACAACAATTGTATCAGCATCTAAATATAATAATTTATCAATTTCGTATACCGCATCACCTAAAATATCTTGAAAAAAAAGCCTAGAATTAGCAACCTGTGTCTGTTGCCAATCAGGAATGCCATATGTTTTAATATTATATTTTTCCAAATTATAGACATTTAGCGTCAAATTTGGACATAGTTTTTTTACATTTTCAATTAAATTTTGATCATGTAAAGTTAAATTTTCTATTATCATATGAACTGTAAAATATTCATTTTGGTTAAGAAGAGAATTTCGAACAAGCGATAAAATGGACGCTAATGTATTTGGTAAATAATTATGATTTGTTGCATATAAAACATCAATGTGTTTCATAATCATCCTTCTTTCTAATACTAACATTTTTTTCACGTTTTAGTGCAATATTATATACAAAATTTTTTTATTTGTAAAGTGATCCCCTAGTCTATATATTTTTTTAACTAATTAGTTAATACAGATATATGTTTTTACCATACTCATTTTTAATTTGATCGAATTTGACCAAATTAAAATCTGGATAACGAATCTATAACTACAAACTATTATTTTTGATATTACTAAATCTTTTTTAATAATTATTAATTGCTATTCAATTAAATTTAAAAAGGTGTTAACACTTTAAATCATTGTTAACACCTTTATTTTTTACTGCTTTCCACAACAATTCTTGTACTTTTTACCCGAACCACATGTTCTCTTTTTTTTGGTATTTATAGTATTATTTAACACTATGTAATACTATAATTTTTCTAAATAAACTAAGGTCTCAAGAGAATTGAAACATATAGTATATATAGTATTATCATTATTATATATTTTCTACCTTTTGCACACAAATTGCACACAATGTTATCAATTCATTCTCTTCACTTCAAAATTTAAATTATTATATAAATTATATAACAAATTGATTATACCATAAAATAAGGTTTTTAACAACTTAGAAGGCTGAAAAAATAAAATTTAACTTGTAATTAATATTCAATAAATTTGGTATTCAGTAATTTCAGTAATAATATCTGATTGCATCATTTTATCAAATTGTGCTGTTGCGTTTTTCCTTGTCTCACTTATACTAGATACATAATAATTTTCAGTTGTTTCAATATTTTTATGTCCTAACATATCTGCAACATCTCTTATTTCTACCCCTGAATTTAAAATCCTTGTAGCATAAGTTCCTCTTAAATCATAAAATCTACATTTTTCGATTCCTAATTCATCATGTATTATTTTAAAAGGATATTTAAGAATTGATGTTCCACTATATTTACCATTACTTTTCGTAAATACTAAATTCAAATTTTTTTTATTCTTGGTAGATTCGTTTTTTTCAACAATTCTTTGTTCTACTACTTTACCATATTGATTTGTTACTTCTTCTAAATAATAATAAATATACTTGTTGCCATATAGATTTTTTAATTGTTCTTGCTTTTGTTTGTAATTTTTAAGAGCATTTAACAAAGTAGTGCTTATATAAATAGTTCTTTCGCCAGACATAGTTTTGGGGCTACCTAAATACCATCTTCCTTTATTATCTTTCTTCTTATTATACACATTATGTTTAATATTAATTAAACCATTGTCTAAATCTATATCATCCCATGTTAAGGCAAACACTTCTCCTGTTCTCATTCCCGTATAACATGATGTTAAAAAAGAACATGTAAAAGTATCATCATGTCTAAATCTATATAATATTTTATTTATTTCTTCTTGTGAGTATAAATGTTTCGGATCTTTTTTTGTACACTCAACTCTTGGTAATCTTAATGATAATGCTGGGTTATATTTTATAAAACCATATAAATTACAAGCATCTCTAAAAGTTCCTTTTAACACTTTTAATATATTTTTAAAATATGATCTAGAAAAAGTGTATTTATCGCACACTTCAGTAATAAACATATTTAATCTTACACTTGTTATTGTAGATAATTTATAAAGTCCTAAACTAGGTCTTATATATTTATTAATAATCGTTGTATATTTATGTATTGTTGTATATTTTAAATTAGATTTACAATAATTATCTAACCAATAATCTAAATAATCACTATAAGATATTTTACATTCTTTAAATGGAACACCTGCATTTAAATATTCTGCATAAGCTATATTTCCAGCTTCGGTAGCTTCTTGCTTTGTTTTAAAACCAGACTTATTTATAAATTTTCTTTTCCCTCCTTGTGAGGCTATTTCAAATCTATATTGATATACATTTCCTCTTTTAGAAATTATTAATTGAGACATTTGAATTTCCTAACTCACTATACTTTAATGGTTTTATATTTTCTAAGTCTGACAAATCATTACCTTGATTTTCAAGCAAGAAAGTTTCTAAAGTAGTTTTAAGTATTTTGATACTTCCTAATTTTATTACAGGAAGATACCCCTTCTTAATTAATTCATAAACATAATTTGGACTACTATGCAGAATAGTTGCTACTTCTTTAACTGTATATATCATTGTTTCATTCATATTTTTTTCCTTTCTTGTTTAGATTTTCTACATAATTACTCCTCTAAATTAATTTATTTCAACTAATTTTCTTTAAGATTGCATGAATATAATATCTATCATCTTTTTGTCTATTTGGATCATGAGAGCATGAATACAGTGTTATCATTTTATCTGAATTTGCATCAACAATTATATTTGTATTATAATTGCTTTTCCCTTTTATTAATTTAAGATAATCTTTATATTCTTCTAAAGAATCAAAATTTTGATTATAAGATTCTGATTTAGTATCATCGATATAAGCACTAAAAATTTGTGCCTCATAAACTTCATCTGGTGTATATAAATAAAAAATAGGATGTGATAAGAAGAAATCATAATCCATATATTTATATAATTCTCCAAACATTGTTCCATTTTTTGTATGATGTCCATATATAAAAGTATTATAATCTGAAAAATTATTTGATGATCTATAGTCAGCAAAAATACTTCCTAAAGAATTCCATTTCTTTTCTACTGAATGATTTAAATAATAAGAGTTATTTGAGCTTTGAACTATTGGATAATTAATTTGTGTACCTTCAATAATTATCCATCCAATAATATCAGAATTTAATTTTTTTAATTCGGTAAAATCAACTTGATAATTCTTTTCTTGCGAAGGTATTTCAGGAATATCAATTAATTCTATAAGTTCCTTTTTTATTTCTTCAGATTCTTTTTTTTCATTATAAATCTTACATACTTGAAATATTGAATATCCGAGTAATCCCAACAATAAAATAAGCAATAACACTTTTATTATTTTCATATTTCTATTTCCTGTTCCTTATCTTTTTCTTGTTCATCATTATTCTGTTCTTGTTCTTCTTGATATTTTTCACGAAGTCTTTCTCTTAAATCTTCATTGTAAATGGAATCATATTCATCTTGCAATTGATAAACATATTCTACATCTTCGTACGAAATATCTTTTGAACTAAAACCTAACACATCATACAACAATAAAGCTATATAAAATTCTTGAGCATTTTTATCATTATTAAAATAATTAATAAGCTCTTTTACTGCATTAATATCTAACATTTTTTCTCCTTTCATTCCATAAAAAAAGATTAGTATATTTTTCTATACCAATCATTATAAATATCATTTTTACTATTAAATTAAATTTATTAATTTAATTTAGATTTCAATTCTGTTCCAGCTTTAAAACTTACTGATTTACTAGCATTAATATGAATAGTTTCTCCAGTTTGAGGATTTCTTCCTTCTCTAGCAGCTCTTTCGCTAATTTTAAAAGTCCCAAATCCTGCAACAGATACTTTATTACCCTTTGATAATTCATCTTTGAATAATTCAAAAGTTGCATTAAATACTTTTTCAGCATCAGATTTTGTTACACCAGTATTTTCAGCTATAGCAGCAATCATATCTGATTTTTTCATTTCTTCACCTCCATAATATTTTTCTTTTTAATTATAGCATATTTTATTATATTATCCTATATTTATATATCTTTTTCTATATCATCTTCAATTTCTATAATATCTTTTCTTTTATAATCTTTGCAATAATTTGGTCTATTAAAATCTATAGCCAAATCCAAATTGTTTTTTTCAAAAATATCTAGTAATGCTTCAACTCCATTATCTAGTTTGTAATTTAATTCTTCTTCATACAATGGAATTATTTGATAAAAATTTATTTTGCCTTTTTCATCAAACTTAAAATTTAATTCTTTGTTATTGCTAGAAGCTGGAATTAATAAGGTCGCACAAAAATTATTATCACGGGATTTATTATAATAAGCCATTGTATTACCAGAACCTATGATAGTTCTTTGATCAAGTGGAAATCTTCCAAGAATTTTCATACTACTAATAATCCACCCATATCTTTTATCAATCTTCATATTCCAATTTGGAGGAAAATAAGCAATTAATTCCATTCTTTCTAATTCAAATTTTTTTAATTCATTAGGAGTATTCATTTTAAACGCACCAATACCTTCAGTAATTAATTTATAAAAATTTTGCTGTGGACTAGGTGGAATTATAATTATATCTACATGAATATCTGGAGAATATAATTCGTGATAAACTTTACTTATATTGCCGAAAGTATTAGTAATATAATTTTCATATTCTTTCATTTCATCTTTAGTATAAACATAAATTGGTTTAATTTTCTTACCTTTAATGTAATAATTATATTTTTTTATAATACCCACTTTTGTCTTCTCCTTTCTTATTTTCACAAAAAAAGATTACCACTTTTGGATAATCTTCCTTTCATAATTTTTTCACTACCTATCTGTTTTTCTAGAATTACAATCACTACATAGCATCTGACAATTTTCAGATACAGTTTTTCCTCCTCTAGACCAAGGAATTATATGATCTCCTTCCATTTGTTCAATTTCAAAATGTTGTTTACAATTAGCACATATTCCCATTTGTCTTTCATAAGCCTCTCTTTTTTGGTTATCTGTAAAAGCTCTTATATTTAAATGGCGTTCATCATTATCAAATAAATACTCATAAATGCCAGATTTTTTTGTAACATCTTCATCTTGCATTAATTGTTGAATTTTATTTTCAAATTCATTAGAATTATATATTTTTCCTTTATAATTATTATATAATTTTCCCCAATCTACATTTTTCATTTCTTTTCTATATCTTGGAAAATTTGTTTTAACCCAATTAATTATAGAATTAAAATATAACCACAATTCATTAGCGTTTGGATCATGTTGATGTTCTGACATGTATTTTTCAATATTATTATTACTTATCCACCTTAAAACAGTTTCTAAAAAATCTTGTCTAATGTAATCCCCAGTCATATAATCCTTACCTAAATTATAACCAGCACAATTTGATTTGCTAAAATGTCGTTTAGCATCTGTTAACCATTCTCCAGTATAAATAGCATTTCTCAATTCTTGCTCTCTTAAAGGTTCACTTGCAATATTTATTATTTTGAACCACGCTAATTTTTCTTCATCGGTACCTTCACAAACATAAATCATTAATTTATAATCCAATATTCTGTTTTGAGCAGTTTGCGTTAAATTATGAAATGCCAAATTGTTTATTGAAAAATTTCCTACAACATATTCACAAAAACTAACAGTTCTCTGTTGTCCATCTAATACTTCATATTCATCTTCACAATTTTTCGCCCAATACATTACGTTCAAAGGGAAACCATTATTAATTGTATTTATTACTTCATCTCTTTGTTTATCTTTATATACAAATTCTCTTTGATATTTTGGTCTTATATTTAATTTCCCGTCGTAGCCAACTACTCCTTCCTCATCATTATTTACATAGTTTTTAACAACATCTCTAACTGTGATTTCTTTTAATTTAATTTCCATTTTTATCAACTCCTATGCTTTGTATTATAATTCTAAAGTAAGTAGATTTACCATTAATATTGCAAGTATGAGAATGTTTTTTTCTAACCATTTCATTGGTTTTTAATACATCAAATAATGAATATCTATTTAAAGCATCAACTATTTTAAATTGTTCTGGATTATATTTATCCATAAATGTAATCGGAACACCCATATATTTATCATAATCACATGGTATATCTACAACTTTGTTAACATTAATAGCATCGTAATTATCGTATTTTGGGTATTCTTCTGGATTATAATGTTTATACAATATTAAACTTTCATGTCTTTTTGCAATATCAAGATTTGTAAACCAACATATATTACCCATACTTCTCCATTTTTGACCACTCTCATCTATCCAAAATCTTGTCGCTTTTTCAGGGTAATATGATGGGACTGTAAAAGACATATCTCCAGATTTGTAACCTAACCAAATTTTATTTGATTTTAATAAAGAAAAAATTTCTTGATATGTAATTGCATTTTGACTACCAATAATTAAAAAGGATTTTTTAAATTGTATTAATTGTGAAACATATTCTCTAAAAAGACTAAATGGAGGATTAGTAACTACTATATCTGATTGTTTTAAAAGTTCAATACATTCTTTACTTCTAAAATCTCCATCTTCTTTTAATAAAGTTAATGTATTCTTTTTATTTTTTAATAAATATTCTACATCTGCCAAATCAATTGCTCCATCATTATTTGAATCATCTACTTCAGTTATAATGATTTTATATGCATTTTTTGAAGACTTTGCTTTTACCTCATAATTTAAATCAAATAACGATAATTGCTCACCAGAAATTGGTGAATCAGCGTAACAAGTACATATTAATTTTTTCAATCCTAAATAATTAAAATTCATTGCAAAATATTTAAAAAAATTACTTTCAAATGGATCATCACAATTACAAAATACAACTTTATCCTTAAAATGATCTTTATAATATTTAACTTCCTTTTCTATATCTGCAAGTTGTGTATAAAATTCATCTTGTTTAATTTTATTTGCCTTTCTAAGGCTTTCATTCCCTGCCATTATTATCTTCACCTATTTCTATATTTTCAATAAATATTCTGCAATATGTACTTTGAACACGTATTCCATCTTTGTTTTCATAATAAACATGTTTTTTATCATCTTTAACTAAAATAGGATTATTTCCCATTGTAGCACCAGTTCTGCCATTACTCTTTCTATCTTGAGTATATCCATAATAATCGGAATACTTTTTCAATACCATTTCATCAGGATGGCAACCTGTTTGAGAACTTGCTATAATTCTAAATTGTTCTGGATTATATTTATCCAAAAATGTAATCGGAACACCCATCAATCCAGAATAATCATAAGGAATATCTGTTACCTTATCTACATTAATAGCATCATAATTATCAAATTTTTGAAATTCTTCTGGATTATATTTCTTATAAAGAATAAGTTTTTCATGTCTTTCTTTATAATCTAAATTTGTCCACCAACGAACACCCTTTACTCTAATATACTTATTTCCTTTTTCATCTATTCTTGTACCACTAGCTTTTAAAGGATAAGTTGAAGGAACTCTAAATTCCCTATCACCACTATGAATAGAAGCTCCCATCCAAACTTTGTTATCTTTTATTAAGTGAAAAAAATCTCTATATGCAATAGCATTAACATTACCAATAATTAAAAAATCTTTATTATATTCAATTAATTGTGAAACAAATTCTCTAAATAAACTAAATGGAGGATTAGTAACTACTATATCTGATTGTTTTAAAAGTTCAATACATTCTTTACTTCTAAAATCTCCATCTTCTTTTAATAAAGTTAATGTATTCTTTTTATTTTTAATTAAATATTCTACATCTGCCAAATCAATTGCTCCATCGTTATTATTATCAATCACTTCTGTTATTTCAATTTTATAAGGTTTTTTTGATTCTTCTTTTTTGATTGTTAAACCTTTAACATCAAACAGTGATAGTTGCTCTGTTATGATTGGTGATCCAGCATAGCAAGTTGAAATTATTTTTTTTAATCCTAAATAATTAAAATTCATTGCAAAATATTTAAAAAAATTACTTTCAAATGGATCATCACAATTGCAAAATACAACTTTATCCTTAAAATATGTTTTATAATATTTCATTTCTTTTTCTATATCTTCAAGCGATGTATAAAATTCATCATTCTTATTTTTCTGAGCATTTCTCATACCATGTATTTCAGGCATAATACACCTCCAATTTGTATATATCTATACTCATTATTATACCATGAAAACTCAAAATTTTCTTAATTTAATTTACACCTTTGATTAAAATTTATAATTTTTTATTTATTTTTTCTATATTTTCTTTTATTTTATCTATATCTATATTAACATTTAAATCCTGTAAAACTTGAACTCTAAAAATTAAATTTAATTTAGCGAACATAATTACACAATCATGACCATAATACCTATCTTTTTCTTCATCCAAATGATCAAAGTAATTTCTATGATTCACTAATTTTGAATTCGTTTTATATTTCTTTCTTTCAATTTTAGTTAAAATTAAATTTGAATATTTTTTTTGAAAATAAAAATATTCTAAAATTACATTTAACTCTGGTCTACTATTATTCTTTTTAGTATTATAAATAATTAATTGCATTAATTCCTTCATGTGCATGACTTTACTATAACCCTCTAGGATATTAATCATAAATGATAATGAAATATCTTCAAATTGACAATCAGCAGAAGCAAGCAAATATAAATCGAAAATGGCATGAGTTTGTTTTCTAATTATTAACCACTTACTATAGAGAATAGATACATTTGTTTTTTTTAATTTGAATAATACTTGATTGGTAAAAGAATCCTTCTTTTTAACATTAAACTTATTATTTAAATTTGGATAATATTTTATTTCTTTATCATTAACTTTTAATTTTAAATAATTAATCAAATAATATTGTCCTATGGAAAAAGAAATAAATGTATAAAATTCTAATAATCTATGAATCAAATTTTTTACAATCATTTGTCTATTATTATAAATGATTGTAAGTTCATATTCTCTGGGATTAAAATTTAAATTTATTTTATATTCTTTAGCATTATGTTTAAAGTTTAACTCTTTTCCTAATGATTCTTCAACATCAACCATATTTATCTTTGTGTGATCAAATGACAAAGAGATTTCTGAACATTTACTATTTAATAAATCAGGAATTTTTGCACCAATTAATAATGTGTCAAAATATATATATAAATTAGATTCGCTTAAGCCAAATCTACAATTAAATAATGTATAAACAGTATTGTCATCTGTAATAAATAAATTATCAACACTTTTTAGATTCCAAAACAATAAAACACAAATATAGTCTTTTTCTTTTGGATTTATTTTAGCCATGACAGTTTTATTTCTTATATCAATTATAGTTTTTTTAACTAAAATTTTTTCAGTATTAAATTCCAACAAAGTCATAATATCACCCAACTTTTAACCATTTATAATGCAAAGATACAATTGGTATAAAACATTGGATATATTATATCATCTATACGTACTATTTAATATAATAAAATATATTTTATAAATAATTTTTAAAAAGTAATTTTATTATAAGTAAAAAATTAGCACGCTCTACTTTTCTCTATAATAATCATTTATTTGTTGCTTTTCTTGGTTTGATATATTTTCTATTTCATCTCCTGTTGTTCTTCTTTTTTCATCATTATTTTTATCATACAAAACATATTCTTTATCATCTATTAAATATATTATTCCTCTTTTATCATAACTTATCCAAGCAATATTTTCTTTAGGAATATAGATATAATATTCGCTATAAGGAATTCTAATACAATATTCTGTGTTAGTTGAACGAGATTCATCTATCATTTTTTTACTAATAGAGACACTTTTTATAAAGCCTTTTTCATTTTCAAGAGATATGCCTTTTATTTTTTCTAACTCACTTGCTTTATTTTTTAAATAAGTTAAATAAGCGTAACTTTTGTTTGTTTTTATTTTCATTTTATTTGCTTCAGCTATAATATCCTTTACTTCATCGATTGATTCAACTTCTAATTCTTTCTTAGCATCTAAAAACATTTTTACTTCCTTTGAAGGTTCTAATTCTATTTGTGATAATTCCTGTTGTTCTATAAATGAATCATATATATCTAAATATTCTAAATATAAATTGCATAAAGGTACTCTTAATTGTAATGTCTCATTTTCAGAAAATAATTCTTGATATTCTGCCTCTCTATTTGCTATATCATTTTTTATCTTTTCAATTTGTTCTTCTAATGTTTCATATCCGAAAATTTTGTTTTCATTTAAAAAATTTATTGTATCTACTAATTGATGATAACGCCTTATTTCCATATATCTGGAATTGTAATATTTAAAATAATCATTATTAACTTCTAAATCTTTCATACTATATAATATTGATTGTTTAGATCTAATTGCTAATTCATTATATATAGATAAAATCTCACTATATTCATCTTCTAAATTATATTTTTCAAAATCTATAATTATATTATTTTTTCTTTTTAATTTAAAAAATTCTTTTAATGACTCTTCACTATATTCATCGCCTAAAGTTTTGATACTGACAAATCTTTCTTTTCCGTATGGACGAACACGAATATTTTTACCAGATTTAATTTGATAACCATCATAGGCTAATTGTTCTAACATTTCATCGAAAGAAAAGCATATAGCTTTTAAACTTTCAATCTTTTCGGTAATTTGCTGACGCCATGTTTTTGTGGCTTCACTATATAAATATTTACTTTTACCAAATCTTCCAATCTTGGGAGCATCTTCAATTATTTTTAGTCCATACTCAAGTGCAATCTTATCACTCATATCTCTAAGACCATATAATCCTTCAATTGGATTAGCAAGTCGATCTTCCAATTTTCTTCCTTTCATGTTGACTGCATTTATTACATAATGATTATGTATATGTGATCTATCAGTATGCGTTGCAACAATTACTTGAAACTCAGGATATAATCTTTTAACTAATTCTACCCCCATCTGATGAACCATTTCAGGTGTTAAATTTTTTTCTTTTGGATCAAAAGATTGATAACCATGATAACAAGTACGACTATTATTATCTTCTTCAATATGAAATTTATCATTATTAACTTTCATTTCATAAGCAGCAAATTGGGAAGAACAATTAATTCCTGTAACTAATGTTCCTCCCTTTGTTTTTTCAGAATCTTTTATATAATTAATACAATCAATTCTACCTTGCACTCCATGTACTGACCATCTAGCTGTAGTTGGTATTTAAATCACCTTCTTTTAATAAATAATAATTAGAATTAATTTCTTTAGAAAAATCTTTTGCAGAATTTTCATTTTCAAATTCCATAACAATCCCAAAATGTAGAATATTATCTTCTCTATAAAAAGATATTAATAATTTCTTTTGCATTGCTATATTTCTACATAGATTCACTTTATTGATAAAATCTTCTTTATTAATATCATCTAGTACATAACTATAAGTGTGATTGTTTATATAAACTATATATTTAGGTTTAATGTTAGGTCTATTTAGATTAGATGGTCTTACTAAATAATGCTGATAATTAGTATTCATTATTCTCGTATAAAAAGAATCATCAATTTTATATTTTTCTATCATACCTAATCGCTGTTGAATTTTTTGTTCAGTATTAACAGATAAAATTGATATTACAAGATTAGATAATTTTTTTATCATTTTAATTATCTTTATATTTTGTTTACTAATTGTATCAATATCCTTTTTATTTAGTAAATGATTATTTAATATAACTTTTTGCTCATTTAATATTTCTCTTAAAACTTCAATAAAATTACTTATTGCTTCACACAATTCTTGTTTACCTTCTATATCTTCAATGTAAATATTTTCATATATACATGCTGCCCTAATATATTCTGCTAAACAATCTCCGAATTCATATTTAATAGCTTTTTCTGTTAAAATTTTTCTTTCCTCTTCGTTAAGCATAACATTAATTTTTCTTCTTCTTAATTTATTATATCTTTCTTCTTGAGAGTTCATATTTTTTTATTTTCCTTTTTTGTAATTCAATTTTATAAATTTCTAAATTATAAAGATATGCTTTACGAAAATATTTTTCACTTAACCATTTAACTCCATCTTTTTTTATTATAACCTTACCATCTCTTACATACTTAAATGTCTTATCATTTCTTTTTTGCATTGTATTAACTGCAACACCTATTGCATTTTTGCTTTTATTAAAATATGAACGCAAGTCTTTCAATGAAATATCTTCATATTTAAATTCATAATGAGATATATTTAATTCATTCTCAAGCCTTCTTATTTGTTTTTCAAAAAAATCAATTTCTAAATCAAGATAATATTTTTCTTTGTTAAAATAAACTTCTTTTAACCAACAAACAAATTCTAGTTTTAAATATTCAATTGTGTCACCATTGCTAGATACTCTAAAATTAATCCAATCCTCTAAGGGGTGTCTTCTTAATGCTCTTGCTATAACATTTTCCAATTGTACTTCAGTTAAATTTAAATCTTTTTGAACACGCCACTTCTCCATTGACTTAAATTCCATCTTAACTCCTTTCTAAAATTCAAATTTTTAACTGAGGTTATTTAATAGTCTTATTTTTTCTATCAAGCATGGTGTTTACACACCCATTAGCTTGTTAGGACTGACTCCTAAGACCTGCAAAATAGTCTCCGACAGATTACTAATTTTTTGCGAAAAAAAAGAGAAAAATATTTAATATTTTTTATAATATTTTTCTCAGATTTTATCGTTTATTTATTATTTTTTTAAAAATGTTCTACTTCTTCTTTGTCATTTAATAGTGGTAAATAATTTAAATTGTCATAAAAAACTGCAGAAGTTATTTCCCCTGATGTGGCATTTTTTAATTCTTCCTTAAAAATATTTCCGTTAATATAATGTTCCGTTAAATAATGAGCAATAGAAAATGGATTAATTTTTTCGTTATCAACTTTAATACATATATCAAAAATAAATTGTGCATCTTCATCAGATATTTCTGGAGAAACTGTAAAAATTCCATCCATAATAAGATAACTTTTTAAATTTTCTTTATGACATTCAGGCATTGTTTTATATAACATTATTATTTCATTTTTCATATTCTTCCTCCTTTTCCATGTCTTTTTCATCATATTTTTCTTTATATTCTTTCAAATTCTTATAATCAATTTCATCAATTAGTTCTACTTTTCCATTTTTATCATAAACAAACAACTCATCAAATAAAAAATCATAAAATTCTTTGCCTACCCAAAAATTCTCATTGTCATAGGCAACTAAAATACCTAAATCATTAATATGTAAATTAATATCGTCTACCTTATGTTTATATAATATCTTATCAATTAAATTTAATTCCTCTATTTGAATATCTGTTAAATCTTTTGTTGAAAATTTTTCTTCATACATACACTCTAATCTATTCAAAACATAATTATCGTCTAATTTAAGATTAAACCAATCTATTTCTTCTACTACATTTTCCCAAAAATCATAAGACATTTTAACACCATATTCTATTGTTGATTTTCCATTTTGATTATAATGTAATTCTACACTATAGCCATTATCAACAACTCTAGCCACAGTATAAGAGCATCCATATTTTATGTCTTTAATAGAAGTCACTATTTCAGAATAACTTTCAAAATAATATCTTAATTGACTCATATTTTCATCAAGAAAATAAGTTTGAATTGTATCAGATGAAACTCTTTCTAATTGTTCTAAAGTCATATATTTTTTGGTAAAAACAATATCTGTTAAATTTCTAGCTAGACTAAATGAATCTAATTTCCCATCATTTATTGACTTACATATATCTATAAGTTTAATAATTTCTTCTTTAGAAAGTTCACTATTATTAACTGTAATTCCTAAATAATATATAAAATCATATATTTTAAAATCAGTTAATTCTTTTATTGCATTTGTTATAGATTTATAACAATCATATATATTATTCATATTCTATCTCCATATCCTCTATAATTTCCTTTTCTTTTATTTCTTTTTCCTCCTGTTCGTTAAGCATTTCTTTTACTTTATCAAAATCAATTAATTCATTAAGTTTATACCAAAAATTTTGCACATCAGTTTTATTTTCTAAGTCTAATATATTAAAATCTGAAACTAATTTATTCGAATGAACTTTATAATTCTTACATAAAATATAACTTTCTAATTCGTTAGAATATCGCTTATAAAAGAAAGCTATTTCATCTTTATATATCTTTATAGAATACAATTTTATATTGCTTATATCTGGGTTAATAATATTTAATTCATCACAAATATCTATAAATTTCTGTGATTTCTGATAGTTATATTTTCTTAATTCTAGCTTTTCATAAGCTGATAAAAT
The DNA here is from genome assembly GCA_944371325.1 of uncultured Bacilli bacterium. Lineage (GTDB taxonomy): Bacteria > Bacillota_I > Bacilli_A > RF39 > UBA660 > Faecisoma. The sequence continues at coordinate 29,609 of CALVXO010000013.1, read as the reverse complement.
ATTAAAATTTGGTTTAAAAACACCTTCATTTACTTTTTTTTCAAATTCTTTTAATTCTAAGGAATAATACTCTTGCCCCAATGGTCTTTTAGAGTCATAAATATCAAAGCAATTATTATTTATACCTAAAACTAATCCAATACAAGTTATATTATCATTATTAACTTCATCAGTTATCACTTCATTTAGTCGAAGCATATTTATTTTTTTTCCAATAAAATTATTCACATTTAATTTTCTTTGATTAATTACATTATTTATAAATCTTTCTAATCTATCTTTAAATACACTTTTATAATTAAATTTCCCAAAGGCATATTCGTATCTATTATATACTTGTTTACCTTTACCAAAATATAATTGATAATGATAAGAAGAACTGGAAGGTATTTTAACAATCTTCCAATTTTCTTCTTTCATTATTTCACAAAATTCTTTTATATTTTTAGTATATTTGAATTCTTTTAATGCATCAACAATTATCAAATCCTCTTCTGAAATGTTTATTTCTTTTTTTTCTTGTCTTAAAGTTTTTGTAACTTCTTTACCAAGTTTACTTTCAAAAAACGATGATATTCCTCTATTGTATAAGGATATATTAGTAGGTTTAGATTTTATCCTTTTCAAACTGCCAGATGACATAGAATTCACATCAAGATCAAGATTTTGATAAGATTGATTACAATCTAATTTAATGACTTTTTCTGTTAAAGGATTATAATCATAATAATAAACAGTCATCGAACAATCATATTTATTCCAATAATCTTTTAAGTTTTCCCATTGTTTTTTTTCATTATTCTGATTATCTATTCGTAACCAATGGGTATATATATAATGCCTACTATGAATACTACGCATATTCTACCTCCATATCTATTTCATTAATTTTTTCCTTATTTTTGGATAAACTTTTATCTTCTAAATATGAGGCAATTTTATTTGCATCGGAAATTGCATTAAACAATTCTTGAGGATTTTGTTTTAATATATCTAACCAATTTTTAACATAGGCTTTATGATTTTTTAAATGTTTTGAATCTGCTTCAAGATGAAATTTTTGCATTAAAAAAGAACTACAAATTTCTGCTCTAAGTTCTTCTTTTGCATATTCTTCTGATGCAAATGTTTCCTTGATTTTTCTATTTAATCTTGACTCATGACCTGTTGCATGAGCTAACTCGTGCAATTGTGTTGCATAATAAGAATATACTGTTTTAAAACTATTTGATGGTGGTAAAATCACTTCATCTTTTATTGGATTATAATATGCTTCATCACCTTTTTCAAAGTAACTGACTTTTAAATTTTTTATAATATTGCTTATATATTCATTGTTAATAATTTCTTTATTTCTAGTCGGTGGATTATTAATCAAACCATCAATTAAATCGCCATTAAAAACTATATAACTCATTCTTGATAACTTATAATCTTTTTCTTTATCGGGATCTTGTTCTATAATTTTATTATATTCATTAAAACTAATAATTCTGTTAGTCTCTTTATTTTTCATACCCCAATATTCAACAGGTATCCCTTGACCTTTAGCATCTTTAATAAAATTCCATTTATTTTTTTTCATTTGATTATAAGTTATCCATCTATTTTCTTTATAGTTTCTTTTTAAAGATATATACGATAAATATAAATTATTAATTCCATTATACTCAATACCTGTTACTCCATTTATTGGTATATTTGTCATCCACATTTTTTCCCATGGAATATTCCCTTCTTCTAAACATTTAATATATTCATTTATTAAATCTTGTCTTGTTTTAGGTAGTTTATTCACTATTTTCACCATTTATTTTTAAATCTAATTCTTGCTGCATTTTATAAATCTTGTCTTGTTTTTTTTTATAATCATATAATTCTTTAAGTTGACGATCATAATCAGAAATAATATTATTAATTACTTTGATTTTTTCTAATTCTTTGTTTTTTAGATTCTCTAATTTTTCTATTTTTTTCTCTAATTGTTTATTCAAACTACTTTCTCCTTTCAAAAAAATTTTATTTATTTTTCTATATCTTGTTCCACATCTTCATTAGATTTTTCTTGTTCTTTCTGTCTAGATGATAAAAAAGTTACCTTTTCGGCTACTATATTCATAAACTTTTTCTTCTCACCTTCTTTTTCAACTAAATTTGTTTGAATTCTTCCTTTTATTCCTATAACATCTCCTTTTTTACAGTATTCTGCTGTTCTTTGAGCAACACTATCCCATAGAGTACAATCAATAAAATCCGTTTCATATACTCCTTCTTTATTTTTATATGGTCTTGGCACAGCAACCGTAATTTTAGATATAACTGTTTCTTCCTCTGTTAATTCTACTGATGGTTCTTCTACAATTCTTCCAACAAATATTGCTTGATTCATAAATCATTTCTCCTTTCTATATTTCTAATTCAATATCTTGTTCAGTTTCAATTTCTTTATTATTTAACTCATAACTGTATAATTCCTTTTTCCCATAAGTAATAGAAATTATATTTTCAAATTTAAACTCTTCCGAATATCTTCTTTCATTACATTCAATATCATTCATTTTTATAAAATCAGAAACAATTTTATATGCAACACCATAGTCGCTACTACCTCGGCTGTCATTTACTAAATCATTAATAAATCTGTGATAATCATATTTAAATGTTAATGTGTTATCGCCATATTTAATTGTTATATTTAAAGTTTTTGCATCTAAATTTTTTATTGCTTCATATAGTTTTTTATTAATATACAAATCTTTAAATTCATTATTATAATTATTAACAATACTTTCTAAATACTTAACTTTATCGTAATAAATTAGCAACTGTAATCCTAAATCGGTTTTAAAATTTTCTAAATTAATAATCTTATTTGCATATTTTTTAATAGTATCTTCGGGATTTTTTAAATATTCTACATATACTCTATAAATTGAATAATCATAACTATTTATAACACTAAATAAAGAATATGAAAGTCCTAATTTAATGATTGGATTGCTTTCTTTAATAAAACTTTTTCTAATTTCATCCATATATCTTTCTTTTTTCCAATGATCAATCGTTTCAAACAATTCTAATGAATTTTTCTTCAATTCCAATTCATTTTTAAATGAATATTTTTCTAAATATTTACGAACATCTTGATTAATTTTATCTTTTAAATTATGGAAAGACTCTAATTTAAAAGTTTTATTTTCAAATAACAAATCATTTAAATAGTAATCGCAATCATAAATACACTTATCATGCATATCTAAATAACCACTTGCTTTATATTCATTTTGAAATAAAATATCTGTTGATTCTTTTAAATAAATTACAGTAAATCTATCATTAAACTTTTCTTTATGAATTTTAAATTTTTTATATTTGCCTTCAAATGCTTTATCATTAATATTTTCATCTAACAAAAATTTTTCAAAATTATTATTCATGTTATACCCTTACTTTTCTAATTCTTCTTCTGCATCAATTTCTAAATCTTCTGCTGTAATTTCATAATCTTCTAAATAATCAGAAACAAAGGTTTGAAGACATCTATCTAAATCTCTTACACAATCACAAAAATACTTATCTTCTTTATTATTAGATACAATTTTCAATATGCTACTTTGTGGATTATAATCAATTGAAATGTGTAGTTTTTCTTTAAGTGGTTTACTATATAAATTATTAAAAGACTTTTCTACAAAATCACTCGAATCAAGAACAATTTCTTCATTATCATATTTCTCTTCAACTATATTTAAAGCCGACTCTATTGAATCGGCTTCTTGTGAAATTACTCTTCTTAATATTTCTTCTATCTCAATATCATATTTTTTCATGTTTCCTCCTAATAAGAGTCATAATCCATATCTAAATCTTCATCTTCTTCAATTTCTTGATTATAATTAGATGAATTTTTCATCATTTCATCTTGTTGTTTTATAGAATTTAAATCTCTTGTTTCTTGATTTTCTAAGAAATTTGAAATTTCCATTGCTTCAGCTTGAATGTCAGGATCAGAAATTGCTCTTCTATATTCATTACTAATATCTTGGTTAAAAAATCTAAATTCTTTTTTCTCAGTAATAGCTTTTTTTGCAATATAATCGCAAGTATGATTTAATGCAATTTGTTCAGAAATTCTTAAATCTTTTGGATTAAGATTATTATCAATACATATCAATGCCTTATAAAATAATTCTTTATCTTCTTTCATTAATGAACTCAATTGATTATACATTATTGTTAAAAACTGCCTACTTACTGTTTGACTTATTGTCCTTTCTATTTCCTGACCTAATTCCTTTTCAAAATGACTTGCAGGAACTTTGGTTGGCTGCTGTGTAGTTGGATTTATATACTTAAAAGCAATATCCTCTAATGTTTTAGACATTTCTTTTGGTTTTTGTTGTATAAAATCATCATAAAATTTTCTCATATATTCATTCCTTTCTATTTATCAATATTTAAATCATAACCATCTTGTGCTTCAGCATTATTTATATATTCATAGATGTTTTTTTGATTATTTTTGCTATCTTCCATTTCTATTAAATCTAATAATCCTTCTGCTTTTTCTCCTTCTAAATATAGATATGGGCTACTAAATTTAATAGTATCTTGAAACATTGAAATAATCTCCTTTATTACTAAGTCATTATTAAATTTTTCTTTATTACTTTCTAATACTCCACCATCTATACTATGACCTTTTGAATCGTAAAAAGTATAATCAACAGTATAACCTTTATTAAAAACATGAAGAATATTTCGTTCTTCACTTATTATTAATGTATCCATTTATTTTTCTATTTCCTCCATTTCATCTTTATTTAACTCAAATACATCTCTATACATTGGACATTCAGCATCCAGTTTATCTAATAAAAAATCTATCTCATAATCTGGTATAGTAATATAATCTCCTTTTTCAATATCGACTTTTGCTAAAATTAAATTACCTGCAACAATATCTTTTTTATCATAAATATATCGGTTTAAAGGAAGCCCATCTAATTTTCCTTCTTCATTAACAATAAAGTCATATGAATCTTTATCATCAAAAAAAGATGGAACAGATTGAATATAGCCTCCAACTAATTTTTGTTTTGCAGCTAAAGTATTATATATTTCTTTAACATAAGGTTCTTTTTTTGGTTCAGCAATTATTACTTTAATTTTTTCAGGCTTTGAAACTATTTCAAACAAATCTACTTCTTCAATTAAAGCAAGTGTACTTCCATTATCCCATAACATGTGAATGCTTCCAGCATCATCAATATAATCAACTTCTCCTATTTCACCAGCTTTAATTGGTTGCATATCATCCATAGTTTTCAACAATTTAACTCTTGTTCCATTAGGATATTTATCTCTTAACTCAGCCAACTTTTGTTCAGTTATCAAATAATTTACCTCTTATGATTCAATTTCTAAAATAAAAATGCAATATTCTGTTTCTTCTTTTTGAACATTGCATGTATCTTTATTATTTTCAAAATCTTTAATATATTCATCTAAATAAATATCCATTTCTTCTTTTTTACATGGCAAATAACCACAAGTTTTTAATAATTTAACTAAATCTAAATTGAGAATTTCACACATTTTTATTAATGTTGTTAAATTAAAATTTTGTCGTTCACCATTCTCAATTCTTGAAACTTCTGTATCACTTATATCAATTTTTCTAGCAAATTCTCGTTTGCTATAGCCTGAATTTAATCTTCTCATTTTTAATAATTGTGCTAATAATAAATAATTATATTCCATATTAAATCCTTTCTTTTAATAAATTTCTTTTTCTAGTTCTTCTTTACTTGAAGACAAAGATACTTCATCATTAAATAAAGTTTTTACATCTATTTCTATATCAAGATTATTTTCTAAAAAATTTGAAAATTGAAAAACTATTTCATTTTCTAAATCATTTACATCATATATGTCTAAACCCTTATCTATAAAAGTATTTCTATTTTCTTCAAATATTTTTTTTAAATAACTTTTATTCAAAATTATTCACCCTTAAAAGAATTGCAATATTCTTCTTTTAATTTTTCAAAAATATTAATGCAATCCTGACTTAAATCTTGCTTTAGCAAATCATAATTAGATAAGAGATCTTGACATCTCCATAAAATTTTAAATTCATTTTCTGTTAATTCATAGTTTCTTAAATTTTCATAATCTTCACTTGATATATAATTTGACAAATCATTATAAAAATCTTGTTTTATTTCTTCATTATATTTTTTTATTGCTTCATTATACTCTTCTTCTGTAAATATTTCTTTCATTATTTCTCCTTTCCAAATTAATTAACTTCTAACTTCATTCCCAAATAAATTCCATTATCATCTTTTAATGGACTACACATTCCTGTACGATTTAATTTTTTTAATTCAGTTGCACAAGCATCTGCAACATTAGTAATTGTATAACCATCTGAAAAAAGAAAACATTTTACTATTTTCTCTTGATTATTACTAGGTTCTTCTACAATAGGATTCTTATTAGTTTGATTTTCATTTTGTTCTTCTTGACTATTGTTACCATTATTATTTGGCTTAGAATTATTATCTTCTGGTTGCTTTTGAATCTCTTCTTCTTTGTCTGTTTCAATAGGCTCTTGGACAATTTCTGGCTCTCTTATAATGACCTTAATTGCTTCTTGTGAAGTATTTCCTGCCTTATCAGACACAGAATAAATAATAGATTGTTCACCAACTTTGTTAGTATCAATTTTCTCATATTTTAACTTATTAATTAAATTTCCGTCTTTATTATCTTCTACACTTTCAACATAACTTAGATAATCAATATCACCTCCCTTCATGATTTCTATTGTACTTACCTTTAGTTTAATAATTGGTGAAATTTCATCTTTTTCTTCATCCAAACTTTGATTGTTTTGTAAACTACTATCAGATGAAGTATTATTAAAATTTAAAAATATAAACATCGAAATTATTAATAATAATGCTAATATTATTAGTAAAATGATTCTTCTTTTTTTCTTGTATCTTCGATACATTGTCAATAATTCTTCATCATTCATAATTAAACTCCCTTCTAAATCTAATTTTTAAAATTAAGTTTTTCTTTAACAATTACTTGAAATCTTGCTTTTGTAACATTATTTGCAGTATCACTTACCTCGTAATCAATATAATATTCTCCTACTTTATTAGTATCTACTTTTTCATAAGTTACCCTAGATGTTATATCTCCTTCTAAATTATCGGATGCTTCTTTAATAAACGATTCATAATCAATCTCATCGCCTTGATAAATGGTAATTTTATCTTGAGTAAGAATCAAAATAGGAGCAACTTCATCTTGCTCTAATATTTCTTGTTGTCTTTCTTGTTCTTGTTGCTCTTCACTTTTATGCTTTTCAATTCTATTAGCTACATTATAATTTAAGATTAATGGTACTAAACTGCAAAGAACTATTACTACAATTGCAATAATTATTGTTTTTTTCTTTTTCATTATTTCTCCTTTTCTAATCTAAATAAATAAATCCTACTATTGTTAAACCACTATTTTTACTTGCTTTTCTATATTCATCAAAAGAATTATAAGTTTTAGTCCTAACCATTTCTTCTGCATGTTCATTTGCATATTCTACTTGACTACAACTATCATCATTACTACATGGATTTCCAACATTTCCTTCGCTTATTGTTATCGTTTTACCATCATAAGCCTCGACATAAGCAACATGTCCAAATTTTCTTCCCATTAAAACAACTACAGAATTATATGAAGGTTGTGTTCCTGTTTCATACCCCATTGCAATTGCCGAAGATAACCAAGTCTGTGCATCACCTGTCGGCATTTTTTTGTTGAAAAGTTCTAATACTCTACCAAATGAATACCAAGTGCATTGACCTTTAAAACCTGCTGTTGCCAATGTATTTTTAGAATTATAATATTCACTCTTCAAATTTGCAGAAGTCTTATTAAAACCATAAGAAGGAGTTCTTGTTTTAAAGTCATTACCCAATAATTCTGCATAATCATTCGATTGATATAACATTTCTAATAAATCTAGTTGATCCTTTGAAAACCATGTATCTAATCCATTTGTAACTTTTTTATTTTTATTAAATAAGGCTATTTGATTATAATTATTTTTACACCAATCAATATAGTCTTCATAAACTGCGTTTGTTATTACTAAAACAGGTATTTCTTTTTCTATTGTTTGCCTATAATCTTCAACTTCTACAGTTTGGTAAACTACTTCATGTTTTTCAAATAAATTGGCTTTTTTAAATTCTTCTAATAAATTTTTTTCATTTTGATCAAAGGTTAATTCTGCACCAGTTGATTGCATTATAGCTAATGGAATACGCCAATCTATTTGTCCATAATCTCCTTTTACACCTACCACAATCCCTTCTGGATTTTCAAGTTTCCAATTATCTACTTGTCTATTATATTCTTTTTGAATTGATTCCATATATGCCGAATAATTATTTAAACTTTCGCTACTAGAACTACTACCAAATATAGAACCAATAGCTATAATTATTAATATTACTAATGCCAACGGAATAATAAATTCACCTAAAGCAGCACAAATACTAATTAGTAATTTTAATATTTTAATAACAAGTGTTTTAACTACATCTAAAAGTTTTTTACCAATAGTTTGTTTTAATTTATTTTTTATTGGCTTTGTTGCTTTTGAAGTTATCTTCTTAGCTAATTTCCCTGATTTAGTTTTAACTTTCCTTCCAATTTTACTATTGATGTATTCAGTACCTGAACCATCCATACTCATTGCTTTATCTAATTCTCTTGAAGTCCTAGTGATTTTGCCACCAATTTTTGATACACCTTTTCCTGTCTTACCAATTACAGTAAAAGTTTTTGAAATATTACCTTGATTTTTATTAAATTTAAATACTTTATTAACTGCTTTGGATACACCAGTCTTTAATTTGTTATTATTAGAATTATCAGAATTTTGTTCTACAGTATTTTCATTTATATATTCTTCATTATTTACATTAGTTTTTATTTTACTAGCATAATTATTAGAGCGATTAAAATTTTCATATTCATCATTAACAGATGTTTTTAAACGACTTGTCTGATTTTCTTTTGAATAAGTATCTTGAGATTCATAATTTATGGTTTCTTCTGCTGTTTTTAGATTTGAATCTAAATTATTTTTTTCTATATCTAATTGTTTTTTTAAATCGTAATCTTCTTTAATATCTGATAATTTTCTTGCTGATTTATCCACTAAATCAAAAGTATGGGAAGAAGATGAAGAGGTTGATATTGATAATCTATCAATTGATTTATTTACATCTTTCTCAACATTGTTTTTCATTTTCATCTCACCTGTGATTGATTGTCAGTATTGTTTATTTTATAAATAAAAGAATCTGTAGAAATACGATTTGAAAAAGGAATTTTATCTGAACCAAAAACTAATAACCCTTGTCCAGATGGAGGATCTCCTTCAACATATTTTGCTTCTTCTTCACTAATATTAAAAATATTACATATATGAGGTAAATCTAACGCTTTTTGTTTTAAAATAATAGCAAATTCAGAATTAGATAATATCTTTCTTCCTTGTTCATTTTCAAGCATATCAGCAATGTTTTGCGTGATTATAGTATTCATGCAAAAGAACTTTCTTCCAACTTTATAAAATTTAGCAATATATTGTGCAGAATATGGATTTGCAAGTAAAATATGAACCTCATCAATAAATATCCAAGTATATTTTCCTAATTTTTTATTAACAGCCATTCTATTTTGGATATGATCTAAAACAACTAAATATCCTGTTGCTTGAAGACTTGAGGATAATTCACTTATATCAAAACAAACAAGCCTATTCTTTATATCAACATTTGTATCTTTTGAAAAAATATCTAAAGAACCTTTAACATATCTTTCTATAATTAAAGCTAATCTTTTAGCCTCTTCTTCTGGTTGTGATTTTAGTAATTCATAAAAAGATGGTAAGGTTGGCAACAATGAATCATCAGTAAAATCACTTTGTTCATATCCTTCAAACAACATTTTTGTACATCTATCTATAATTGTTTTTTGTCCACCACTTAAACCATTAGCACCAACTATTGATTCCAAGAATGCAATAATATATTCTACTTTACTTTTAACTGGATCATTTTTACCTGTTTCATTTAAACCGTAATCCAAAGATAAGTCAAAAGGATTAATATGTGTATTTGAAGTTGTTGAAATCATTATTTTCTGACCTTTAAATACATCTAGTAAAGACCCATATTCATTTTGTGGATCTATTATGACAACAGAATCTTCTGGATACCTTATAAGGATTTGTTCAATTATTGTTTTTACATTAAAGGATTTTCCTGCACCTGATGTTGCAAGAACACATCCGTTGCCATTTATTAATTTTTTTCTATCACAAAATATTGAATTTTTACTAACTAAATTGATTCCATAAAATAAAGACTTCTCGTGTAAGAAGTCTTTTGAATTAAATGGTACATTTACTGCTGTTGCTTCACTTGTTAATGTCCTTTGGAATTGAATGGTATTGTGTCCTAGTGGAAGAATATTTTGTAATCCTTCTAACTGCTGCCATAATAAAGGCTTTATTTCTACTAGCATTTCGGCAGCCACTTCTTGAACTTTAACAGTTTGATCTTCTAGATCTTCAAAACTATTTGCAGAAATACATATTAAAATATTATTTTGAAATATTTTTTGATTATTTTTTTGAAGATCATATTGTAATTGTTCAGCATTTGAAATTCTGGTTTCAAGTTTTTTGTCTTTTACCCATTCATAATCAAGATTACTTTTCCCAGCTCTTTTAATTTTTTCTAATCTTTCAGTTTCCATTGCTGATAAACTTTTATCTACTTGTTTCATCATTTTCGCTGCATTCGTTGGAGTAATGTTTATAGTAGTTATTAAATTCACTTCTTCTAAAGTTGTTAATCTATTATAAAATCTTGGTGTTAAACTTTTTGGCAATTTAGAAACATATAATACTCTAATATATTTCTTTTCATCAATTTCCATAAAGTCTGCTTCTCTCATAAAGATTTTTTTAGGTGCTAAAGCATCAAAGATAGATAAATTATTACTTTTTGCATATTCAATAATATTATCAATATTATTAGTTTCTAAAGTATTGACATTAAAAAAATTATACAAAAATTTTAATCTTTCTTTAATAGAAACAATTGTTACTTTAGATTTTAGTTCTTTAAACTTTTGTTCAGTCTTCAGAAAAATATTTAAAAATAAAGCATTGGCTTCAAGAAAACTCTTAGCTTTTAAAGAGATAACGATATATCTTTTTGTTTGTAATGTTTCTTCATTAGAGCCTAGTGAATTAACAACGATTGTATTTAATTCTTCAGCAATTTGTTTTTGTGATTCATCTTCCAAATGTGCAACATCAAATATAAATCTTTCTTTATACTTTTCTGTTTTAATAGGCGTACCTGCATTAATAACAGCAATATGATTATCTTCTCTAAAAGAATGTAAATATTCAAGCCATTTAAAAAAGATATTCTCTGCTTCTTCATCATTAGCTTTTGCGAATGAAACATCAGTATATTCTATACAGATTGAATATTCATCATCACTTATCTTTAAAATGTTAGTTTTTTCATCAAAGTCTTTAAACATATAAGAAATTATTTCCTGTGTATTTTTAGGAATAAATACTTTTTTAAATAACTTAGATTTCTTCTTTTTTATTTTCTTGTTCTTTTGCTTCATTAGTTATATTTTCCTCCTTTCCAATAACTTGCTTTGCAAACTTTAATAAGACCTTTGCTTCTTCTTGACTTAAAGAAAAATTACTTGTTGTATTTTCTAAATTATTTATTCCAAATTTCTTTTTGGCACGAGCAAGTTCTCTTTGTCTCTTTCTTTCTTTTTTTAATGCTTTCTGTTTTTGAATTTCTAATTTTTGAATATTCTTTTGTTCTTTCTTATTTATTACATCTTTTTTAGAATTTTGTTTGACTGCTTGATTTTTATTATTAATATCCTCTTCTGTTTTATACAAAATAGGCTTAGAAAAATTTATATAATTTCTTTTCCAAAAGAAAATAATCTTTTCGGCATTTAACCCTTGTATAGGAATAAATCCTACAAAACCTATTGGAGCTGCAATTAATATTACTATCCATCCAGTTAAATTACTTCCTATTTTAGGACTTAAAAAAAGATATATTGGCACAGTCGTAATTAAAATTAAAATACCAAATATCCATTGTCTTAAAGTAAAATTATAAAACTTCTCTTTATAATCCTTTATTTCATCATGTATTCTTGGTTCTATTCTATCCATATTAACCTCCTGTCCATTTTTCTGCCATGTTACTTGTCATTGAAATCATAGCCATTAAGAAACCATTTAAGAACATAATAGCAATCATTGAACTTAAAGAACTTGCATCAGACAAAGTTGTAAGTGATAATGAATAAATCGCTGTTGCAACAACTATCATTGATGCTTCAATACCTAGAGCAATAGTTGACATTATAAATCTCTTACAAACATTTTGTCCATCTTCCCATGTTCCTATAGCTATTGGAATTGGAGAAAAAGCAAAACTCAAAATTAATTTTCCAATTCTCAAAAATACTTGAACTAATATTCCTATCATTGTACCCATAAATGGTATATACAAAATTAATATTATTACACCCATAAATCCTCTATCTATTAATCCTCCAGCATCACGCACTAAATCACCCATTTGTGTAGCTAAATCAGGAATAGATGCTGTTGAGGATATTGAACTTGTTACTTTAGACAAAATATCGTTAGTTATAGACATAATAGATGATAGTAATTCAAATGAATTTTCTATTAACATTTTAAAAATAAAGAATCGAATACAAGTAAAAACTACTCTCTCCCAACTCATTCTTTCATAATCCATAATCTTTTTTGTTAGATCTAGCAAAAAGAACAGGGTTAATAAAGATAATCCTATTGGAACAATTATAGAATGAATATTGGTTGCTAGATTCCATATTGTAGTTGAGGTTATAGTATCCCAATTACATAATTTTCGAATAGTTCCTACAAAATCACCAATATCAATTTTAAATCCTAAAATTTTGAAGGATATTTTAAACAGCTTCTCTATTAAATCAGCCAATTCATCTCCTCCTTAAAATTAATTTTTATAGTCCAAATAATCCTTTAGATTGACTTATTGCTATTACCATAAACCCAGCCATCATGGTCATTAATCCTCTTGATTTACCTTCTGCATCATCCCTTTGCCAACCTAAAGCAAACATAACACCACCGATTAATGCCACAACGCCTCCAATTTTTAATAACCAATCACAAATAAATGTTATAAAACCATCAATACTGCTAGTATTACTTCCTGCTGCATGAACGCTTGTTGTTCCTGCTATTAAACTACACAATACAATATTTAAACTACATAACACTCTCATTGATAAATTTTTAAATTTTAAAATTACTTTATTATTTTTCATAAATTTCTCCTTTTCTATTTTATAAACTATCTAATAATTCATCAGTAAAACTTTTTGTAGATAATATTACTTCATCATTCTCAATTGATAATTCTTCAGTTTTTGTTAGTTCTCTAGCTTTAAATGTATTATTAATTTTAACAAAACCTAATCCTAAATCCTTAAAGAGTTGTTGCTTTCTTCTTATATCTTTAGTTTTCTTTCTTTCTTCAGCATGTTCATATCTGTTTTGAATTGTTTCTTTTTCGTTCCAAGATTCAAATAATTCTTTATATCGAGGATGCTTAGATAGATCATACATTTTTGAATAAAAAGGTCTTAAACCAGATACGAGTAAAATACAATAACCTTTTTCCATTCTTGATATTTCATCAATAAAAGCCAATTCTCTTCCAACTATATCCCAATTAGTAGATGAAGAACCTTGTTTTGAATATGTCCTTCCAGAAGATTTTTTGTACCAAGTTTTTTTTCCAAGCATACTAGACATATATTCTAATGTTTCCTTGCTTCTTGAACCCATAAAAAGAATATAATCACAACAGTCTAGTGCAGTTTCCCAATTATCCTTATAAACTTTTTTTAACTGAGATAAGCTTTGCAAACAAGTGGTTATACCACAATTTAATCCTCTTACATAAGCAAGATTTTCAAGATATCTTGGTATAACACCTAATTGACTCCATTCATCACAAAAAATTTGACAAGGCGTTGCCAATGAACCGTTATTATGACTTGCGTTATAATCAATAATTGAAAATATTTGAGTGTACATAATACTTGCTATAAAATTAAATGTTGAGTCATTGGGGCTATTAATAATAAAATAAGCAATTCTACCTTCATCGCCTTTACCACCAATTCGATTTAATTCCATTGTATCATTTACGGTTATTCCTTCTAATTCAGCAATATTGAATGGTGATAATCTTGCTGAAGCTGTAATAATAATTGTACTCATCATTTTTGTGGAAGAAGCTGATACTTTAAAATGTTTCCATTGCTTAATGCCAATATTTGTTGGATCTTTTGATTCCCATTTTTTAAACATATTTCCTAAAGTAGAATTACCATCTTTATCAGGTTCAGCCAATCTAATTAATTCCAAAACAGTTTTAAAATTCCTATCTTTTTCATCGTAATTAAAAATAACATAATATATTATTGCTTGTAAAAACATAGATTCGCATCTTTCCCAAAATGGATCTCCAGTATTGCTTTCAATAGTTTCTGACTTAGTATTAAGCATTAATGTATTGATAAGTGTCATTACATCATCTTCTGCTATCCATTCTTCACCTTCTGAATCTTCCGAAACATACCTGTTTATTTTTTTTATATAAAGTAATGGGTTAAAATGATCTGATTTCCATTTTTCTACTAAATTTAAAACTCTAATATCATAGCCTTTATTTATTAATGACATTCCACAATCACGGAGCAATTCTCCTTTAGGATCAGTTATGATGATAGTTTCTCCATCAGCATTTAAAATGTTTGGTTTAAAATAATATCTACTTTTCCCAGTCCCAGGTCTTCCCAAAAGAATAACATTTCTATTTCTTTTAGATACTTTCATATCTTTTGCAAACATTTCTGTAGATGTAAAAATCTGATTTTTTATTAAATCTTTATCCCTAAATTCCAAAGTGTTTTTAGGTTCTTCCCATTCAGAACTTCCATGCGTATTTTCCTGTATATTTTTTTTATTTTGTGTCATATAAGTATAAATTATCATTAAAACAAATAACCCCACAAATAGTGAGGTTGTCAATGTTTTAAGATTCAAAATAAGAGGTGTCGTCAGAATATGGAGTTTATTCAATGCTTCAGTTAAATACTCCATTTTAAATTCACCATTCATTTCTACAAGGCTACTTACTCTTAAAGTGTAATAAAAGGCAATTACAAATATTATACAAATAATCCATTTGTTACTTCCATGATTTCTTTTAACGAGCAATTTCTGGCTCTTCTTCTTTATCTAAAATATTATCAACAATTGGATTATTTTTTTCTACAAATTCATCTGCCTCTTTTGCTAAATCCTCTGTTTTGGATTTTTTTTTATTATTATCTACCAAGTTTTTAGCATCCGTTTCTTTTACTAAAACAATTATCTTACCATTTGGATTATGTTGAGCAACAAAATCTTTAGTATGATATTTTTCTTTAAATAACTTATAATCGTTAAAATCATTCAATTCTAATTCAATAATGTCATTTGTATTACTCTCTGTTTCAATATCCCTAGCTCCATTTTTACCGTATTCTTTTATTGGTCTATCAAGTGGAGCAAAAGATTTGTATTCTTCTAAGTCATCAGAGTTAATTGCAATAATAACTTCTTTATCATTATAAACACAAGCTCCATGACTTCTCAAATCAAATAATTGTTCTCGAATTTCACAGTATTGTTCTTTGGTAATTCTTTGTGTACAATAATTATTAACATAATCTTTGACTGCACACGAACCAAAGTCTTCACCAATTCTACTCAAATCTTCAACTTTTAAATTCATTCCTCTTGCTTTCATATCGCCATAATCTTTTTCATCAATTATGCCATCTTTATTAATATCTTCTAATTCATTTTTAGCTGCTTGTTTTACTCTATTAGGTGGAATTTTTGCAAGTTGTTCATTTAAAAAAGATAATTTACTCTTATTAAAAATTAAAACATATCGTTCATCAGGATTGATCCTTTCATCTTGTAATGATAATTTTTTATATTTTTCAGTTTGACTTTTACAAATTTCGTGAAGAATAGGTACTTTTTTAAATATTTTTCTTCTTTCATCCCATTTTTGATATTTGATTTCATTTTTTGCTAATTTTTCTTGTTGATGAAGTGATTGATTTCTACCCTGTTCACCATCTGGATTCATCTTTTTAATACCCATCAAAACATTATTTTCTCTACAAGCAGTAATAATTTGTTTTACTTCAGCTTTTGTTAATGGTGGAGTTACATATAGTTCTTTTGTCGGTCCATCATTGCGTAATGCTTTCATTGATGATGAAAAATGTTTTTGATAATATCTATTTGCTCTTACTAATAATTTTCCAAATAATCTAGTGAAAAATTTAGTTGATTTAGTGGATACAACAACAGTTTTTTCGGCAGTATGCTCTAAATCGTGCTTTGCATTTCCGTCCATTTATGCAGCCTCCTTTTCGTATATCGGAACATTTAAATCTATTTCTTCATTAGATAATAAATTTTCTCTATGTTCAGTTAAATAATCATATACTTCTTTACTATCAATTTGTTTTATATAGTTATTGCTATTATCGTGAAAGACAAGTTTCTCATCCTTATTCATTTCTAAAATAACAGAATCTATTGTTATTTTAGTTTTTATGATATTAACACTTATATATCCTTTCTTTTCATCAACCAATATTGGAATATTTATAAAATTTGAATTAAACTGACATTTATTTTTAGGAATTGTAATAGATAAAACTTCTTTTTTATTAGATGATGGATAAAACATTTTCATATATCTTTCTATTTCATTATATTGTAATTTTTTTATGTAAGTTTTTTTATACCCATCAAGGGAATATTTAGATATTCCAGTATTGAATATGTTTTTTCTAGGACATACAATCAAATAACTTCGATCATCTGTCCAATTACAAATCTTTTTAGTAGCGAAAATTAATTCAGAAGAATTGAGCGTCTTAATATAAAATCCTTTATCAGTTTCTAAATAAATTTTTGATTTATAGACTTTACTAATTGGACTCTTATATTTTGAAATATATGTATTATCGAATATCAAATCATTAGATGTAACACCAATTTTTTCTATATTCTCATCTGGAATAAGCTTTTCTTTTTTTTTAGTTTTATCTTCCCAATTAATTTTTAATTCATTAAATTCTTTATCACAAATATATTCTCCATTTTTATCATATATTGGATATGTTTTATTTGGAATTAATTTTGTGTAGAATAGTTCTCCATTATCAACCCAATCACACTTACTTTTATCAATATACATATATTCTTTTGCACCTGTATTTGGAATTCTAACAAAGTAAGATTCTTCATTTTCAAATTCTGGTACTAATAAAACTTGATTTACTGAAAAGGAAAACTCTTGCTCTAATTCATTATTATCTTTTTCTATATTTATACTATTTTTTATTGGTGATTCTTTATCAGTTATTAAATTCTCCTTTTCAAGTTTAATATTGTTATCCAAATTATTATAAAATAAGATTGTCTTATAATTACCTGTTCTACCTTTAAATTGATTATCAATGAACGATTTATCTTCATTCAAAAAAAGACTTCCAAACTTAAAGAAATCCATTTTGTTTTTATTTAAAAACATTCTTTCCTTAATATTTTCTTTTAAAATATCTAAACTCTTATTCTTATATGATAAAATACCATCTATATCGCTTAAATCATTTATTATATAAAGTTCTTCGACTTCTTCTAATGCCAATTTTTCTTTATCATTTAAACTATTCTCAAATTGCTTTATAACTTGTTGTATTTGAGAATCTTTTAGTTTTACCTTAGCAGTTCCATGTGAGTTTTTTATATAAGTCTTTTCAAAAACATTTATATATTTAAATCTATTTAATGATTCATAATTATCATAATCTTTATTAGTTTTCAAAAAATCTTCTAGCAAAATTTTATTATTTAAAATTGACTTATCAGATAAATACTTATTTGCATTTGCATTAAAGAGTGTTATTAATTTTTGTTCTATAACATCTTTATTAGTTTCAAAATACATAATCATAACTTTATCATTTGTCATATCTACTTCTTTTTTTAATTCTAAATATAAATAATTAATCATAGCTTTTGAAGCAAAATTGTCAAAAGCATTTTCCTTTTTTTCTATTTTTTTAGGATACATAATTTCATTTAATTCATGTTTATTAAATTCTGAATTGTTCATTATATATTCTTTAAATAAAGATTCCTCGTAAGTATTGGTTATTAATTTATCATTTTTTAAATTTTTAAATACAGAATAAATGTTTTCGACATTTAAACTTTTATTTTGAAAATATTTATACTTTAACAAATAATTAAAAGCAGAGACTTTAGATTTCTGAATTTTCATAAAATCTACATTTGCCTCTGCCATATCACCAAAATCTTTATAATTTCCAATTTGAGAAATATCTAATACATCAACTTTAAAACCTTTTTTTAACAATTCGGGAATAATTCTTAACATTGCATTACGCCCAGCATCATCATTATCTAATGCAAGTGTAATTGATGAGTTATTTCTTTTTATTAAATTTAATTGATCATCTGTAAGTGCAACACCCATTGTAGCAATTACATTTTCATATCCTACTTTTCTTGCTCCAGCAACATCCATGTATCCTTCCACTATAATCAATTCATTATTATAGGCTAAAGTTTTAGCATTATAAAAGTTATAAAGCAATTTACTTTTTTGAAAAAGCACATTTTCAGGAGTATGAAGATATTTAGGCTTTTCATCACCCATTGATCTACCGCAAAATGAAACTATATTTCCTTTTTCATCATGTATAGGTATCATTATTCTATCTTGAAAAGTCTCATATAAATTTCCATTATCATCAATTTTTAAATAACCTAGTTCAATCAATGAACTGGTAGGTATTTTTTCATTTTTTTCTGCCAGTTTTAATAGTTGACCTTTCATAGAATAACCAAGATTCAAATCTTTTATTTGTTTATCATCTATATTTCTTTTATGAAGATAATTTTTTCCTTTTTTATCTAGTGCTGTTAAATTATAATGAAATAATTTTCCTAAATATTCATTAACTTCTAGTAGTTTTCTATCTTCATCATTATACTTTTTATAAACTGTTGTATATTGATTATTATATAAATTATTTTTTATTTTTGAAATATCAATATTTAAATGACAAATTTCCACAACTTTTGCTATAGCTTCATTTACAGAAATTTCTTTGCCATTTATCAACTTTTCATATTTTTGAATAAAAGAGATAGCATTTCCTGTTACTCCACATGCAAAACAAGTTGCTATATTTTTTTTAGGATTAACTATGAAACTAGGGTTATTATCATTATGAAAAGGACACAATGTTTTATTATGATTTAACTTTAATCCATAATAGTTCAAGACTTCTACAATACTCGCTTGTTTAAGAACTTCACTATATAGATTTATAAAATAACACCTACCTTTCTATTTCTTCTTCTACTTCATTAGTGTAATCATTCATCAATTCAATAGTAACTTTACATTTATATAATAAACTATCGACCAATTCATTAAGTTTATTTTTAATCAAAATAGAAGATGAAACTATTTCTTGTACTGGAATAGTTGCCCCTTTATTAAATGATTTAATAATGTCATTTGCGTATTCATCAACATTAAATTTTTTTGCGTAATTGATTAAACCGTAAATGATAGTTGAGACATTTCTAGATTCTACTTCAAGCAAAAAAACAAACATCTGTTTTTCTTTGAATTTTACCTGTAATTCCCAATCTTTTTCTTTTTCAATTACATTCCAATTACATTTTTCTATCAATTCTTTTAATTGCCTTTTTGATAACTTGTTAAGGTCTTCAATCTCTAAGCCACTATAATATTTGCCAATTTTTAATTTTTTAAAAATTCTATCAATATCAGAAAATCTTGTATTAATATGTGATTTTGACAAAAATTCAGATTCTAATTTTCTAAAAGAATTACTATAGTAATATCTATAACCAGATATATCATAATGTGCAATATCTCCACAAGCATTCATAAAAAAATCATACATATCTTTTGTCAAAAATTCTAATGAATCCTCTTTTTGAAGTTTTCTATATTCTTTCAATATTTTATTAAATGAATATATTGTATTTCCTTCATATAAAATAGTTGCACCTATTTTATTATCATCAATACATTTTTGAATTGTTAATCTATCAGATGTTTCATCTCCATTTAAATCAAGATTTTCAATTAATTTAACTGCCCTATTAATTGTTGCCTGATTACCATATATATTTATTCTTTTATTATTTTTTAATACTTCACTATGATTTTTCATATTCTTTCATTCCTTTACATTATATTTTTATAAAACTACCTATTACGTAATTGCTCTTCTCTTGAGCATTTACTTGACAAAACACAACATGAATAAAGAAATAACAAAATTATAATTAAAAATATAAGTCCAGCTATAATTATTAGTGTTTTCAATTTCAACCACCTGCTACCATGATTCTAATATAGTCCATGTATTACCATTACTATATCTCTTCCAAACTTCTCCATGACCATTATCACATTGAATAGATAGCCAATTTAAATACGGAGTTGCATTAGCCCATGGAACACTATTTCCAAAAGTTTCTCTTAATCCATCTACCTGAAATCTTGATAGCGAATAATCCGTATATGCACCCCATCCCTGTGAATTTTCATATAACCATGATTTATATCCTACATTAGTAAATATAACCTGTAATCCTTCTGCATTTGCTTTACTTGCTGTTCCTGTAAATAACATACAAAAAGATTCAGATGTTATAGCAGTTAATGTAATATCATTTGAAGGCATTTTGTCAACCCATCCAGACCATCCACCAAACTTGTGATAATCATCATATCCAGTAGGAGTTAAGTTTGGTATATCATCTCCATATCCAACACTTCTAGTTTCCCATAAAGTTCCATCTTTATAATATTTAACTGTATAATAATTTTTAGACCAAATAGCAGTATAACTTCTATTACCTGTTTCATTAGAAATAGTTACATTCTTTGAGTCTGAACTTAATCCTGTTCCAGTCCATCCAGTAAATGTATATCCAGTTTTATTTGGTATAGGTAATGAGAAAGAAGGTGTTTCAATATTATATTGAGTTATTAGTGAGTCTGCATTTCCACCATCTAAATTATAGCTTATTGAATAATTAATAACTTCCCAATTAGCAATATAATTTTTATTTCCATAACTGCCTTTTGGTATAGTTATATCTTTTTGTGGTGTTAATCCATTTGAACCTGTCCAGCCTAAGAATGTATAGCCTTCTTTTGTTGGTATTGGTAAACTAAAATCCTCGGATTCTATATTATATTTTGATACTGGTGAGGATAAATTTCCACCTTTTAAATCATAAGTAATATCATAATCAATTAATTCCCAATTAGCAATCAATTCATGATCTTCAGCTTTATTCATAATAGT
The DNA here is from genome assembly GCA_944371325.1 of uncultured Bacilli bacterium. GTDB lineage: Bacteria > Bacillota_I > Bacilli_A > RF39 > UBA660 > Faecisoma. Next base: position 7,901 of record CALVXO010000013.1, on the reverse strand, counting down.
CGAATCTAATATTTTATCTTTTCCACTATACCATCCTTCAAATGAATAGCCTGTTCTTTCTGGAGTTGGAAGAATTCCATAAAGACTATTATAAGTTGTATTAATAACTGTAGGTTCTACAGTTCCTTTGTTTGGATTAAGAGTTATTTTATAGGTATTAGCTATCCAATTTGCTTTATAATTTTTATCACCATAACTGCCTTTTGGTATAGTTATATCTTTTTGTGGTGTTAATCCATTTGAACCTGTCCAACCTAAGAATGTATAGCCTGTTCGTGTCGGTTTTGGAAGAGTGATTAGTTCTGATTGGACATTATAATTAATAGTTGTTTTATCATTTTCCTGTTCACGATTTAAATCATAAATAATATTATAATTATTGATTGAATATTTTGCTTTATAGATTGTATTATCTTTGATTACCTCAATGGTTTCTGAATCCCATCCTATAAAAGTATAGCCTTCAATAAATGGATTTTCAGGATAATTAGGGTTACTACCATAATCAACAAATTCTTCTTTTAATATCACTCCAAATAAATCAATATACTGTACTTTTAATGTAATAATTTGCCATTTTGCATATAGATTAACAATAGCACCATCTTCAGATGATAAATTATAAATTTCAGCCTCATCATTATAAACAACTTCACCATCTGGAACAAGAGACCATCCTTTAAAAATATAGCCTTCTTTCTCAAAAGAATTTTTACTTAGCAAAAGTTTATTATTATATTTAACTTTTGTATTTTCCATTGTACCTTCTGCACCTTGAGAATTATAAGATATATAATAAGTAATAGGTTTATAATTGGCTGTTAATTCTATATCCCCAGTAGTTCCTTTTGGAATTTCATAATCTTTTACATATACATTATTATCTTTTGATGACCATCCTAAAAATATATATCCTTCCTTTGTAGGATTTGGCAAAACAATATTCTCACTTTCTACATTATAATTTGAAGGTTCATTATCAATATTTCCACCAACTAAGTTATATTTTATTTCATAAGAAATAGTTTCCCAATTAGCATTAATAGTTATATCATTAGGTTCATTAAAAATTGTTTCGCCATTTACTTCATTTTGATTTGAATCTATCCAATTAACAAATTTATATCCCTTTTTTGTTATAGATGGCAATTCGCCAAATTTAGTATTAAAATGTATATTTTTGGAAGGTACTTCTTCATTTGCACCATTTGTATTAAATATTAATTTATATGAGTTCGGTTTATAATTGGCTGTTAATTCTATATCTCCAGTAGTTCCTTTTGGAATTTCATAATCTTTAATAAAATTCTCTATATCCTCATTAATATTCCATCCAGTAAATGTATAACCTATTTTATTAGGATTAGGAATAATAATATCCTTACTTTCTACATTATAATTTGAAGGTTCATTATCAATATTTCCACCTTCTAAATTATAATCTATTTTATAAGTATTAATTTCATATAAAGCTTTTATTACTAAATTATCTGTTGCTAAATCAAAACTATTATCCCAATCAGTGAATGTATAGCCTACTCTTATTGGATCTTGTGGTGCTTCTATTTTATCTCCATAATTATATTCTGATTCTTGAATTAATGTTTTATCATAGTCTAAAAAAGAAATCTTATAACTATTAATATTCCAAATAGCATATAAAATAATTTCATTATTTCTTAATTTATTTTCAATATCAGAAAAAGAAAAATCTGTTTTAAATTCTACATCATTATTAGTAGTTGTTGACCATCCAACAAAAGTGTACCCTTCCTTTTTAAAAATATTTTCAGGTAAGTTACATTTTTCTTGTTCATTACATGTTATTGATGACATATTACCATATCCACCATTAGAATCAAATTTTACTGTATAAATAATATTCTTTTCTTTTTCAAAGTTATCATTCTTAATTGGCTTTTTATTATTATTTGTTTTTTTATCATCTATATCATCTTTGGGCTTTTCATCAACTATTAAATCATTTTCTTTATCTTCTTCATCAATTATTACATTTTTAATTGGTTCTTTATATTGTTCAGATGGAATAATATCTTTTGGTTGAAAAATAAAAAAAAGAAGAAAAAATAAAAGAAGAAAGAAAAAAAGAAGAAAAAGAAAAGGGATATACGATTTTAAAATGACAAATTCATTATTTCCAACATTAATATATCCCTTTTTAAAACCTAAGATTTTTCTTTTTACTTCATAAGTTTTGTTATTATAACTTAATAAATTAATATCTTTTTTCTCTTCATTTTTATTTTCTTTTAATCTTGTTTTTCCAACTATTATAGCATTATCAATTTCTTTAAATTGTTTTTTCGTTATATAAGGAACATTCTTATAATATTTTGATTTTTCACTTTCAATAACATCATATTTTTTCATTAATTGCTCCCTTCAATTTATTTACTTTTTCTTTTTCCTTTTAGATAAAGTAATAACTATTGCAGATATTCCTGCTAATGATAAGCTACCTAGTGCAATATATAATCCCATGTCATCATTGTATCCAGTTTGCACACCATCTGGAACTTCTTGAATAACAGGAAGTAATGAATTTTGATAAACAATACTATATAATAAATCTTCATTTGTTTCTACTAACTCGTCATTAATATATAAACCTGTATCATTTAATTCCACTTTAACAATTTCTTTAGAAAGTTCGTATCCTTTTGGAGCCTCATATTCGCTAATATACCAAACACCGTAACGAACTGGGACTAACGCAGTTCCATTTAATGTATTTGCACTATAAATTCCTTCTATAGCATTACATTCTTCATCTTTACATAATCTAAAAGAAAAATCCTTACTAATTATATTTTCTTGTGTTAAACTATCTACTTTATTAATTAACACATAGTTTTGAATTGGTTTATTATATATGATTTCTGAATTAGAAATTTTACTAATATTTTGTCCTTTATACTTTGTATCTACAGAAACAGTTTCATCTAATTCATAATATCCTTTTATTGATTCTTTTTCTGATATTTCAAAATATTGCTCATCATCAAATGATACTGGTAAATCTGCTGCAAAAGTATATTTTCCTTCAGCATTTGTAACACCTGTTTCAATAATTTCACCAGCTTTAACTAAAATTTCATTGTCATAAGATAAAATATCTTTTGTCGCAGACAAATTAAAAACAACACCTTCTAGTGCTGCATCATTTTCTTCATCTAATTTAGTTAAATCTACTTCTACTTTTTGTCTTTCATTTGTTATAGATAATGTTTCAAATACAACAGGAGTTTCATTATCTTGAAATTTTAAATCAATTTCATATTTTGTTGTATCAATTATCATACCATTTGGTGCAGAATATTCATAAGCTATATATTTTCCTAAAGGTAATAATTTTGATAAAGTGTATTCTTCATTTGTTGTAGTAACTATATCAACTATTTCACCTTCATTATATATGATTGAACCATCTGCTGGATCTATAATATCTTCAGCAGCCTGAACATAAACTGTCATTCCTGCTAAACTTCTTTCTTCATAAATAAATTGGATGTTTCCATTTTCATCTTTATTTATACCAGTTAAAACTTCTCCTTTTTTTGATACTTTTATTTGCCCTTTAACTGCTTGATCATACATAGTAACAGTTAATATAGGATCTCCATCTTTATCTACTTCTACAATATTAGCATTTGTTACTTTAAAGTTTTGACCATCTTTATTTATAACATAAAAGTCTGGACTCTCTATTTCTTCTAATATCCAGTTTCCTGCTTTTACTTCTAATGGAAGTTGAACAAATCCTTTATCTGATGTTTTCCATGTATCATAAGTTTTATCAGCTACCTTTTGTGTTAAGTATTCACCAGTATCAGCATTTTTTATTTTAAATGAAGTGTTAGATAAAGTTATTAACTTATCGGTTTCACTATCTTTCTTTTGCAATTTAACATAAGAAGTAAAATTACGATTATTAATAATATACTTAACTGTTTCTTGATTTTCTTTAGAAACTGTAAATTCCCAAGTATCAACTGCTTCAGTATCAATTTTGCCTTTTATTTGTTTAACAACAAATGTTCCATAAGCTAAATCATTTGTTTTATCATATCCTTCAGCATTTGTAATAAGTTTATCATATTCTTTATTTGTGAACTCATCTTTGTGTTCCCATGCTTCATCTATGCTTCCATATTTTTCAACATACTTTTTAGCGACAACTAAAAACTCTGCTCCTTTTTCTTTCTCTACAATTTCAGAATTTTCTCCTGAAGTAATAATCTTTTCTACTTCGAAATTACCTACTATAACCTGTTCTTTTGATGTAGATTTAGATGTTACAACTTTTACATTTTGATCAGCGTAAGTTAAACTAAAATCAATTTCAGATTTATCTAAAGAATAACCATTACTTGGTGTAATTTCTTTCCAGTAATAATCTCCAAGATATAAATTATCCACCATTGCTTGACCATCTTTTATTCTAACCTGTGTTATTTCATCTCCAGCATTATAAATTATAGAAGCATCTGCTGGATCTAAAATATTATTTCTAGCATATAATCCATATAACGCACCATCTAGTTCTGCTTCATTTTGAGCATATCCAACATCAGCATCCTCTTTATATAATGTAGCTATTCCTGTAACTCTTTCATTAGTTAAAGATAATGAAATGCTACCACTTCCTGTTGCTGAGTCGCTATCTGTTGTATTATCTGGATTTAACCAATACTTTGTTTTTGTTTTTGTTTCAATTACACTATATTTATGAGTTTGAGAGGCTTTTTCATTAGCACTCTTTTGAGCTTCAGTATCTGCTACTGCCTGAGCTTCTGCTTTACTATGAAATGCTCCTCGCTCATCAACACTTGCTTGACCGTCAGGACCCAAATCATTCCAATTTGTTACATAAGTTTTTGGTGATGATGTAGCTGTAAAAGTAGTAACTGATGTAGCAACTGCTTTTCCGTTTTCATCTGTAACACCTGAAGCAAATTTAACATCATCTCTATAAAAATCCACTTCTACACCAGAAAGAGGCTTTCCAGTATCAACATCTGTTTTAGAAAAACTAACTTCTACAGTCTCATTTGCTGTTTTTGTAGAATCTAATGTTTCATAAATAGGTTGTGCTTCAGTAAGTCTAAATACTGTTATATAATCCATAGAATTGACATTAACCGTAATTCCACGAGTTGATATTCCTGAAAGTGTTGCTAAAACTGCATCTCCAATTCCATTTGGTGTACCATTTGCACCATACATAGATATTTTATTTCCATATATATGAATGAAGCCTACATGACCTGATCCTGTATAATTTGCTTTATCTTCTGGTCTTTGAACAACTAAATCACCATTTTTAAATAAACTTGCATTTGCTCCAACATCTTTAACATACCCTTGCCAAATTAATTTCGCATCTTCAGGGTGGTTCATAGCATTTCTGTATATAGCAGATGGAGCATATCTAGCACCAGTCCCTTCAGGCTGAGGTGAATCAATATCATAAGGATGAGTTCCTACTATTGAAGTACCAATTCCTAATTTGTTCAAAGTTCTTGTTACCAAACCCGTACAAGTTCCAACATTATCATAAGTATATCCTGCTGCTTCATAAGTTTGAGCGACTTCAATTATTTTATCACCAGATACACTAGATAACGCATGAACTTGTGTAATAAATGGTGTAATTGGAACAGAAGAAATAAATATACAAACTGCCATTAATGCACTACTAAACTTCTTTAACAATTTACCAATTTTCTTTTTCACACTATTCTCCTTTCAAAAAAATGGTACTGCCAACTACAATTTTAATAGGCTTTTGGCTATCATCCCCTTTCATATAATATAGAGAAAAACACACAAAAAAAAGGACAAATAAATGTCCTTTTTTTACTTCCTTACAATTTCTCTATATTACCATAATAGCACATTTTTTTATGCAAGTCAAATGCAAAGTGAAAATTTATTAATTTTTTTATCTATATCATATAACTCAGTTTTAGGAAAAGCAACACTTACTTTTACTTGCACCTTTGAATAAAATTATAGCAGCAATCATATATAAATAAAATTACATCTGTTAAAAAAAGTAAGATTTTTTTTCTCACTTTATTCCTCTTTATTTTTATAAATTTTATATGAAATCTTGTAACTAATAAAATATATTATAAAACTTAATAATATAAGAAGAAATAAACCAAAGTTTTTTAATACACTTTCTAATTTTGCAATATCAACTGAAAGTCCAGATTCTTTTATAAGAAATCCTACTCCTGCTCCTATAAGTGCTAGAACAAATAAAACAATAAACATTTGGATTCTTCCTTTTTCTGCTCCCCATTTAAAAATGCTAGGAATTTGAATTGCTTGAATAAGTGATACTCCAAATAGCCCACCAATAGTAGTAGCAAGTAATGTATCTATGTTTATATCTATAACATTATCTGGTCTTACATAATTCATAATATTACCAATTAGCAAAGTTAATACAAATCCAAGTAAACTTCCTAATATAGTTGCACCAATAGCAAGGATGTATTTTTCTAAAACTATTTCTTTTCTAGTAACTGGTAAAGTTAATATGTATCTATTTGATTTTGCCATTTCATCATAACTAAATGTTGAAAGTGAAATCATACCTACAATAATACCAATAACAACTGATCCCCAGTATATAGCATCTGTACCAATAATCGCCATACCACAAAATATCACAATTATAATTAATGTAGTTTTATAACTAGCTAAATTATATAAATCCTTTTTAAGTAACCCTTTTATCATAATTATCTTTCTCCTTTTATGTAAAATAGCATAATATCATCAATAGATGGTTTATCAATAGAAGTAATACCATACTTTTTCTTAAAAGTATTTTTATCGTTTGTTAAAACTTCATACTGATATTTTCCTTTTTTATAACTTACATAATCTTTTTCATTTATTTTAGAAAATTCTTCTTTTGTACATTTAGCAACACCATATTCTTCTAACAGTTCTAAAGTAGGAACATTTAAAACTATTTTTCCTTTATCAATAAATACTATGTAATCAGAAATATGTTCTAAATCTGTTGTAATATGGGTGGATAATAAAATCGATCTTTCCTCATCTTCTTCAATATATTTTCTAAATATATCAAGTATTTCACTTCTTACAACAGGATCAAGTCCACTTGTTGGCTCATCTAATATTAATAATTTGGGATTATGAGAGATAGCTGTTGCAATTTTTAATTTCATTTTCATACCACTTGAAAAGTCTTTCACTAATTTATCAGTTGGTAATCCAAATTGTTTTAATAAATCATTATATTTATTTTCATCCCAAGTTTGATAAAAATCTTTCATAACAGAATTTATATGTTTAGGTGTTAAATATGCTGATAAAAAACTATCATCTAATACAACACCTAAATCTTTTTTTATTTCTTTTTCGTGAGTTTTGCTATCTTTCCCTAGTATCTTAACTGTACCTTCTGAATTTATAATATTAAGAATAGATTTTATAGTAGTCGTTTTACCAGCACCGTTTTCTCCAATTAGCCCAACAATAGCACCACTTGGTACAACAAAACTTATTTTATCTAACAAAAAACCAGCATACTTTTTAGATAAATCTTTAATTTCAATATTGTTCATTTAAAGTTCCTCCTCAAAAATCATTTTAAACAATTCACTTACTTCTTCTTTTGTAATATTAGATAATTTAGATACTTCATAAATCTTTTCTATATAATCTTGAATCTCCTTTAATTTTTCTTCTTTAATTAAATCTAAATTTTTAGGAGATACATAACTTCCTTTTCCCTGCACAGTTTTTATGAAACCAGCCTTTTCTAATTCATCATAAGCACGTTTAACAGTCAAAAAACTTATTTTCAAATCATTGGCTAAACTTCTTACAGATGG
>CALVXO010000012.1 GCA_944371325.1 uncultured Bacilli bacterium | reverse complement strand
TTATAGTTTCACGTGAAACATTGATTTATTTTATTATTATAGTTCCACGTGAAACATTGATTTATTTTATTATTTATAGTTCCACGTGAAACATTGATTTGTTTTATTATTTATAGTTCCACGTGAAACATTGATTTGTTTTATTATTTATAGTTCCACGTGAAACATTGGTTATTTTATTATTTATAGTTCCACGTGGAACATTAACTTATTTTATTATTTATAGTTCCACGTGAAACATTGATTTGTTTTATTATTTATAGTTTCACGTGAAACATTGATTTATTTTATTATTATAGTTCCACGTGAAACATTGATTTATTTTATTATTTATAGTTCCACGTGAAACATTGATTTATTTTATTATTTATAGTTCCACGTGAAACATTAACTTATTTTATTATTTATAGTTCCACGTGAAACATTGATTTGTTTTATTATTTATAGTTTCACGTGAAACATTGGTTATTTTATTATTTATAGTTCCACGTGAAACATTGAATTGTATAATAACTTAAATAACATTTCTAATTTTAAAAATTAGAAGAAAGTTATGTCTTTAATACACATAGCATTATAATTTAAAATATATGTGTTGATATTACAATTATCATTTTCATTTTTTAAAATTACACTATAAAATATTAATTTTTTTAAAATTTAATAAAAAAAAGAAGAATTATTGTTCTTCTGATATATCATTTGATTCTTCTTTCTTAATCATAGCTACTGTTGAAACTTTTTGACCATCTTTAAGATTGATCAATCTAACACCTTGTGCAACTCTACCAGTAGTAGATACTTGTTCTATTGGCAATCTAATAATTATTCCATTATTAGTTATAATCATTAAGTCTTCATCACCATGAACTGTTTTAAATGAAACTATATTACCATTTTTTTCAGTTACATTTAATCCTTTAACACCTTTACTGCCACGATGTGTCATACGGTATTCTTCAACATCAGTTCTTTTACCATAGCCATTTTCAGTAACAACTAATATTTCTTGATTTGGTTCGGCTATTTCACATCCAACAGCTACACCATCACCAATATCTATTCCTCGAACACCCGAAGCAGTTCTACCCATGACTCTAATTTCTTTTTCGTCAAATCTGATCATACGACCATTTGATGCAGCCATAATAATTTCATTTTCACCAGTTGTTTTCTTAACTGCTATCAATTCATCATCTTCTTTTAAAGTAATTGCTATCTTACCATTTGCTCTTATATTTTCAAATTCACTGATGTTTGTCCTTTTAATTAAGCCTTTTTGTGTACAAAATACAAGATAATTATTATCATCATTATTACTTACTTTAAGCATAACTTTAACAACTTCATCTTTATCTAATGATAATAAATTAATAATAGGTAATCCTTTAGATTGACGAGAATAAAGTGGTACTTCATAACCTTTAATACGATATACTTTACCTTTATTTGTAAAGAATAACAAATAATCATGAGTAGTCATTGATATAATATTTTCAACAAAATCATCTTCATTTGTTGTCATACCTTTAACTCCTACGCCACCTCTATTTTGTGTACGATATGTTTCAGTAGTAATACGTTTAATATATCCTTTATTTGTTAAAGTTACAACTATATCTTCAACAGGAATTAATGATTCATCTTCAATATATTCAACAGCTGTCATATCAATATGAGTTCTTCTTTCATCGCTATATTTTTCTTTAATAGCAATTAATTCTTCTTTAATTATATTTAAAATCTTTTCATCACTAGCTAAAATAGATTTTAATTCATCAATTAATGCTAATAATTCTTTTAATTCTTCTTCTATTTTACTTCTTTCTAATCCAGTTAATCTTCTTAACTTCATTTCTAAAATAGCGTCAGATTGAATATCAGTTAAATTAAATCTATTCATTAATTGTTGTTTAGCAATAACATCACTTTCAGCATTTTTAATAATTTTAATAACTTCATCAATGTTATCTAAAGCAATTTTATATCCTTCTAAGATATGAACTCTTTTTTCTGCTTTATCTAATTCAAATTTTGTTCTTCTAATGATAATTATTTTTTGATAATCAACATATTTTGAAATAATTTCTTTTAAATTTAATATTTTTGGTTGACCTTCATCTAACATTAAGAAAATAATACCAAATGTTGTTTGCAATTGAGTATGTTTGAACAAATTGTTAAGTACAACATTTGCATTTGCTTCTTTTTTTAGAGTGATAACCAATTTAATACCATTTTTTAAGTTAGTTTCATCATGTAGATCGCTAATACCATCTATTATTTTATCTCTTACTAATTCAGCTATTCTTTCTTGTAATGCTTTTTTATTTACTTGATAAGGTAATTCAGTAACAATAATCTGTGTTTTATTATTATTTTCAACTATTTCTACTTTACTTCGAATAGTAATTGTACCTTTTCCTGTCTCATAAGCCTTTTTAATACCGCTATTTCCCAAAATTGTAGCAGCAGTTGGAAAATCAGGTCCTTTAATATATTCCATCAATTCTGGTATTGTTATATCATTATTATCAATATAAGCAACGCAACCATCTATTACTTCCCCTAAATTATGTGGTGGGATATTAGTTGCCATACCTACAGCAATACCCATCGTTCCACTTACTAAAATATTTGGAAATCTACTTGGTAATACAACAGGTTCTTTAGTTGTATTATCAAAGTTAGGCATAAAATCAATTGTATTTTTATTTATATCTCTTAACAATTCTAGAGATAATTTAGATAATCTTGCTTCAGTATAACGATAAGCTGCAGCTCCATCACCATCTATTGATCCAAAGTTACCATGACCTTCTACTAAAACGTAGCGATAACTAAAATCTTGAGCCATACGAACCATTGCATCATAAACAGATGTATCTCCATGTGGATGGTATCTACCTAAAACAGCTCCAACTGTTGTTGCACTTTTTCTAAAAGGTTTATCTGGAGTTAAATTGTCTTCAAACATTGTATATAAAATACGTCTATGAACTGGTTTTAAACCATCTCTTAAATCTGGTAAAGCACGAGATACTATAACACTCATTGAATATTCAAGAAAAGATTTTTCTACTTCATTTACTATATTTCTTTGTTCTAATTTATCCATAACTACCTCCTAAATATCCAAATTTTCTACATAAACTGCATTATTTTCAATAAATTGTCTTCTTGGCTCTACTTCTTCACCCATCAATGTTTCAAAAACTTGATCTGCTCTTATTGCATCATCAATTGTTATCTGAATAAGTGTTCTATTTTCAATATTCATTGTCGTATCACACAATTCATGGGCATCCATTTCACCTAAACCTTTATTTCGGCTTACTTCATATTTAATATTTGGATTTTTTTCTAATAATTCTGCAATATAAGCATCTCTTTCTTCTTCATTTAAAACATATTTAGTTGTTTTTCCATGTTTTATATTAAATAATGGAGGTTGAGCAGCATAGACATATCCACCTTCAATAATTGGTTTAAAAAATCTATAAAATAATGTTAATAATAAAATTCTAATGTGTGATCCATCAACATCAGCATCGGTCATAATAATTATTTTATGATATCTTAATTTATTAATATCAAATTCATCACCTATACCTGTACCAAAAGCTGTAATCATACTTCTTATTTCTTCATTTGCAAGGATTTTATCTAATCTTGCTTTTTCAACATTTAATATTTTTCCTCTTAAAGGTAACACAGCTTGAGTTTTTGGATCTCTTCCACCTTTAGCAGAACCACCGGCTGAATCTCCTTCGACAATAAATATTTCTGAAATAGTAGCATCTTTACTAGTACAATCAGTTAATTTTCCCCATTGATTAATTGTGTCTAATCCACCTTTTCTCCTTGTTAATTCACGTGCTCTTTTAGCAGCTACTCTAGCTCTTGCTGCTGTCATTGATTTTTCAACAATTAGTTTTGCTTCATTAGGATTTTCTAATAAAAATCTTTCAAAGCCTTCGCTAAAGACATCATCAGCAATTTTTCTTACTTCACTATTTCCCAATTTTGTTTTAGTTTGTCCTTCAAATTGTGGATTTGGGTGTTTACATGAAATAATCATTGTTAATCCTTCACGAACATCATCACCTGATAATGGTTCATCATTATCTTTTAATAATTTATTATTTCTAGCATAATTATTGATAATTCTTGTTAGTGCTCTTTTAACACCTTCTTCATGTGTTCCACCTTCATAAGTATTGATATTATTAGTAAATGAATATACGTTAGAAGAATAACCATCATTATATTGTAAAGCTACTTCAATAGAAATATCATCTTCAGATCCTTCTAAATGAATTATTTGTTCATGAATTGGTGTTTTATTTTCGTTTAACATTTTAACATATTCACTAATACCACCTTCATAAACAAATTCTTCTTTTCTAATGTTTAGTGGATCACGATCATCGATTAAAATTAATCTCAATCCTTTATTTAAAAATGCTAATTCTCTTACTCTTGTTTTTAATATTTCATAATCAAAAATAGTAGTTTCTTGAAATATTTCAGGATCTGGTTTAAATGTAACAGTTGTACCAGTTCTATCCATAGAACATTCGCCTATTACCTTTAAAGGTTCAACTGTATGACCACCATTTTCAAATCTAATAAAGTATACTTTACCATTTTGATATACTTTAACTTCAACCCAACTACTTAAAGCATTAACAACTGATGCACCTACACCATGTAATCCGCCAGATACTTTGTATCCGCCTCCACCAAATTTACCACCAGCATGTAATACTGTGTAAACTGTTTCTACTGTGGATATTCCTGTTTTAGCATGAATTCCAGTTGGTATTCCACGGCCATCGTCTTTAACAGTAACTGAATTATCTTTATTAATTGTTATTTCAATATCATCACAATATCCTGCTAATGCTTCATCAATTGCATTATCAACTATTTCCCAAACCAAGTGATGTAAACCTCTACTACTTGTAGTACCGATATACATACCAGGTCTTTTTCTTACTGCTTCTAATCCTTCCAATACTTGAATATCCGAAGCATCGTAATGACTTTCTTTCATCTTTCCACCTCTTCTGTTCTTATTATTTCGCCATTTTTTATCTTAAATATACTTACCGAAGAAAACTTTTTTTTATTTATTTTTTTTATTTCTGTTGTTGTTATAATAACTTGAATATCTTCAGAAATATACTTAATAGTATTATTTTTCTTTATGTCATCTAACTCACTAAATACATCATCTAATAATAAAATTGGATTATTATTTTTAAATTGTTTAAAAATAGGAATTTCAGCTAATTTAGTAGCTAAAACAGCCATCCTTTTTTGACCTTGGGAACCATATATTTTTAAATTATTTTCTCCTAAATAAAATTCTAATTCATCTCGATGTGGTCCATATAAAGTACTTCCTAATTTTATTTCTTTAGATAGATTCTTATTTAATTTATTTAATAAATTTTGTTTAATATCTTCTGTTTCAAAATTAGTAACATAAGATATTTTAAAATCAGGTAATTTAGTTATTTCATAGAATATTTTTCCACAGTTTTCATTTAATTTTTCAACAAATTTTTTTCGCATTTTATATATTAAAACCGATTTATCAACAAAATAATTAGTTATAATTTGAAAATATGTGTTATCTACTTCAATATTCTTAGCCATTTTTTTTAAATATTCATTTCTTATTTTTAATAATTTATTAAATTCATTCAATAACTTTAAATAATTATTTGATAATTGACTAAGCTCTAAGTTTAAAAAATTTCTTCGATTATTAGGAGATCCTTTAACTATTTCCAAATCTTCCGGATAAAAAATAATAATATTTAAACTATTATTAATGTAATCAGTTATTTTTTTTATTTCTTGATTATCAATTTTTAAAACTTTTTTATCTTCAAAATAATTGATTTCATATTTTGTTTTAAATTTGTTTTTTTTAACTGTTCCCTTTATTTTACAACTACTTTTACCATTTTGAATCAAATTATTATCTAATAAATGTGATTTAGTAAGACCTAGAACATAAATACTTTCTAATAAATTGGTTTTTCCTTGAGCATTATTTCCATAAATAATATTAACATGACTATTAAATTTAATTTTTAACGAATCATAATTGCGAAAATTTTGAAGTTGTAATTCATCTAGATACATAAAGTCACCTCTTTTTTAATAAATGTCCAAATTTTCGTATTTTATGTATTTATGTACACCCATACTCATATATATATTATATCATAAAATAGCATAAAAAAAGCATAAAAATAGGCATTTAGCCTATTTTTTTTGGATTAGATTTTCTTTTTTTTAACTTCATTAATAACATTGTTGCTCTTAAAATTTGATTTTCTAAAACATTAATAGTAATATTGACTTCATGTGTTTCGCCATTAGTGAATTTTATAACTGAATTTTTCTTATTTTTGCTATAATTTTCTACATTATTAACACATATCCAAATACAATTATTTAATTTGGGTGAACATGTGGGAAATAAAACAACTTCTTTAACTTCGTCAATTATAATAGGTAATTTATAATCCATATCTAATGTCTTTTTCGCACTTACATACCTTCCATTATAATTACTACCATAGTATTGACAACTTTCATCCACAACATTAAATATATTTTTTTTAATTGTATATTCTCCATTAATATCAAATATTTTAGTTGTCTTTTTGTCTTTTGGTACTAATAATAATGTATCTTCGTTAATAAAATACTCTTCTATCATAATACACCCCCTCTAACCAAATTAATTGGCTTATCTCTTATACCACAAGTGATATGTCGAATTTTGTCGAATTTTGTCGAAAATACAAAAAAAATACAATTTTCTTGTATTTTAATATGTTTTTATAGGTACAATTAATTGAATTAGATTTTCATCTTCAGGATTTTTAATAATAATTGGTTTTATTTCCCCATTAAAAGCTAATTCAATTTTATCACAATCTAATACCTTAATTGCATCCATCATGTATTTAGATGAAAAAGCAATTTTTATATTTTCTTCATTATTTTTTTCAACTTCTATTTTTTCCACAACATTACCTATTTCTGGAATATTAGATGTTACAACTACAGTATTGTCTGTACATTCTAATTTAACAGTATTTTTTTCTTCTTCTGTGGAAAATAATGAAACACGATCTAATAATGCGTAAAAGTCATGCATATCCACAGTTATTTTTAATAAAAAATCGGTTGGAATTAATCTTGAAACATCTGGATAAGTACCATTTATTAATCTTGATAACATAACTATTGTTCCAAATTTAAATATTATTTTATTATTAAATATGTGGATTTCTACATTTTCTTCTTCATCACTAAACATTCTTGATAATTCAATTAAGTTTTTAGTTGGAATTATAATATTAACATCTTCATCCACAGTATTTTCTAAATTAATTGTTTTTTTAGCTAATCTATATGAATCTGTGGCAGTACATTCCAAGATATTTTTTGATATTTTAAAATTCATACCGGTAATTGCAGGACGAGATTCTTGAGTAGATGCCGCAAAAGTTGTTTGATTAAATATATTTTTTAATACTTTATTACTTAATATAATAGGATTCTTACTATCTTCTAATTCTAAATCAGGAAATTCATTAACATTATTACAATTTAATGAAAATGAACTATTTGCTGTGGAAATAAATATTTTAGAATCCATTACTTCTTCAATATTTATTATTTCATTAGGAAGTTTTCTTATAATATCATATATATATTTCCCAAATACTACAAACTTTCCACAGCTATAATCTTCTTCTATTTCATTTTTAGTAATAAAAGTTTTAATTGCTATATCATTATCAGTACTTGATAAATATAATCCTTCATTTGTCAATTCAAATTTAATACAATTAAGTATTGGTCTAATATTTTTATTAGATATACCTTTAATAACATAATTTAAATGTTTTATTAAATGTTCTTTTTTTATTTTAAAATTCATAAACTTTCAGCTCCTTTTTTTATTTATATTATATATATTATTATTATTATTGATGTGGATAATGTGGATAACTTTATAAAACCTTTATAAAATCTATTATTTTATAAGGTGGAAAACTATGTTGATATTATTGATTTATCCACGGTAGTTGGGAAATAACTTTGTTAATTTCAATATTTAATTCATCATTAGATTCTATTTCTTTTTTTATTTTATTAACAGCGTGCATAACTGTAGTATGATCTTTTCCACCAAATTCAGCTCCAATTTTAGGTAAAGATTCTTTTAAATATACTCTACATATATACATAGCAATTTGTCTTGGAATTGTAATATCGTTTGATTTTCTTTTTCCTCTTATATCTTCAATACTTATATTATAATTATTAGCTATAATTTGTTGAACTTGTTCAATTTTATTTTTAGATATAACACTTCCTCCAAAATAATCTTTTAATGCGTCCATTGCTAATTCTAATGTAATATCTGAACCATTCATAATAGTAGCATAAGCAATTGTTCTAGTTATTGCTCCTTCAAGTTTTCTAATATCTGTAGTACAATTATTTGCAATATATTCTTTAACATCCTGTGGAAAAAAAGTATTTAAGTTATTACCATCTATTTTTCTATCAATAATATCTATTCTTAATTGATAATCTGGTGGAAGAATATTAACTATTAATCCCCAAACAAATCTTGTTCTTAATCTTTCTTCTAGTTTTTTTAAATCATCTGGAGATCTATCTGATGCAATAATGATTTGTTTATTATTTGTATATAAATCATTAAAAGTGTTGAAAAATTCTTGTTGTGTTTTATGAGCTATTTCCAAATATTGAATATCATCAATCATTAATACATCAACATTACGATATTTTTCTTTAAAACTGTCAATATTTTCAAAATTATTACTGTCTTTTCTATATATTTTTAAAAAATCATTTACGAATGTTTCAGCCGTAACATATAAAACTTTTTTTCTACTATTATCCTTTATATAATTACCTATAGCATGCATTAGGTGAGTTTTTCCTAATCCACTTTTTCCATATATAAATAACGGATTATACATACTACCTGGTTGTTCTGCTACTGCTAAGGCAGATGCTTTAGCAAATTTATTACTACTTCCTGAAACAAAAGATTCAAAAGTATATTTAGGATCTAAGTTAGATTGAAATATAGCTGATTCTGGAACACCAATTTCATCAATGTCTAGAATACTTTCATTATTTATTTCATCTTCCGTAACAAATTCAAATTTAAATATAGAACCAGTAACTTCAGTAAAAATACTTTCAATTAAATCAATATAGTTTTCTTTTAAATGTTTCTTATGAACAGCCATTGGAACTAATATTTTAGCATATTCCTCGTTTAATTCTACTAATTTAGTTTCAGAAAACCACATATCATATAATACTGGTGTTAATTTTTGTTCCATCTTTTCTAAAAAAGATTTCCAAATACTATTGATATCCATAAACTATCACCCACTTTATACACATATATTCTACACTATTTTAAATAAAAACGCTATAAAAAAATAAAAAAAAACATATTTTCCACACAACAAACAAATTGAAAAAATTGGGAAATATTACTTTTCCACATAATTGTGGATAAATCTATTCACATGTAAAATAATATGTTAATAATTAATTCCACAACTGTTAATAAAAATGTGGATAACTTTATAAAATGTGGAAAAATAATTTTTTTTATCAACATTTTGTTAATGAAAAGTATAACAATATTTTTAAAAATTTAATAAAATTAGAAAAAAATATTATGTTATAAAATATATTTATTGAAAAAATTACAAAAATATTTGACAAAATCGACTTTTATCTATATAATTAATAAAGCAATCAAAAAAACGAAATTTTGGAGGTGGATTATAATGAAAAGAACTTATCAACCAAATAATAGAAAAAGAAGTAAAAAAATGGGTTTCTTAGCACGTGTTAAAACTAAGGTAGTAAGTAATCGTCGTAAAAAAGGACGTAAAGTTTTAGCTCATTAGTACACCACTGATAAACAGTGGTGTTTTCTTAATGTAGGAGTGATTTTATGAATAAAGAACATATTGTTAAAAAAAATTTAGATTTCCAAAGAATAATTAAAAAAAATAAACCATATAAATATAAGGATTATATATTATATATAGAAAGAAATAAAGAGAATAATTATCGTTTTGGTTTTTCTGTTGGTAAAAAGATAGGTAAAGCTTTTATGAGAAATAAGATAAAAAGACAATTAAGGCATATTGTTGCTAAAAAAGACTACCAAAATGGCTTTAATTGTATTATAATAGTAGGTAGTAATATTTTAAATAAATCTTATAATGAAATGGAACAAAATTTATTAGAAGTATTATCAAGAAATAATTTAATTAAAGGAGATAGAGATGAATAAAAAAATTATATTAATTTTAACTGCAATTTTATTACTAACAGGATGTACTAAGTATAAAACTTATGATAAACAACCAGTTGTTATTGAATCAACAGGTCAAAGAGTTGTTGAAAATATTTTGTGTAAGACTGAAGCAACAGAAGAAGAATTTAATAAACTAAAAGAACAAAATAAAGTAAAATTAGATGAACAATTAAATAATTCTAGTATTACTCAAGAAGATTACGATAAAAAAATAGAAGAATTAAATAAAACTTTTGATATATCAGATGTTGCATATTGTACTGAATTTCAAGTTTTTGCTGAAAATGAAGGATTATGGACAACTTTATTTGTTAAAACATTAGCTTGGTTAATTATTCAAATAGGAACATTTACTAAAAATTATGGTTGGGCTATTATATTAGTTACAATATTAATTAGATTAGTATTATTCCCTTTAACGCAAAAAACAGCAATGCAATCAGAAAACTTAAATGCAGCTAAATCAAAACTAGATAAATTAGAATTAAAATATAAAAATAGAAATGATCAACAATCTCAAATGTTAAAAGCACAAGAAATGATGAAAATATATAAAGATTATAATATTAATCCAATGTCTGGATGTTTATTTGCTTTAATTCAAATTCCATTATTCTTTGCTTTCTATGAAGCATTATATAGATTACCAGTTGTTTTAGAAGAAAACTTCTATGGTATTAATTTAGGTTTAACACCTCTTAATGCATTATCAAATGGACAATTTTATTATTTAATTTTTAGTGCATTAGTTATCGCGGCTACTTATTTCTCATTTAAATTAAATTCATCAATGAATCCATCTGGTGAACAAGCTAATCAAATGAAGATGATGATGAATATAAGTATAGTAATGATTTCAATAGCTTCATTTACAATATCTACTGGTATAGCTTTATATTGGATTGTTAATAGTAGTTTTACAATAGTTCAAAATTTATTAGTTAAAAGGAGAAAGAAAAATGATCACATTGCATAAATATGAAGGAAAAAATGTTGATTTATTAAAAGAACAATGTTTAAATGAATTAGAAGATGCCTACATGGTAACAAAAGAATTAGAAAGTGGTTTATTTAAAGGTAAGAAATATGAATTAGAAGCAATAACAAAAGAAGAAATTATATCTTCAATAAAATCATTTATCAAAGAATTAAGTAAAAATATGAATTTAGAAATTAATTCAGAAATAAGAATTGAAGAAAATAATATTAATATTTTATTAGTAAGTGATAACAATAATATTCTAATAGGTAAAGATGGTAAAACATTAAATGCAATTCAACTAATTTTAAGACAATCTTTTAAAGAATTAAATCAATTTAATTTAAGAATTATAGTTGATGTAAGTAATTATAAAGCTAAAAAATTAAAAAACTTAGAATATGAAGTTAAAAAAATATGTAAAGAAGTTTTAAAAACAAAAGTAGAAGTAAAATTAGATCCAATGAATTCTTATGAAAGAAGACTAGTTCACTCAATAGTAACTGAATTTGATGGATTACAATCTATTAGTTATGGTGAAACACCTAATAGATACACAGTTATAAAAATTAAAGACTAATAGTCTTTTTTTCTTGATTATTATCTAATCTTATTTTATAATATTTTAGATGAAAGGGGAAAAATTATGTCTGAACAGTTACCTAGTAAAATATTAGATGAATTGGATGATGAATATTTAAGTATCATAAACCCAATTATAAGTAATGAAGAATTTATCAAAAGAAAAACATTTAATCATCATGAGCATAGGTCAGTTTATGGTCATAGTTTGATGGTTTCAGTAAAATCTTACCATTTAGCAAAAAAATTAGGCCTTGATTACAAAGCCGCTGCTATCGGAGGATTATTACATGATTTTTATTATAAAGATTGGCAATTAAATAAAACAAACTTACCATTAAGAAAACAACATGGTTTTGTGCATGCTAAAGAAGCTTTAGAAAATTCAAAAAATTTATTTCCTGAATTAATAGATAAAAAAGTAGAAAATATAATTAAAAGACATATGTTTCCTTTAAATTTTATTCCCCCACTTTATTATGAAAGTTGGTTAATTTGTTTTGTTGATAAATACTGTTCTTTAGAAATATTTAAGGAACCAAAAGAATTATATAAATATGTAGGTTTAAGAAAGAAGTGATTATATGGAAGATACAATAGCAGCTATTTCCACAGCTTTAGGTGTTGGTGCAATATCAATAATAAGAGTAAGTGGCAATGAGGCAATTAATATAGTTAATAATATTACTAAGTTTAAAAAATTAAATAAAGTAAATTCCCATACTATTAATTATGATTATATTGTGGAAAATGATAAAATAATCGATGAAGTTTTAATTTCGGTTATGAAGGCTCCAAAAACATTTACAAAAGAAGACATAGTTGAGATTAATTGTCATGGTGGTATTGCAACAACTAATAAAGTATTAGAATTATTATTAACTGATGGATGTAGATTAGCAGAACCAGGAGAATTTACAAAAAGAGCATTTTTAAATGGAAGAATTGATTTAATTGAAGCCGAAGGAATTATGGATTTAATTAATTCTAAAACTGAAATATCACGTAATTTAGCAATCAACCAAGTAAATGGTAGTACATCACAATTAATTAAAGATTTAAGACAAAGTATTATTGAAATTCTTGCTAATATTGAAGTAAATATAGATTATCCAGAATATGAAGATATTGAAGAAATGACTACTAAAATGTTAGGTGAAAGAATATCTAATATAGAAAATAGTATAAAAACAATTCTTAATAAAAGTGAAAATGGTAAAATTGTTAAAGAAGGAATAAATGTAGCTTTAATAGGACGACCAAATGTTGGTAAAAGTAGCTTATTAAACTGTTTATTAGAGGATAATAAAGCAATTGTAACTGATATTGCAGGTACTACTAGAGATTGCGTTGAAGGTACAATAAGTATCGATGGAATAATAGTTAATTTAATTGATACAGCAGGTATTAGAGAAACTAAAGATGTAGTCGAAAGTATTGGTGTTAATAAAAGTATTGATTTGATGAATAATTCTGATTTAGTATTATTATTACTTAATAATAATGAAGAATTAACTAATGAAGATATGGAATTATTAAATAAGATTAAAAATAAAAATTACTTAATTGTAATTAATAAAACTGATTTAGATTCTAAAATAGATATATCTAAATTAGATAAAGATAAAATAATATATATAAGTGCTTTAAATAATAAAGGTATTGATGATTTGAAAAATAAAATTAAAGAAATATTTAATTTAGACAAGATAGAAACTTCTGATTTAACTTATCTAACTAATGCTAGATCTATCTCTTTATTAAAACAATCATTAAATGCAATTACTGATATTAAAATGGGTATAGGTAACAATTTGCCTATAGATATGTTAGAAATAGATTTAAAAAATGTTTGGAATTTATTAGGCAGTATTATTGGTGTTACATATGAAGAAGAATTAATTGATCAATTATTTAGTCAATTTTGTTTAGGAAAGTAGGTGTTAAAATGGAATATGAAGTAATAGTAGTTGGTGGTGGCCATGCTGGGTGTGAAGCAGCTTTAGCTTGTGCTAGAAAAAATCACAAAACATTATTAGTGACAGGAAGAATTAATAATATAGCAACAATGCCATGTAATCCTTCAATAGGTGGATCAGCTAAAGGCATTGTTGTAAGAGAAATAGATGCTTTAGGTGGAGCTATGGGTAAAATAGCAGATCAAAGTTTATTACAAATAAAGATGTTAAATTATGCTAAAGGACCTGCAGTAAGAGCACTACGTGCCCAAGCTGATAAAATAACTTATCCACAGAAGATGTTAAAATTATTAAATGGAACACCTAACTTAACTTTAAAAGAAGCAATAATTGAAGATTTAATAATTGAAGATGGTAAAGTAACAGGTGTTGCAACTGAAACAGGTGAAAAAATATTTTCTAAAGCAGTTATTTTAACAACTGGTACTTATTTAAAATCTGATATATTAATTGGTGATACTAGAACAAGACAAGGACCACATGGCGAAAAGCCAAGTAACTTTTTAAGTGATAATTTAAAAAAATATGGCTTTAAAATAATAAGACTTAAAACAGGAACACCACAAAGAATAGCTAAAGATAGTATTGATTTTTCTAAAACTCAAATTGAAAATGGTGATTCAGTATATCATACATTTAGTTTCGATAATAATCCACAGTATAAAATAGAAGATCAAATTCCATGCCATTTAATTTATACAACTCCTCTAACCCATAAAATAATTTTAGATAATTTAAATAAATCAAGTATGTATGGTGGATTAGATGATATAACAGGTATTGGTCCAAGATATTGTCCTTCTATTGAAGATAAAATAGTAAGATTTAAAGATAAAGAAAGACATCAACTATTTTTAGAACCAGAAAGTTTATATTATGATGATATATATTTACAAGGATTCTCAACAAGTATGCCTAAAGATGTTCAAGAACAAATGGTTCATAGTTTACCAGGATTGGAACATGCAGTAATTAATAAATATGCCTATGCTATTGAATATGATGCTATCTACCCTACTCAAATTAAAAGAACATTAGAAACAAAGCTAATTGAAAATTTATATACAGCTGGTCAAATAAATGGTACTAGTGGTTACGAAGAAGCAGCTTGCCAAGGATTAATGGCAGGTATAAATGCTAGTTTAAAATTAGAAAATAAAGAACCTTTAATATTAAAAAGAAATGAAGCATATATTGGAGTTTTAATTGACGATTTAGTTACTAAAGGTGTAAGAGATCCATATCGATTATTAACTTCTCGTGCAGAATATAGGTTATTATTAAGACATGATAATGCCGATTTAAGATTAAGAGAATATGGATACCAAGTTGGTTTAATTGATGAAGAAAGACATAATAAGTTGTTAGATAAAATAAGAAAAATTGAAGAATTAAAAGATAAATTAAAAAGTGTTAAAATTACACCTACATATAATGATTTATTGATTAAATTAGGTAGTACACCTTTAAAAGATGGTATTAGCTTATATGATTTATTAAGAAGACCAGAAATAACTTTATCTAAAATGAATTATACTTTTGATTATGATGATGAAATTATTGAACAAGTTGAATTAAACATTAAATATGAAGGTTATATTAAAAAAGCTGAAAAAGAAGCTCAAAAATTAATTAATTTAGAAAATAAAAAAATTCCAGATGATATTGATTATAATAAAATAACTAATTTAGCTAGTGAAGCACGTCAAAAATTAAATGAAATTCGCCCTACTTCTATTGGCCAAGCAATTAGAATAAGTGGTGTAAATCCCGCCGATATATCAATATTAAATATATATTTAAAAAAGGAGTATCATGAATCAAGATAAATTTATAGAAGAATTAAAAAAATTAAATATTAATATAACTGATTTACAACTTATTCAATTAGAAAAATATTATGAATTATTAATAGAGTATAATAAGGTAATGAATTTAACAGGAATTACTGAAAAAAAAGATGTCTATTTAAAACACTTTTATGATAGTTTAACAATAACTAAAGTAATTGACCTAACTAAATATGAAACTTTATGTGATGTTGGAACAGGAGCAGGTTTTCCAGGTCTAGTTCTTAAAATAATGTTTCCTAATTTAAAAGTAACTTTGTTAGATTCATTAAATAAAAGATTAAATTTTTTAAATGTTGTTATTAAAGAATTAAATCTAAAAGATATTGAAACAGTTCATTCAAGGGCTGAAGAATATAAAAAACAATTTGATATTACTGTTGCTCGTGCAGTAGCCCCTTTAAATATTTTATTAGAATATTGTATTCCACTTACAAAAATTAATGGTTATTTTATTGCAATGAAAGGTAAAAATGAAGAAGCAAATAATGCATTATTAAAGTTAAATAGTGAAATTATTGAAACTAATTCATTTTTATTACCGATTGAACAAAGCAATAGAATAATAATTAAAATTAAAAAATTAAATAAAACAGATAAAAAATTTCCTAGAAAATATAGTGAAATAAAGAAAAAACCACTATAAATCTTAGAAATTTTTTTTATTTCCCAAAAACTATTGCATTATTTCCCAAAATATAGTATTATTAATTTATAAAAGAATTAGGAAGGGGTTTTTCTGTGCAAAATGAAAGAAAAGTAGTTGAATTGAATCTATCAGATGTATTACCAAATAGATTTCAACCTCGTATTAAATTTGATGAAAATGCTATCAATGAACTAGCTTTATCAATTCAAAAATATGGAGTAATTCAACCAATAGTAGTAAGACAAATTGGTAATAAATATGAAATAATTGCAGGAGAACGTAGATATAAAGCAAGTAAAGTTGCTGGAAAACAAACAATACCTGCCATCATATCAGAATTAAATGATAAAGATAGTGTCGAAATTGCATTAATTGAAAATGTTCAAAGAGAAGATTTAACTCCAATTGAAAAAGCAGTATCTTATAAAAAAATATTAGATATGGGCTATATAAATCAAGAAGAATTAGCCAAAAAAGTTGGCAAATCACAATCAGCTATAGCAAATACTTTAAGATTACTTAATTTATCAGATGATGTTCAAGAAGCTTTACTTGAAAATAAAATATCTGAAAGACATGCCAGATCATTATTAAAATTGAAAAATGAAAAACAACAAGTAGAAATGTTAAATAGAATAATAAAAGAAAGATTAACAGTTAGAAAAACAGATGAGGAGATTGATAAAATGTTAAATGAAGAATTAAATAAACCAGAAGAAGTTGTTCAAATACCTGATTCCGCAATAAATGAAGTAAATAATCCTGGATTTATGAATATTGATGCTATTGAACAAAATGCGCAAGATATTATTAAACCAGAAAGACCTGTTGCTAATGTAGATCAATTATTGAAATCGAATGCACCAGTTGTTGAAGAACAACCACAACATCAACCAACTGGAAAATTCTTTAATTTTTTTGATCAACCAGTTGAACAAAAAAATAATGAAGATAATTTTAAATTAGAAAATTTCTTTACTAATATGGATAACACAGCACAATCAAATACTACTAGTAATCAAGCAACTCAAGCACCATCATTTGAAGCACCAAGTATGCCAGAAGTACCTCAAGCAACTCAAGTACCATCATTTGAAGCACCAAGTATGCCAGAAGTACCTCAAGCAACTCAAGCACCATCATTTGATATACCAAGTATGCCAGAAGTACCTCAAGCAACTCAAGTACCATCATTTGAAGCACCAAGTATGCCAGAAGTACCTCAAGCAACTCAAGTACCGTCATTTGAAGCACCAAGTATGCCAGAAGTACCTCAAGCAACTCAAGTACCATCATTTGATATACCAAGTATGCCAGAAGTACCTCAAGCAACTCAAGCACAAACATTTAATGCGCCAAGCATGCCAAAAGTACATCAAACAAGTCAAACGACTGCTCCAATTTATGATGTACCAATTGCTCCAACAACAACAGATATACCAGTTATAGATCAACCAATTGAACCATCATTAAATGTTGGTAATATTAATGTAGAAACATTTACTAAACCAGTTAATAATGTTTCAGAAATAACACCTACTCCAACAATTAAAGCTGCTGTTCCTAATATTAAAGTCGCTTTAAATACAATTAGAGAATGTGAATCAACACTAGAAAAATATGGATTCACAGTAGATGTTGAGGAAATAGATTTTGAAGATTCATATCAAGTTATATTTAAAATTGAAAAATAATAGTATAAAACGATTTAGTAGAGCAATCAAAAAATCGTTTTTCTTTGTATTTTAATAAAAATGATATATAATATTAAATGGTGATATATATGTTTGAATTAGTATCTAAATATAAACCAAGTGGTGATCAACCAGAGGCTATTAAAGAATTAGTAGATGGAATAAATAATAAAAAAAAATACCAAGTATTATTAGGTGCAACAGGAACAGGTAAAACTTTTACAATTGCAAATGTAATAAAAGAAGTTAATAAGCCTACTCTAGTTTTAGCTCACAATAAAACTTTAGCTGGTCAATTATATGCAGAATTAAAAGAGTTGTTTCCTAATAATCGAGTAGAATATTTTGTTTCTTATTATGACTATTATCAACCAGAAGCATATGTAGCTAAGACTGATACATATATTGAAAAAGATGCATCTATTAATGATGAAATAGATGAACTAAGGCACTCTGCTACATCTTCTTTATTAAATAGAAGAGATGTTATAGTAGTTGCTTCTGTATCATGTATATATGGTATTGGTGAAAAAGAAGAATATAAAAACAAAACTTTAACTTTAAATGTAGGTGATAACGTTGAAAGAAATGATATTTTAGAAAAATTAGTGGAAATGTTATATGAAAGAAATAATTTAGATTTAAAAAGAGGATCTTTTAGAGTTAGAGGCGATATATTAGAAATAGTTCCAATAAATCAACATAGTCATGCTATTAGAATTGAATTTTTTGGTGATGAAATTGATAAAATATTAGAAGTAGATATATTGACCAATAAAATAATAAATAATAAGAAATCTATAACAATTTTCCCTGCTAGTCACTTTGTAACTAGTGAAGATAAATTAAAAATAGCAATTAAAAATATAAGAAAAGAATTAGAACAACAATTAGAAAAATTTAAAAGTGAAAACAAATTATTAGAATATCAAAGACTACAGGAAAGAACCAATTATGATTTGGAAATGTTAGAAGAAACAGGCTTTTGTCGAGGCGTCGAAAATTACTCTAGACATATTGCTTTAAAAGAACCAGGTGCTACCCCTACTACATTGATTGATTTTTTTGATAAAGACTTTTTAATGGTAGTTGATGAATCACATGTTACTCTACCTCAGGTAAGAGGAATGTATAATGGTGATCGAGCTAGAAAAGAAGTTTTAGTTAATTATGGTTTTAGATTACCTAGTGCACTAGATAATAGACCATTAAAATTTAATGAATTTGAAAGTAAGATAAATCAAGTCATTTGTGTATCTGCTACACCTGGAGATTATGAGTTAGAAAAAACTAATTATAAATTTGTTGAACAAATAATTAGACCAACAGGTTTATTAGATCCAATTATAGAAGTAAGAAAATCGAAAAATCAAATAGATGATTTAGTAAATGAAATAAATAACCAAATAAATAAAAATGAAAGAACATTGATTACTACTCTGACTATTAGAATGGCGGAAGAATTAACTAATTATTTAAAGAAAATTGATATTAAAGTAGCTTATCTTCATACGGAAGTTAAAACATTAGAAAGATTAAGAATTATTAATGATTTACGAAAAGGTAAATATGATGTTTTAGTAGGTATTAACTTATTAAGAGAAGGTTTAGATATACCTGAAGTAAGTTTGGTAGCAATATTAGATGCTGATAAACAAGGCTTTTTAAGAAGTGAAAGAAGTTTAATTCAAACGATAGGTAGAGCTGCTAGAAATGCAAATGGTAGAGTTATAATGTATGCTGATACTATTAGTGATTCTATGGATAAAGCAATAAAAGAAACAAACAGAAGAAGAAAAATTCAAGAAGAATATAATATTAAACACAATATAATGCCTAAAACTATTATTAAAGAAATAAGAGAAGTTGTTACGAATAATAAAGAAATTGAAAAAGAAAAAATATCTAAGAAAGATAAACAAAAATTAATGATTGATATTGAAAGAGAAATGAAAGAGGCAGCAAAAAATTTAGATTTCGAAAGAGCTATGGAATTAAGAGATATTTTATTTGAATATAAAAGTGAGTAGGTGTAAGAATGGAAGCAATAATTTTATTTTCAGGTGGAAAAGATAGTTTTTTAAGTACTTTAAAGATGTTAGAACAAGGATATAATGTTAATTTAATAACTTATGAAAACGGCTGTGGCTTACAGTCTAAAAATGTAAAATATAATATTAATAAATTGATTAAAAAATATGGAGATACTAGAGTAAAATTTATAGGCATAAAAAATGTTTCTGCTATATGGAGAGAATTACTATTACTATATTATAATTTATTGCCAAGTAAGATAATTGAAAAATATGGTGAAGTTCCAATATCTCAATTTAATTGTTTATCCTGTCGTTTAGCTATGTATATAGTAACTATTATTGAAGCTAAAAAGAATAATATAAATATAGTAGTAGATGGGGCTAGAAAGAGTCAATTATTTGCAATTGAACAAGATGAAATGATAGAATGTTTTAAACAATTATTTAAAATATACAATATTAAAATAGTTTATCCATTATTAGACGAAACATCTGATTTTAATGTAAAAAATGAAATATTGGTAAGAGGATTTGTTCCTAAAACTTTAGAATCACAATGTTTAATTGGAATGCCAATTAAAAATATTGATGATAAAATAATAAAATCAGTAAAAAATGTATATGAAGATTTATTAAAAGAAAAAACTATTTATTTAATAAAAAAATATGAAAACACAATGATCGAAGGTAAATTTTTATGATAGATAATCGAAGTAAAAAATTTGTTTTTGTTCCATTTTGTTTATTAGCGCAAGCATATCAAGCTCAAGGTATAGTTAAATATGAATGGAAATCAAGTATTAAACCATTTGTAGAATTGTTAATAGAAAATGATATAAATATAATACAAATGCCTTGTGCAGAAAGTAGTTTTAATAATTCTTTAATAAGAAATCCTAAAGGTATTAGTAAATACGATACAGAAGAATTTAATAAACATTGCGAAATGTTAGCTGATAAAGTAGCTAATGAGATAAAATTAATATCTTCAAGTGAATATCAAGTTATAGCTATTTTAGGAATAGAACAATCTCCATCTTGTTGTGTTGAATACATATATACAAATAAAGGAATGGAAAAAAGAAAAGGTTTATTTGTGGAAAAATTATATCAAAAAATAAAAAGTTTAAATATACCAATAGTTGGTATAAATAGAAAATATATAAATAAGTCACTTATTAGATTAGAAAATATTATTAAAGGTTAAATTTCTGTGTTATAATTATTATAGAGAGGAATGATAAAAATGAATCCTGTTTTATTAGATTTAGGTGTAGTTCAAATATATTGGTATTCAGTAATGATATTATTAGGTGTTTTTGTAGGAGGATCTTTAATAATTAATGAAGCTAAAAAATTTAAAATTCCAGAAGATTATGTTTTAAATTTAATTTTGTTTACAATAATTTTTGGAATAATCGGAGCTAGACTATATTATGTTGCTTTTGAATGGAGTTATTATAGTAAACATTTAATTGATATATTTAAAATATGGGAAGGCGGATTAGCAATTCACGGTGGTATATTATTTGGATTAATATTTATAATAATTTATACAAAAAAATATAAAGTAAATACTTTTAGAATGTTAGATATTATAGCTGTTGGATTATTAATAGGCCAAGCAATTGGTAGATGGGGTAATTTTTTTAATGGTGAAGCTCACGGACCTGCAACTTCCTTATCATTTTTACAATCATTACACTTACCTAATTTTATTATTGAAGGAATGTATATTAACGGTACATACTATCAACCTACTTTCCTATATGAATCAATATGGTGTTTAATAGGATTTGTACTACTATTATTATTTAGAAAAAGAAGATACTGTAAAATTGGTCAAGTAACTGCATTATATTTTGTATGGTATGGTATTGGTAGATATATGATTGAATCATTAAGAACAGATAGTTTGATGTTATTTGATTTTAAAATAGCTCAAATAGTTTCTATGGCTTTAATAATCATTGGTCTAATATTATTATTAGTTAAATCAAGAGGTACTGTATTTACTAATCAATATAATGATAAGGAGAATGTTGATGAAATACGATTTTGATTGTGTGGTGGTAGGTTCTGGTATAGCTGGAATGACTGCTTCAATATATTTAAAAAGATCGAATGTTAATGTTTTGTTATTAGATAATGATGCTCCGGGTGGATTATTAAATAAGATAAGTGTTATAGAAAATTATCCGGGATTTAATAAAATATCTGGACCTGATTTAGCTTATAAAATTTATGAACAAGTTAATAATTTAGGTATAGAAATTAGGTATGGTAAAGTATTAGATATTAAAGATCATGTTGTTAAAACTGATATAGAAGAAATAACTACTAATAAAGTTATACTTGCTATAGGTAGAAAAGCTCGTAAATTAGATAATACTAATGATATAAAAAACATAAGTTATTGTGCTCTATGTGATGGCAATTTATATAAAGATAAAACTGTAGCAGTTGTTGGATATAGTAATTCTGCAATTGAAGAAGCAATATATTTATCTGATATATGTAAAAAAGTTATTATAATTGGACGTGGTTCATCTTTTAAAGGTGAAGAAAGTTTAGCAGATAAAATATATCAAAAAAATAACATTGAAGTGCAATTGAATTGTGTAATAGAGACACTAAATAAAAAAGATAATCTATTAACCGAAATTGTTACTAATAAAGGTTCATTTAAAATAGATGGTATGTTTGTTTCAATAGGATATGAACCTAATACATCATTTTTAAATAATTTAGAAAAAGATAATGGCTATATAGTAGTAGATAATAAAATGAAAACAAATATAGATTATATATTTGCATGTGGCGATATTATTAAAAAAGATATTTATCAATTAACTACTGCTGTTGGTGAAGCCACTATTGCTGCTATTAATGTTAAGAAAGAAATTTAGGTTTCTTTTTTTATTAAACAAAATTCAAAAGAAATAGAATTAACAATTGATTCTAATATAGATAGTGAAAAATTATTCTTAGAAACATTTAAAATAAGCAATAATTTTAGATTTGGAACACGTAGCAAAAATTTAATTATTACTTTAAAATTACAAGGATTAGAAAAACATTTTATTTATTACTTAATTGATTTATTGTTTGTAATTGAAAAAGCTAAAAAATAAGTAAAACTTTTAAAAATTTTCCGCGCGCGCGTAATTTAGGTCTTGAAAATAATAAAAAAATATTGTATACTTGAATTATGTTAAAGATAGTAGTCTTAAAATTTGAAAGGAGAATATAAGAATATATATGTATAAAAAGCACAAAGGTTTTACATTAATTGAATTATTAGCAGTAATTATTATTTTAGCAATAGTAGCTTTAATAGCTACACCAATAATATTAGATGTTGTGGAAGATGCAAGAATAACAGCAGGAAGATCAGAAGCCAATATGATATTAGGGGGAATAAATAATTATTGTGCCAGTGAAGAAATGAAATATCAACTAGATAATAGTTATGAAAGAATATGCACATCAAGTATGGATAAAGATGACGTACCAACAATGGTTAATTTAGGAAATGCAACAATAAATGAATTAGTATATGATGGAAAAAAATTAACAACATTAGTTATTAAAAGTAATAATCATAAATTTACATTATGTTCAAGTGGAACATTTGCTATGGATGATGAAAGTTGTCCAAGAAATCCTAATTCGTTAATTACAAAATTATTAGAACAATATAACGAATCTAACACAACAGGATTAGTAAAAGATAGTACAAATGAAAATTTATATTATTATACTGGAACAAACGACCAAGTAGCAAATAATTTCTTATGGTATGGAGGACATCAATGGAGAGTGTTGGAGTTTGATACGAGTGCTAACACAATAACATTAATAACTCAACAGCCATTAACAACAATTCAACCAGCCAGTGCAGTATGGGAGTCACAAGAAGCATATGAATCAAGTTATATCAACACATGGTTAAATGATTATTTTTGGAATAGTTTAGATAGTAGTATACAAAGTAATATTAAAGATAGTACATTTAATGTAGGAATATATGATAATGTAAGTGAAATAACAACAGTTCAAAAAGTAGGATTATTAGATGAAGACCAATATATAAGAGCTGGAAGTACAGATCATTTCTTGGATATAAAAGATTATTGGTGGTTAGGAAATAGAGCTGATTCGTCTAACGTTCGCAACGTATACTACAATGGCGACCTCCGCAGCGATAGTACTAGGGCTGCGTACGGCGTGCGTGCAGTTATAAAAATATCTGATATAACCATCACCAAAGGGGATGGTACTCTTGAGAACAATTATCAAGTAGCAAACAAAACAACGAATACAGATAATGTTCAAGTAGGAGAATATATCAATGTACCATATAGCGGAAGTGATAAAGCTTGTGGAGAAGATAATATGTGTACATTTAGAGTGGTAAGTAAAAATAATGACAGTATAAAAGTGGTATTAAATGGATTACTTCCAACAACAAGTGCATGGGCTGATAATGCAAGTGATAATATAACAACAAGTGATTTAATATATACAAATGTATTAAATGGATTTATTGCAAATATTGACAGTAAATATATAACAACAGGAACATATGGAGTAGGCATGTATGAATCAGGAAATAGTTATACAGTACCACAAAGTACAACAATAACTGCAAGTATTGGATTACCAACAGTAGGAGAGATGTTCAGTGGCAATGATATAGATTTAGGCACATCAAGTACAAAAACATTTGTCGATGTAAATACAATAGAAAATCCAACGGTATTAAGCTGTTATTGGACAATGAATAGATATAGTTCGTCTGAAGTTAGCAGCGTCTACGACAGTGGCGGCCTCAATTTCATTTACGTTTTGTACAGGTACGGCGTGCGTGCAGTTATATATCTGAAGTCAGGGACTTCAGCCATAACCTTCACAGGAGGTGAAGGTACTCCAAACTCACCATATGTATTACAATAAGAAAATATTGTAGGAATAACAGTAATGTATAAACGAAGAAAAGACACACCTTGCCGATGAAAAGGGCAAGGTGAGGCAAATATGGGTGTAAGGCTATATAGTTCGTCTAACGTTCGCAACGTAAACAACAATGGCAATCCAACAACAATAGTTCTTCGAATACGAACGGCGTGCGTGCAGATTCCTTTTAAACTGAGATTTATATGACCAAGGTTATTTAAAGATAAGCATTGGGAAACAAACCTTATTCCCTAGGGTAACCTAAAAATATTGGTGATAAAACAACTGTTTAAAAGTGGTTTAGTAGAGTAAAATCGAAAAATCGCTTTTTCTTTTGTAATAAACTATGATATAATAAAAATAAAATTAAGTGGTGATAAAATGAAAAAAGTTGTTGTATTAGGCGGTGGAACAGGTTTATCTACACTACTTCGTGGTTTAAAACAATTTCCTGTTGATATAACTGCTATTGTAGCTGTATCTGATGATGGAAGAAGTACAGGAAAATTAAGAAAAGAATTTAATGTTCCTGCTGTTGGAGATATAAGACAAGTTATAATAGCACTATCAGAAACAGAACCTTTATTTCAAAAATTGTTAAATTATAGATTTAAAACTAATAGTGATTTGAATGGTCATGCTTTAGGGAATTTGTTACTTACTGGTCTTATAAATGTTTCAGGAAATTTGTCTACCAGTATTGAATCATTAGGTAAAATTTTAAATTTAAAAGGTAAAGTGTTACCTTTAACTGAAGACAATGTAATATTAATGTCAAAAATGGAAGATGACACTATAATTGAAGGAGAACACAATATTACAGAAAGTCAAAAAAAAATAAAAGAAATATTTTATAAAGAAAAACCAAAGGTATTAGATGATGTAATATATGAAATAGAACATGCAGATTTAATTATTTTTAGTATGGGAAGTTTATATACTAGTTTATTACCTAATTTAATATGTGACGAAGTTAAAAATGCTATTGATAATAGTAAAGCTGATATAATGTATGTATGTAATATAATGACACAACCAGGAGAAACTGACAATTATAAAGCGAGTGATCATATAAAAGCAATAAATAAATATTTAAATAAAAGAAAGGTATCAATTATTTTAGTTAATAATGGTAAAATAACTAAAAAAGTAAAAGAAAAATATTTAACTACTGAACAAAAAGATCAAGTCATATATGATAAAGAAGAATTAAAGAAATTAAATTTAAAAATTATTGCTGATAATTTTATAAGTGTAGATGATGATGTTTTAAGGCATAATACAGCTAAATTAGGGTTTCATATATATTCATATTTATTAAAGGGTGATTAGTTATGTCGTTTACAAGTACAGTAAAAAATGAAGTAAGTAAATTAGAAGTAAATAATGTAGAAAAGATTGCTGAATTAGAAGCTATTCTAGCTAACGGAGCTATATTAGAAGATAATATCATAAAAATAACTACCGAAAATGCTAGTGTATCAAGAAGAATATTTAATTTAATTAAAGATATATATCATGTAATACCAAATATTATAGTTAGAAGAAGTATAAATTTTAATAAAAAATATTTGTATATTTTACACATAAAAAACAAAAACATTGATTTATCAAACAAGATACCTAAAGATTATATTATTGATGATGATGAGTCAAAAAGGGCTTACTTAAGAGGTTTATTTTTGATGAGTGGATCGATTAATGATCCTAAAACTTCAAGGTATCATTTAGAATTTTTAGTTAATGATGAAAAATATGCTTTTTTTATCAGTGATTTACTAAATAAATATAATTTAAATAGTAAAGTATTAAAAAGAGACACTAAATATATGATATATATTAAAGAAGCTGAAAAGATAAGTGATTTTTTAAGACTAATTAATGCGTATAATGCTGTTATGTATTATGAGGATATAAGAATTTACCGTGATCATAAAAACATGACTAACAGATTAAATAATTGTGAACAAGCAAATGTTGATAAAATAATTGAAACGGCAAGTAAACAAATAAAAGATATTGAGATTATTAATAAAGTAGGATTAGATTTATTAGATGAAAAAGAACAAGTTGTTGCTTTATATAGATTAAAGTATAAGGATGTATCATTATTAGAACTAAGTGAAATAATTTCAATAGAAACAGGTAAGAAAATTACTAAATCAGGAATATATCATCGATTAAAAAAAATAAGTAATTTAGCTGACAAATTAAGAGAGAAAATGTAAATTCTCTTTTTATTATTCTAATTTTATAGTATAATTAATATGGGTGATTTTATGGAAGAAATCTTTAATTCATTAACGCAATTTATAAAAGAACACAATAATATATTGATTATGACACATAAAAATCCTGATTTTGATGGTATGGGTTCAGCTTTAGGATTACAACAAGTAATTAATAGTTTTAAAAAAGAAAGTTATATATGTATAAATAATAGTGAAAAAAATAATTCACTAAAAAAAAGTTATGATTTGATTATAGAAAATAATTTATATTTTAATACAATTAAAAAATCAAACATTGATAAAATTATTAATGATGATACTTTATTAATTATTTTGGATACGCATAAGCAAGAAATGGTAGAAATTCCTGAACTAGTTTCAAAAGTTAAAAACATCATTATAATTGATCATCATATAAAAAATAAAGATTACATAAAAGATGCTAAGATAAGTTATATTAATGAGGGACTTTCTAGTACAGTTGAATTTATGGCAAATTATATTAAATACTTAAATAAACAAATAGATCCCCTATTCGCTACTTTTATGTTAGTTGGTCTTGAAATAGATACAAATAATTTTAGATTAAAAACTACTGATAAAACATATGAAGCAGCTTCTTATTTAATTAAATTAGGTGCGGATAATATATTAAAGCAAGAATTATTACAAGAAAATAAAGAAGAATATATAAGAAGACAAAAACTAATTGAAAAAAGTTATATGGTAAATAAAAACATGACTATATGTGTTTTAGATAGTAAAATATACGAAAATAAAGATTTAGCATCAATAGCAGAAGAACTTCTACAATTTGAAAATGTTGAGGCATCTTTTGCTATAGGAAAAATTTCTAAAGATATAGTTGGCATTAGTGCAAGATCGATAGGAAAAATAAATGTTGAGCAAATAATGGCTAAATTAGGTGGCGGCGGTCATTATACAGAAGCTGCTACTCAAATTAAAGATAAAAGTATTAAAGAAGTAGAAAAAATTTTAGTAAGTAACATTAAGGAGGACTAATGAAAGTAATATTTATTAAAGATTTAAAAGGTCAAGGAAAAAAAGGTGATATAAAAGAAGTAAAAGATGGGTATGGAACATTTTTAATAAAAAATAAAATAGCTAATATAGCTAATGAATCAAATTTAAAGCATTATAATACAGTAAAATCTAAACAAGAATTAGAAGAAAATTTATACATAAAAGAATGTGAAAAATTAAAGGAACAATTAGAAAAATTAAAAATAAACATTAAAGTAAAAGTTGGTACACAAGACCGAGTTTTTGGTAGTGTTAGTACTAAGCAAATTGTTACAGAATTAAAAAAATTAAACTATGATATTGATAAAAACAAAATAAAATTAGATCATCCATTATCTAGTTTAGGTACCCATATTGTAAATGTAGAATTACATAAAAAAGTAACAGCAAACTTAAAAATAAACTTAGTAAAGTAGGTGAAATATGCAAGAAAAAACTATACCTCATAGTATTGAAGCGGAACAAGCGGTCTTAGGATCGATGTTTTTAACTAAATATGCTTTGCAAAAAGGTATTGAAAGTTTAAATGAAAATTTATTTTATTTAGATAGTCATAGTAAAATATTTTCTGTTATAAGAGATTTAGCAGAAGTAAATAAACCAATTGATATAATGACTGTCAGTGAAGAATTAAAAAAAAGAAATTGGTTAAATACTATTGGTGGTATTGAATATTTGACTATTGTTGCTAGAAGTGTTCCAACCGCTGCTAATATTGATGAATATATAAAAATAGTTGAAGAAAAAGCAATATTAAGAAGATTAATAGATGAAGCAACGAACATTGTAACAGAAGCATATAACTCAACAAATAGTATTAATGATATTTTGGATAATGCTGAAAACAAAATATTAAATGTAGTTAAAACAAGAAAAGGAACTGAATTTAGAAGTATTCAAGATGTATTATTTAAAACACAAGCAGACTTAGAAAAAATATCTAAAAATAAAGGTGAAATGACTGGTATTTCAACTGGATTTTATAAGTTAGATAAAATAACATCTGGATTACATCCTCATGAATTAATTATTATTGCAGCTCGTCCTGGTATGGGTAAAACAGCATTTGCTTTAAATTTAGCTACTAATATGGCTATGAATGGAAAAACAGTAGCTTTATTTAACATGGAAATGAGTGCTGAACAATTGGTAATGAGAATGTTGGCTTCAGTAGGTCAAATATTTGGTGATAAATTAAAAAGTGGTAATTTAAAAAATGACGATTGGAAAAGAATAAATGAAGCTATCAGTAGATTAGCTGAAACAAAGATGTATATTGATGATACATCTGGTATGACTATTAGTGAAATAAGAGCTAAATGTCGAAGATTAGCTTCTATGAAAGATGGATTAGATGTAATTATAATCGATTATTTACAATTAATTCAAGGATCTGATAGATATAAAGGAAATAGAGTTCAAGAAGTAACTGAAATATCTAGAAATTTAAAAACTTTAGCTATGGAATTAAAAGTTCCTGTTATCGCTTTATCACAATTATCAAGAAGCGTTGAAGGAAAAGGAAGAAAAGATAATAGACCTATATTAAGTGATTTAAGGGAATCCGGATCTATCGAACAGGATGCTGATATAGTAGCAATGTTACATCGTGAAGACTATTATGATCGAGAAGCAAGAATTGATGAAAATACTAGTAGAACAACACTTATAATTGCTAAACATCGTAATGGTCCTGTAACAGATATCCCACTTATCTTTAAAACAAATACAAGTACATTCAATTCGGTTGATGAAAATATGGAAGGTGAAGTATGAAAAATTTAGGTGCGATTATAGTAAGTTTATTATTCGGAATAATTTTATTTTTTGTTTGTTGCGGTTATAGTAAAAACAATTATCCAAATGAATTATATAACGTTTATTTAGATGGTAATTATTTAGGAACAATAAAATCAAAATCCGAATTAGAAAAATATATAAATGAAACAACTGAACATCTAATAAATGTAAAAGAAGTAACTAAAACATATTGTGAAAATGAAAAAACATTAGATGAAATTATTAAAGAAGAAAATTTACAAGATTTAATTGATAATAGTAAAGAAGTAAAATACTATGAAGAAGACGAAAAAAAATGTATGGATATTATAATTGAAGATGGCGAAACTATTGAAAAAATATATACTCCAAATGGGTTAAATATTGAAAAAGTATTAACTTATAATGGAGAAATATCAACTGTTGAAGATGTTTATTCAAAA
Organism: uncultured Bacilli bacterium; assembly: GCA_944371325.1. Classification (GTDB taxonomy): domain Bacteria; phylum Bacillota_I; class Bacilli_A; order RF39; family UBA660; genus Faecisoma. The sequence goes on along the minus strand of CALVXO010000012.1, from coordinate 19,570 downwards.
ATTATAAATATGAAATCATTTACTATTAAAGGTTACCAATTTATAACAAGAGATGAAGATAAACAAAAATATTTTTATACAACAGATAAACAAATATTTGAAGAAGCAGTTAATGAATTAATTGCGACTTATGTAGGTGCAGATGATTATAAAGCTTATTTAGAAGGAAATCAAATAGAAATTGAAACTGTAGGATCTGTAATAGAAAATGTTTATATACAAGAAGATATAACTGTAAAAGAAATTCAAATTCCAATTGATGAAAAAATATATACTGATTCACAAGAATTAGCGCAATTTCTTTTATATGGTGATAATCCGGTTACAAAAACATATGAAGTAAAAGAAGGCGAAATGATAAGTGATATAGCATTCAATAATCAAATTAGTAATCAAGAATTTTTAATTTCTAATCCAAAGTATCGTGATGAAAATAGTTTAATTGCTGTTGGTACAAAAGTACTAATTAAGGAAACTAATCCTCAATTAAAAGTGGTAATTGAAAAATATATTGTTGAAGATAAAGAAAATGATTATAAAACTGTATATCAATATGATGATGATGAATATATAGGATATGAAAAAGTTGTACAAGAAGGTGAATCTGGTCTAGAAAGAATTAGTCAAAAACAAAAAATAGTTAATGGTAATATTGAATTTGTTGAACCGGTAGGAAAAGAAACTTTAAAAGCTAGTATCGATAAAATTGTAATTAAAGGAGATAAATATGTTCCAAATGTTGGTGATTTATCTAACTGGGCTTGGCCTAGTGAAAGTGGATGGACAATAACAGATAATTATGCATGGCGTATTCATCCAATAACAGGAGAACGTAAATTCCATCAAGCAATAGATATCGCTGGTACAGGTTATAATTCGGCTGTTTATGCTGCTAATAATGGAACAGTAATAACGAAAGTTGCTTACCATTATTCATATGGTAACTATATTGTTATAGACCATAATAATGGTTATTATACTTTATATGCTCATATGAATAAATTTATGGATGGAATTGAAGTGGGTTCGACTGTTGAACGTGGTCAGCAAATAGGTTATGTTGGTTCAACCGGTTATTCAACCGGACCTCATATACATTTTGAAGTATGGAAAGATTGTCAATATTGTCACATTAATCCTTGGAGTTTATATTAATGAAAGTATCAGTCTTAGCATCAGGATCTAAAGGTAATTCTACTTTTGTTGAAACTAATAATACTAAAATATTAATTGATGTTGGGATGAGTAATTTATACATAGAAAAAAAATTAGTTATGTTAGGAGTTAATCCTAATGATATAAATAGTGTTTTTATAACTCATACCCATACTGATCATATAGCAGGATTAAAAGTATTTGTAAAAAAACATCATCCTAAAGTTTATCTTACTTTAGATATGTACAATCAAATAAGTGACATATTAGATGATTATGAAATACTTGAAGATAAAGTTGTATTAAGTGATTTAATAGTTGATTTTTTCAAAACTTCTCATGACACTGATTCAGTCGGATATATAGTAAAAAATAATGAAAAAGAAATTGTTTATGTAACTGATACTGGATATATTAATATAAAAAATTTAAAAAAAATAAATAATAAAGATTTATATATTTTTGAAAGTAATCATGACATTGAATTATTAATGAATAATCCTAATTATCCTTATCAAATAAAGCAAAGAATTTTAGGTGATCGAGGTCATTTGTCAAACAATCAATGTAAAGAATATTTAAAAAAAATAATTGGTGATAGAACTAAGTGTATTGTTTTAGCCCATTTATCTGAACAAAACAATGATCCTTCTTTAGCTCTAAATAATTTAAGTGATATAAATAATATCAAAATTATGATTGCTTCGCAAAATGAAAGTACTGAGTTGATAGAAGTATGATAAAGATAATCTGTGTTGGTAAATTAAAAGAAAAGTATTTAGTTGATGCCTGTTTAGAATATACTAAAAGAATAAGTAAATATACTAAAATAGAAGTAATTGAGTTAAAGGATAGTAACATTAATGAAGAAAAAGATAATATTTTAAAGCATATTAATAAAGAATTTATAATAACATTAGAAATTGAAGGAGATATGTTAGACTCCCCTACTTTAGCTAAAAAAATAGATAATATATTTTTAACTAATTCTAATATTACCTTTATAATAGGTGGATCAGATGGATTACATGATGATGTAAAAAAATTAAGTAATTTTAAAATATCATTTTCTAGATTAACATTTCCTCATCAATTATTTAGGGTTATGTTGTTAGAACAAATTTATCGAAGTTTTAAAATATTGAATAATGAAACTTATCATAAGTAAAAATTGTAAGAAATTACAATTTTTTTGTAAAGCAAATGTAAGAATTATTATTTTCATATTAGTTTTGTGCTATACTAAATATAGGAGTGATAAAATGATAGAAACGCCACATATAAAATGTAATAAAGAAGATATTTCAAATATAGTTTTAATGCCAGGTGATCCATTAAGAGCTAAATTTATTGCTGAGACATATCTAGACAATTATAAATTAGTTAATAGTGTAAGAAATATGTTAGCTTATACAGGATACTATAAAGGAAAAAAAATAACGGTTTTTTCCTCTGGTATGGGCATGGCTAGTATTGGAATATATTGTTATGAATTATATAAATATTTTGATGTTAAGTATATTATAAGAATTGGTTCTTGCGGAAGTAATAGTAAGGATATTAAATTATTGGATACTATTCTTTCTACTTCAAGTTATACAGAAACTAATTTTAGTTATACTTATAGTTCAGTCAATGTTAATGAGGTAGAATCTAGTAGCTATTTAAATAATATTATTTTAAGCAAAGATAATAATATTAAACATGGTAAAACTGTTTGTAGTATGGTATTTGATGCTTATATGGAAAACAAAGAAGAATATAAAAAAAGATTACCTAAAGATATTATCGCAAGTGAAATGGAAGCATTTGCCCTATTTTATATAGCTAAAATGCTAAATAAAGAAGCAAGTTGTTTATTAACTGTATCTGATTCTTTATACGATAATACTAAAATAAGTTCTAGTGATAGACAAAATAATTTAAAACATATGATAGAAATTGCATTAGAAGCATGTTTGGAGGTTTTATAATGGAATTAATGGAAAAAGCTATAGAAGCTAAAAAAAATTCGTACAGTCCCTACTCTCATTTTAAAGTTGGAGCTGCCCTACTTACTAAAGATGATAAAATATATACAGGATGTAATATAGAAAGTGTATCATATACACCTAGTTGTTGTGCTGAAAGAACTGCTTTTTTTAAAGCTGTAAGTGAAGGCCATAAAGAGTTTAAAGCTATTGCTATAAGTGGTGATACAGAATATTGTTATCCTTGTGGAGTATGTCGTCAAGTTATGAGTGAATTTTGTGATAAAGATTTTAAAATATATATTGGAGACAAAGTTTATACTTTAGATGAACTACTACCCTATTCTTTTGATATGGAGAAATAAATATGAGAATGTATGACATAATAGAAAAGAAAAAAAATAAGTTAAATTTAACTAAAGAAGAAATTGAATTCTTTGTAAATGGTTATGTTAATAATGAAATACCAGATTATCAAGTATCAAGTTTATTAATGGCAATTGTTTTAAATGGTATGAATGATTTAGAAGTTACTAATTTAACTTTAGCTATGGCTAATTCTGGGGATAAATTAAATTTAAATTTTAATGCTGTGGATAAACACTCAACCGGTGGCGTTGGAGATAAAACAACATTAATAATTACTCCAATAGTTGCTTGCTTAGATTGTAAAGTTGCTAAAATGAGTGGTAAAGGTTTAGGTTATACTGGAGGAACAATTGATAAATTAGAATCAATTCCTGGATTTAAAGTACAATTAGATGATGATAAATTTATTAAACAAATTAATGATATTAATTTAAGTATTATAAGTCAAACAAAAAATATTGCTCCAGCAGATAAAAAAATCTATGCATTAAGAGATGTAACAGCAACTGTTGAAAGTATTCCTTTAATAGCATCTAGTATTATGAGTAAAAAGATAGCAAGCGGAGCTAAAAATTTAGTATTAGATATTAAAGTTGGTAGTGGAGCTTTTATGAAAAATATTGAAGATGCAACCAAATTAGGTCAAACTATGGTTAATATTGGTAAAAATGCATCAATTAATACAGTAGCTATTTTATCTAATATGAATGAACCTTTAGGTAATAATATCGGTAACAATCTAGAGGTGTTAGAAGCTATTGAAGTATTAAAAGGTAATGGACCTAAAGATTTAACTGACATATGTATTGAACTTGCTACATATATGGTAAGTATTACTAAAAGTATTACATATGAAGAAGCTAAAACTAAAGTAATTGAAGTATTAAATAGTGGTAAAGCATTAAACAAATTTTATCAATTAGTTAATTATCAAGGTGGAGATATTTCTAAATTAATTCATAAATCTAAATATGAATATAAAGTTTATTCTAAAAAAAATGGTTATATTACTAAAATGGACACTGCTAAAATAGGAAAAATAAGTTCAATGTTAGGTGCTGGAAGAATTAAAAAAGATGATTCAATTGATTATAATGCTGGTATTATTTTAAATAAAAAATTAAACGATTATGTTGCTAAAGATGATTTATTAGCAACATTGTATACCGATAAAGAAATAGATTTGATAGAAGATTATTTAGATAGTTTAGAGATAGCATCTAATCCAATTGAAAACAAATTAATTTTAGGAGTAATAAAATGAAAGATGTAGTTGATAAATTAATTAAATTAAATAAAACAATTTCCACAATGGAATCCTGTACAGGTGGCTTTTTAGCTAGTTCTATAACAAATGTGGAAGGAGCAAGTAAAATATTTAAATATGGAGCAGTTACTTATTCTAATGAATATAAAATAAAAATGGGCGTAGATAGTAACATAATTGATAAATATACAGTATATAGTATCGAAACTGCTAATGCAATGAGTAAAGCAATTTGTTCGTTTACTAATTCATCATATGGAGTTGGAATAACAGGAAAATTAAATAGACAAGATGAAAATAATCCATTTGGATCAAATAATATCGTTTATGTAAGTATTTATGATAAAGAAAAAAATCATAATTATACTATTACAATAGAAGATTTAGTTGGTGATAGAGAATCAATGAAACAACAAATAATTAATAAAATCACTATTTTATTAAAAAACATTGTATAAAATTTATAATAAATAATCAATATTAATTTAGGTGATAAAAATGAAAAAATTAATATTGGTTATTTTTTTAATTGTTTTATTTTATATTTGCATAGGACATGTATCTAGTTTAGCTATTCCTGATGATGCATTAAGAATTAGAGTAATTGCTAATAGTAATTCTGAATATGATCAAGAAATTAAAAAAATTGTAAAAGAAAATATACAATATAAAATGTATGAATTATTAAAAAATACTAAAGGAATAGAAGAAGCAAGAAGAATTATAAATAACAATTTAAATAATATAGATAGCGATGTAAGAAACAATTTACAATTATTAAACTATGATTTAGAATATGATATTAATTTTGGATTAAATTACTTTCCTAGTAAAGAATATAAAGGAATTGTTTATGATGAAGGTTATTACGAATCATTAGTTATTACATTAGGTGAAGGTAAAGGTGATAATTGGTGGTGTGTTTTATTTCCACCTTTATGTCTATTAGAAGCAGAAGAAAGCACTGAAGTAGAATATACTTCGTTTGTAAAAGAACTACTAGACAAATATCTATAAAATAGTATTGCTTACTATTTTTTTTTATTATATAATTGATATGGTGAGAATTATGGATAAAGTATATGATGAATTACTTAATAGATTAAATATAAAATATGGTGATGCCGTAGTAGTAGGTGTATCTGGTGGGCCCGATTCTATGGCATTATTACATTTATTAATCAGATTAAAAAAAGCTTTGGATTTACAAATAATATGTGCTCATGTTAACCATAATACAGGAAGAAAAGGACAATTTGAAGAGCAAAAATTTGTTGAAGATTATTGTAAAAAAAATAGTGTTGTATTTGAAACGATGACAATTGAAAAGTATGGTGATGATAATTTTCATAATGAAGCTAGAACAATTAGATATACTTTCTTTAATAGTTTAATAAAAAAGTATAATGCTAAATATTTATTTACAGCTCATCATGCCGATGATTTAATGGAAACTATCTTAATGCGTATTGTAAGAGGTTCAACTTTAAAAGGATATAGTGGATTTTCTAAGGTTGTTAAGATGGATAATTATTATATAATAAGGCCTTTAATTGAAGTTACTAAGGATCAAATAATAGCTTACTTAAATAAAAACAAAATTAAGTATATGCAAGATTCATCTAATACTAAAGATGTTTATACAAGAAATAGATTTAGAAAATATATAGTACCTGAATTTAAAAAAGAAGATAAAATGGTTCATGAAAAGTTTTATAAATTTAGTAAGGTATTATTAGAATATAATGATTATATTGATAAACAAGTTAAGAAAAAATATAACAAAATATGCCCTGATAATGTACTTAATATTGAAGAATTTAAAAAGCAAGAAGAATTAATTCAAACTAAAATTATTTATATGATGTTAGAAAAGATGTATCAAGATGATTTAATGTTAATAACAGATAAACATTGTGAAATAATTCATAATTTGGTTTTATCTAATAAAGCAAACGCAACTATTCATTTACCTAATAATATTGGGGCAATTAAATCATATAATACTTTAGAATTAACTAAATTGGAATTTAAAAATAATATATATGAAATCCAAATTGAAGATTATTTGAATTTACCAAATGGTAAAAATATTGAAACAATCAAATCATCTAAATTAGACGATAATAATATTTGTAGATTGGATTCAAAATCAGTTAAGTTACCTTTATATGTGCGTAATCGTCATGATGGTGATAAAATGACTGTTAAAGGAATGTTAGGCAGAAAAAAAATATCGGATATTTTCATTGATTGTAAGATTCCTGCTAAGGATAGAGAATTATGGCCAGTAGTATGTGATAGTGAAGATAATATAATTTGGTTACCAGAGTTAAAAAAATCAAAATTTTGTAAAGAAAAAGAAGAAAAGTGTGATATAATACTTAAGTACTATTAAAAGGAGGAAATTATGAATAGAAAAGATGTAAAAAAAGGATTACTACCTTACTTAGTTTTATTTATAGTAATGCTTGGAATTCTTTATTTCTTTAATTTATCTAATACTAAAATAAATCAATTCACTTATGATGAATTTATTACTCATATGGATAATAAAGAAATAACAGAAATAGCTATTACACCACGAAGTAGTGCAGGTGTATATGAAATAAGAGGTAAATTAAATAATTATGGTGAAAATGAAACATTTTATTTAAAAGTACCACTATCTAATGAAGTTATTGCCAAGATTTTAAATGCAGAAGAAAATTATGATTTTAAAATATCTACTTCATCAGATCCAGATTCAAGTACTTTACTAATATTTATTTTAAATGTATTACCAACTATTATTATTTTAGGTGTTGGATTATATTTTGTAACTAGACAAATGGGTTCTGCTAATAAATCTATGGATTTTGGTAGAAGTAAGGCAAGACTTAGTGAACAAAATAATAAAGTTACATTTAAAGATGTTGCGGGATTAGATGAGGAAAAAGAAGAAGTTGCCGAATTAATTGACTTCTTAAAAAGTCCTAAGAAATTCCAAAGATTAGGTGCTAGAATACCTAAAGGTGTTTTATTAGTAGGTCCTCCAGGAACAGGTAAGACTTTGCTTGCTAAAGCAGTTGCTGGTGAGGCTAATGTGCCATTTTATTATATAAGTGGTTCTGAATTTGTTGAATTATTTGTTGGTGTAGGTGCATCACGTGTAAGAGATATGTTCAAACAAGCTAAACATAATGCTCCTTGTCTAATATTTATTGATGAAATAGATGCTGTAGGTAGACAAAGAGGAGCTGGTCTTGGAGGAGGCCACGATGAAAGAGAACAAACATTAAATCAATTATTAACTGAAATGGATGGTTTTGGTGCTAATGAAGGAATTATTATAATTGCTGCTACAAATAGACCAGATGTTTTAGACCCTGCTCTTTTAAGACCAGGTAGATTTGATAGACAAGTTCAAGTTAATTTACCTGATGCAAAAGGAAGAGAAGAAATATTAAATGTCCATGCTAAAGGTAAGACTTTCGCAAAAAATGTATCTTTAAAAAATATATCTGAAAGAACAGTTGGTTTTAGTGGAGCTGATTTGGAAAATTTACTTAATGAAGCTGCTTTACTTGCTGTTAGAAGAAATAAAGATAGTATATCTATGCAAGAAATTGACGAAGCTCACGATAGAGTATTGATGGGTCCTGCTAAAAAATCTAAAAAATATACTGAAAATGATAAGAAGTTAGTGGCTTACCATGAAGCTGGTCATGCTGTATTAGGTATTAAATTAGATGGCGCTAATGATGTTCAAAAGATTACTATTATTCCACGTGGATATGCTGGCGGTTATACAATGATGTTACCTAAAGAAGAAAGATTTACTGCTACTAAACAAGAATTATTAGAACGTATAATTGGACTATTAGGTGGTAGAGTTGCTGAAGAATTAGTGTTTAATGAAATAACAACAGGAGCTCATAATGACTTTGAGCAAGCTACTAAGATAGTTAGATCGATGGTAACTGAATATGGTATGAGTTCTTTAGGACCACTTCAATTAGAACAACAAGAGGGTAGTGTTTTCTTAGGTAGAGATTATAATAAATCACGTAATTTCTCTGGACAAGTGGCTTATGAAATTGACCAAGAAATGCGTAAAATCATGGATGATTGTTATAAAAAAGCTACTAAAATAATTAAAGAAAACAGAGATTTATTAGATTTAATTGCGAATACTTTAATAACAAAAGAAACTTTAACTAAAGAAGAAATAGATTATTTAGTAGAACATAAATGTTTACCTCCTTTAGAGGATGAACCTACTTTAGAAGAATTAAAAAACATTGCTAAAGAATTAAAAATTAAAGGTTATACTAAAATGACTAAAGAAGAATTAAAAGAAGCAATTAAAAATAATGAATAAACTGTAAAAATAATGTGTAAAATTTGATGCACATTATTTTTTTATTTTAAATGATTCAATTATAAAAAATTATATTTTTATCATTTACTACTATCTAATTGAATTAAAATGTGATAAAATAGTATATGTAGAAAAATGGTGATGTTAATGGGTAGAGTTATAGCTTTAGTTAATCAAAAAGGTGGTGTTGGGAAAACTACTACTAGTATAAATTTATCTGCATCTTTAGGTGTACTAGGGAAAAAAGTATTATTAGTTGATTTAGATAGTCAAGGAAATAGTACAACTGGAGTTGGAATAAGTAAAAGTTCACATGAAAAAACAATTTATGATTTAATAGTAGATCGAGCTAGTTTAGATGAAGTTATAATAAAAACTAAGTTTAAAAATTTATATATTATACCTGCTTCAATTAATTTAGCTGGAGCGGATATAGAATTGATGGAAAGAAGTAGAATTGATCATAATTTTAATAAATCTAGTCAATTAAAAAAGTATTTAGATGTTGCTAAGGAAAAATTTGATTATATAATTATTGATTGTCCTCCTTCTTTAGGCATTTTAACTACTAATGCTTTAGCAGCAGCTAATAGTGTAATAATACCTGTACAATGTGAATTCTTTGCGTTGGAAGGAATAACTCAATTATTACATTCAATATTATTAATTCAAAAAGATTTAAATCCTAATCTAGATATTGAAGGGGTATTGTTAACAATGTTAGATAGTAGAACTATATTAGGATTAGAAGTTGTAGAAGAAATAAAAGCTTATTTTAAAGAAAAAGTTTATGATACAATAATTCCAAGATTAATAAAAATATCAGAGGCTCCAAGTCATGGAAAACCAATATTAGCCTATGATCCTAAAAATAGAGGAACAATGGCTTATTTAAATTTAGCTAAAGAGGTGATAGATCACGATGGAAAATAGAAAAAGAGCTCTAGGTAGAGGCTTAGAACAATTATTTAATAGTGAAAATTTAGATTTTGAAAACTTTGAAAAACAAATTTATGAAACAACACCTAAGGAAGAAATAATTGAAATTAATTTAGATGAAATAAGACCTAATCCACATCAACCTAGAAAAGTTTTTGATGAAGATTCTCTAAATGATTTAGCAAATTCAATTAAAAAAAATGGTGTATTCCAACCTATTATTGTAAAAAGAAGTATCAAAGGTTATGATTTGGTAGCTGGTGAAAGAAGATTTAGAGCATCTAAATTAGCTGGCTTAACTACAATACCAGCTATTGTAAGAGATTTTTCTGAAGAACAAATGATAGAAATTGCATTATTAGAAAATTTACAAAGAGAAAATTTAAATGCAATAGAAGAAGCCTTAGCTTATAAATCAATGATTGAAAAATTACATATTACTCAAGAAGAATTGAGTAATAAGGTAAGTAAAAGTAGAAGTCATATTACTAACATATTAGGGTTATTAAGATTACCAAAAGAAATTCAAGATATGATCGTTAATAATCAATTAACTATGGGCCATGCTAGAGTTTTAAGTAAATTAGAAGATGAAGAAAAAATGTTAGAATATGCTAGACAAATTGTTGAAAATAAAATACCTGTTAGAGAAACAGAAGAAATAACAATTGACGAAGAAAGAAAAAATAAAATAAAAAAACACAATAAAGAAGAAAATAGTGAATATAAATATGTTGAAGATTTATTAAGAGATAAGTTAGATACAAAAATTAAAGTTAAAGATAAAAAATTAATTATATCTTTTAACAATGTAGCAGATTTAAATAGAATCTTAGAAATATTAAATGTAAAAGAGTGATAATATGGAAGAATTTTTAAATTTTTTATTAAACATAAAGATTATAGGACCTATTGTAACTATACTTGTTATGTTTATAATTTATAAAATAGTAAAAAGAATTATAAAAAGAATATTCAATTTCAAGTCAAATAAAATTAAACATAAGAAACAAGTTACTTTAATGAATTTTTTTATTAATCTTTTGCGTGTATTAACATTAATTTTTATTGCATTAATTATTTTAGAAATTTATGGAATAAAAACAAGTGCTATAATTACTTCATTAGGTGCAGTAACTGTTGTTGTAGGTTTAGCATTTCAAGATATTTTAAAAGATTTTATTGCAGGTTTCTCTTTTATATTTGAAGATAGTTATAATGTTGGAGATTGGGTAACTATTAATGATTTTAAAGGTGAAGTAATAAGTATCGGTATGAAAACTACAAGAATAAGAGCTTATGAAGGAGAAATTTTAATTATTAATAATGGGTCAATTACACAAGTTATTAATCACACAGCATCTAACTCATTAGCTATTGTTGATGTTAATGTTTCTTATGATTCTGATATTGATAAAGTAGAAAGTGTATTGAATAATTTATGTGAACAATTAAGAAAAGATATAACTACATTAAAAGGAGATATAACTTTATTAGGTATAGAAGATTTAGGTGATAGTGCGATAACATTTAGATTGACTGCTGAAGTGGAAGCAGGAACGCAATTTACAGTTCAAAGACAAATTAGAAAAGCTGTTAAATTAGAGTTAGATAAAAATAAAATTGAAATACCTTATAATCAATTGGTGGTACATAGTGAAAGAATATAAATTAGGAAGCATTGTTGCTATGAAAAAAGAACATCCATGTGGAACTAACGAATTTGAAGTTGTTCGATTGGGTGCTGATATTAAAATAAAATGTTGTAAATGTGGAAGAATCATTATGTTACCAAGAATAGAATTCAATAAAAAATTAAAAAAAATTATAAATATATAAGGAGGATTTTTAATGCATAAAAAAGCAAAGCAACCAAAATTACTATCACCAGTAATAACAATGTTAGTATTAATTGCTATCGCTTTAGCATCTAGTACTATCCTAGCACTTATCAATTTTGATGGGACACAAACAACTATTGAAAATGGTATTTTAGAAACCTCAATTGTAGTTGTTAAAAATATTTTTTCTAAAGAAGGTTTAATTTATTTTTTTAGTAATGTTATAACGAATTTTAATTTATTAGAGCCTTTAATTTTAATAATTATTTCTTTAATGACGATAGGAATTGCTAAATCAAGTGGTCTTTTGAAGCATTTATTTGAACCACTAAAAAAATTAAAACCAAATGTTTTAACTTTTATTATTGTATTTATAAGTGTTATATCAACTATAGTTGGTGATTATAGTTATGTAATTTTATTACCTTTAGTAGCTATATTATATCAATATATAAATAAAAGCCCTATATTAGGAATAATTACAGTTTTTTTAGGAATCACTTTAGGATATGGAACAGGAATATTTTATAATTATAATGATTATGCCTTAGGTGTACTTACAGAAGCAGCAGCTATAATTGATGTTGATCCATCATATAAATTTAATTTATATTCAAATTTATATATAATGATTGTTAGTACTATTATTATTACATTTTTAATAACAATTTTAATTGAAAGATATTTAAGTAAAAGAATTTCTAATACAGTTAAATATGAAGATGAATTAAAAACTTCAAAAAAAGCACTTTTGATTTCAATGTTATTTTTTGTAATTTGTATTGTACAAATATTTATTATGATTATGCCAAATGGTATCTTATTAGATAATACACAAACTAAATATGTAGCAAAAATATTTAGTGCAAATTCTCCTTTTAATTTATCATTTATGTACCTATTTTTAATAATTATTTCGGTGGTAAGTTTCGTATATGGTTTTATTAGTAAAAACTTTAAGTCAAATCATGATTTTGGATGGGGATTTACAAAACAATTTGACAATATAGGATATTTATTTATTTTAATGTTTTTATCATCCACTTTAATTGGAATTATTAATTGGACAAATTTAGGAACAGTAATCGCTAATAATTTAATTTATATAATAAGTTTATTTGATTTTACTGGAATTCCTTTGATTGTTATATCATTTATATTTATCATAATAATGAGTATTTTAATTCCTGGCAGTTTAGAAAAATGGGCATTAATATCACCTGTTTTAGTTCCTTTATTTATGAGAGGAAATTTGACTCCAGATTTTGCGCAATTTGTTTTTAAAGCAGCTGACAGTGTTGGTAAAATTATAACACCATTATTTATTTATTTTATTGTTATGGTTGGATTTATTCAAAAATATAATAAAAATGAAAATAAAGTTACACTATTTAATACGATGAAATTAATATGGCCAATCATTATATCAATGATTATATTCTGGTTATTGATATTAGTTATTTGGTATGTAGCTGGTTTACCATTAGGAATTGATACTTTAGCTACTATGTAAAAATTCAAACTTTATGTTTGATTTTTTAATATTGTTTTGATATACTATATAAGTGTTTGAAGAGGTGATTATATGGCTTTACGTGCCGGAATTGTAGGTTTACCAAATGTTGGTAAAAGTACATTATTTAATGCAATAACAAAACAAAATATTTTAGCAGCCAATTATCCTTTTGCTACAATAGAACCAAATGTAGGTGTTGTAATAGTACCAGATAAGAGATTAGATTTTTTAAATAATTTATATCAACCAAAGAGTTTAGTTCCCACTGCTTTTGAATTTACTGATATAGCAGGTTTAGTAAGTGGAGCATCACATGGTGAAGGATTAGGTAATAAATTTTTATCTCATATAAGAGAAGTTGATGCTATAGTAGAAGTTGTGAGATGCTTCGAAAATAAAAATATTATCCATGTCGAAAATAATGTTGATCCTATTAGAGATATTGAAATAATAAATGTTGAATTGATATTAGCAGATCTAGAAGTAGTAGAAAATAGATTAAATAGAATTGGTAAAAAAGCTGCTATGTCTAAAGATAAGGAAACAATTAAAGAAGTGGAATTATTAAATAAAGTAAAAGATAATTTACTTAAAAACTTTCCTTTAAGAAGAATGGAATTTGATAAAGAAGAATTAAAAATCTTAAGACCATTTAATTTTTTAACTTTAAAACCAATTATTTATATGGCTAATGTTAGTGAAGAAGATCTAGTTAATAAAAATAATCCCTATGTTATAAATGTAGAAGGATATGCTGAAGCAGAAAATGCTAAGGTAATTAAAGTATGTGCAAAAATAGAATCTGAATTAAGTGATTTAGATGAAGAAGAAAAGAATGCATTTTTAAATGATTTAGGTATTGAAGAAAGTGGATTAAATCAATTAATAAAAGCAACATATTCTTTATTAGGACTAGAAACTTTCTTTACTGCAGGTCCTGATGAAGTAAGAGCATGGACTTTTAAAAAAGGCATGAAAGCTCCAGAATGTGCTGGTATAATACACTCTGATTTTGAAAAAGGATTTATTAAAGCAGAAGTATTTAGTTACTATGATTTAGAAAAATATGGCGATGAAAAATTAGTTAAAGAAGCTGGTAAAGTTAGATTAGAAGGTAAAGATTATTTGATGCAAGATGGCGACATCTGTTACTTTAGATTTAACAAATAATGTAGCTATAACATCAATTATAAATAATATAATTAAGATATAAGTAAAATATGAAGGTATTTTACTTATTATTTTGTCTAAAAAAGGTTTAATATAATATATTAAAATAATACTGCTTAATCCCCATATAATTGATACTTCTAATGCAATATATTTGCCAATATTAAATTTATATTTTGTGTAATCCCAAAAAGTTATATCAAAAACAAATTCGATTAAATATCCACCTATTGCTTCGAGAAGTGTCAAGATAAAACTACAACTAATAAACAATAATATTACTTTTGATATTTTATTTAGATGAAATTTATTAAGATATTTATCTATTAAAATAACAATTACACTACCAATTCCGTAAACAGGTGTCCACCAACTTAGTAAGATACCACTATTACTTTTTATTATAAATGTTTCTATTAAATGACCTATAAAAGATAAAATGAAAAAATAATTTAAATAATACATTATAATCACCTTTTATTAGTTTAATCAAATATTAAAAAAATATTTGACATTAACATATAATTAATATATAATTAATTAAAGGTGAATTTATGAATATAATAGAATTAGCAAAAAAGAATAATCTAATAAAAGAATTAAAAGATGTAGATATAATAGAAGATAATACAATATATTTAAATGAAGAAAAAAGTAGTTATAATTTTAAATATAATGTAGATGATATTGTATTTGTAAAAAAATATAATTATAATGATGGTTCATTTGGTTCTAATCATTTATTTTTAATAATAGAAGATAATTATATAATTAATATGGATTACTTTTGTTTGTTGATATCTTCACAATTAGATAAATTAAAATATGATACAAATTTATTTTTAGCTAAAGATTCAAAAAACAAGTTAAAGAAAGACAGTATCTTAAAATTAGATAGTATTTATAGAATTGAAAATGATGATATATTATTTAAAGTTGGTGAAGTTACAAAAGAAAAATTAAATATGTATCGTGAAATTTTTATAAAAATGTATAGTTAATATTTAATAAACTATTTACAAATTAAAATAAGTTTGTTATAATCTTAAGCGAGTAAGAAATTTACTCCTTGCTTTTATTTACTAAAAGCCAATAGTCCATAAGGAGGTGTTAGAATGCGTAAATATGAAATTATGTTTATAGCAAGACCAACTTTATCTGAAGAAGAAAAGAAAAATGTTATTACTAAGTTTTCTAAAATATTAACAGATAATGGTGCTACTATAACTGGTGAAAAAGATATGGGACAAAGAGAATTAGCTTATGAAATTAAAGATTTCAAATCAGGATTCTATTATGTTATCACTCTTGAAGCTAATGATGATAAAGCTATCAACGAATTTGATAGACAAGCTAGAAATACATCAGATATCGTTCGTCATTTGATTACTAAAATCGAAGACTAAGGAGGAAATATGAATAGAGTTTTATTAGTAGGAAGATTAACTGCTAAGCCAGAATTAAGATATACTAATTCTAATATACCATATACTCGTTTTTCTGTAGCAGTAGATGGTATTCCAAGTTCTAATGGAGAAAGAAGAACTGACTTCATTAATACTGTTGCTTGGAGAAAACAAGCAGAAAATATTTGCCAATATTTAGATAAAGGTAGTTTAGTTTCTGTTGAAGGAAGGCTTCAAACAAGTAATTATACAGATAAAGATGGTAATAAGAGATATTCAATGGATGTTCAAGCTGATAATGTAAGATTTTTAGAATCAAAATCTCAATCACAAAATAGAGCTAGTGCTACTCCATATGATTTCCAACAGCCATCTAATGATGTTAATGTTGATAATGATCCTTTTGCCGATTTTGGTGATAGTGTATCAATCGATGATAACTTTTTAGATTAAGGAGGAATATGAATGGCTGAATTTTATCGTAAAAAGAAAAAAGTTTGCCAAATGTGTGCTGGTAAAGACGTCGATTATAAAGACGTTGAAACTATCAAAAAATATATAAGTAATGAAAGAAGTAAAATATTACCTCGTAGAATTACTGGAGCATGTGCAAAACATCAAAGACATATAGCTAATGAAATTAAAAAAGCACGTTTTATGGCTTTAATTCCATTTACTAAATAGTAGATGGTATTTTTTTTGTGAAATGTGTTAAAATTATTATAGAACTATTTAAGGGGTGATTATATGATTTTTACAAGTAGTTATAAAAAATGCTCAAATAAAAATACTGTTTCTATTTCTGGAGATAAAGGAAAAAATGCTGATTACAAAGGAGAATGCTTTTCCGCTTTAGCACCAAAGCAATCATTTTGGCAACAATGGCATGATAATATAGGAAAAATTCCTGATAATGAAAATAATTATTTTTATATTAAAAATTATTATGATTTAGTTTTGAAAAATTTAGATGCTAATGAGGTATTTAAGAAACTTAATAATAAAATTTTATTATGCTATGAAAATAACATGGAGTTTTGTCATCGCCATATTGTTGCGGCTTGGTTAGAAATTGAATTAGATACAACAGTTCCTGAAATAGTAACTGATAAATTTGGTAACATGACAATAGTAAATCGTCCAGAATGGATTAAAGAAGTACTAGAAAACGTTATTGAAAAAGAAAAAGAATCAAACCATGTTAAACAATTTATAAAGAAATTTATATCAAAATTTGAAGGTGTATAGTTATGGAATTATTATCTCCAGCAGGTAATTTTGAAAGTTTAAAAGCGGCTATTTTAGGTGGGTGCGATGCAGTTTATTTAGGTGGCAAATTATTTGGGGCAAGAGCTTTTTCAAATAATTTTAATAATGATGAATTAATTGAAGCAATTAAATATGCACATTTATATGGTGTTAAAGTATATGTTACTGTAAATACTTTAATATATGAAAATGAAGTAGATAAATTTATGGATTACGTTGATTTTTTATATAAAAACAATGTTGATGCTTTAATTATTCAAGATATTGGAATGATGGATTTAGTTAGAAAAACTTATCCATTATTAGAACTACACGCTTCAACTCAAATGCATATTCATAATTTAGAAGGAGTTAAGTTAATAGAAAATTTAGGTTTAAAAAGAGCTGTTTTAGCCCGTGAAACTCCTATTGAATTAATAGAAGAAATCAAAAAAAATACCAATATTGAATTAGAAATATTTGTTCATGGTGCGTTATGTGTAAGTTATTCTGGACAATGTTTATTTAGTAGTCTAATTGGTAATCGAAGTGGTAATAGAGGAAGTTGTGCCGGAAGTTGTAGACAAAAATATAATTTACTAGTTGACGGAAA
This sequence comes from uncultured Bacilli bacterium, assembly GCA_944371325.1. GTDB lineage: Bacteria > Bacillota_I > Bacilli_A > RF39 > UBA660 > Faecisoma. The sequence goes on along the minus strand of CALVXO010000012.1, from coordinate 1,713 downwards.
AAAAGTTAATAAAGATAATTATTTATTGAGTTGTAAGGATTTATGTACTATTGATAATATTGGTAAATTGATTGATATTGGGGTTGATAGTTTTAAAATAGAAGGAAGAATGAAATCTCCTAGTTATGTTTATTTAGTTACTAAATTATATAGACAAGCTATTGATTCTTATGTTAATAATAAAAAGGTTAATATAGATTTAACTGACTTAAAGAAAATATTTAATCGTGAATATACTAAAGGTTTTTTATTTAATGAATCTAACATAGTAAATGAATATCGACCAAATCATTTGGGAATTGAAATAGGAAAAGTAATAAAATCACAAAATAACTATGTTGATATTTTATTAACAGATGAATTAAATATAAATGATGGTATAAGATTTATAAACAATGATGTTGGTTTTATAGTAACTGGGATATTTAAAAATAAAAAAAGAATTAATAAAGGAAATATTGGTGATGTAGTATCTATTTATTGCAATGATAAAGTATCTGGTAATGTAGTTAAAACATATGATTATTTATTAAATAAAAAGATAGATGATATTTTAAAAACAAATAAAAAAATAAAAATTAAAGGTAATTTAGAAGTTTATTTAAATAACAAAATTAAATTAGAAGTTACCGATGGTAAAAATGAAGTAACTATATTTGGTAATATAGTTAATGAAGCTATCAATAGTCCAATATCGTTTGAACGAATAAAAGAACAATTAAATAAATTAGGTAATACTATTTATGAATTTGATGAGTTAAATATAAAAGGTGATACTAATATATTTATACCTATTAAAGAATTAAATGATTTAAAAAATAAATTTGTTAAATTATTGAATGAAAAAAGATTATATAAATATCCTTATATAAAAAAAGAATATAGTATTGATTTACCGGATTTTCCAAAAGAAAAAAATTACAATATTTTAATTAGTGATATAAAAGATTATGATAAAAATAGTAATTATAAATATATTTACATGGATGATAATTTATATAATAAGATTGATGATGAAAGAAAAGTATTAAGATTAGATCGAGTAATTGAAAAACATAAAGAATATAATAAAAAATTATTAATAGGAGAATTAGGTAGCCTAATATATAAAGATATATTAACCGATTTTTCGTTTAATGTAACAAATTCCTATTCAGTTGCATTTTTACATAGTAATAATGTTAAACAAATATGTTTATCTTATGAATTAACTGATACACAAATAAAAAATTTAATTGATGCATATCATAATCGATATCATAAACATCCTAATTTAGAGTTAGTTATATATGGTAATTTAGAAGCAATGGTATCTAAATATAATATTAATAAAAAATATAATGTTAATAACTCAATATTAGAAGATAGATTTAAAAATAAATATCCAATTATTATTAAAAATGATTTAATGCATATTTATGATTATAAAAAAAGAAATTATCAAGTTCATAATAAATATTTTGATATGGGTATTAATAATTTAAGATATAATAAAGACGTATAAAAATATGTCTTTTTTTTATTAAAATAATTTGCACACATATGTAATTTTGATATTGTAAATTATCAAAAAATAATGTATACTTAAATTAAGGTAGTAAGACTATCAATAATAGAAGGGAAGATTTTTATGAAACAATCTAAAGAGAATGCGTTTACTTTAATAGAGTTATTAGCTGTAATTATTATTTTAGCTATTGTAGCATTAATCTC
>CALVXO010000011.1 GCA_944371325.1 uncultured Bacilli bacterium | reverse complement strand
AAATTACTATTTATCTGTCTGATAATATTATACCATAGGTTATTTAGTTTTATCATCATAATTGAATAACTTACTAAATTCTTGTGATGCTTTTTCCATTTCATAATTAATGTTCTTAATGGCTTTTTCTATTTTATGCTTACTAGGAAATTTAGAAATATAACTATCGCCTTTAAAATAATTATCTAATACTTGCTTTCTTCTTTGCTTATCATTAAATTTATTTCGTTTACTATTTTGATAAGCAACTTCTTGTATTAAATTATCAATAGTGATTTTATCAGCATTATTCTTATTTTTTACATACATAGAAATATGGTTATATTTATATAAGGCATGATTTACTATTGAATTATAAATATAGTTATCAATATATTCTTCTTTTTTATTAACAATACTATTATCTGCTACTAATTCTTTAATATTATTATTTTTATTTAACGTATCAAAATAATCATTAAGTTTTTCTAAATCTTTTTTTATATCTTTCCTACTAGCATATAAAATAGATGTTTCATCATTAAAAAGATATGATTTAATTCTTTTAGTCAAAGATTTGATTTCTTTACCTAGTTCATTATCTTTAATGGAGTTATATTTTACTTTTTTAGATGTTTGACTATTTTGCTCTCGATATTTCCTTATTAACTCGCCTAGTTTTAAAATATCTTCTTCAACATAAATCTCACTTACATTTCTTAATGCAAAATTCTTTTCATTTGGATTAAAATATGATTTTAAATAATCAATATCTTCATTAGTCTTCTTGAGTAATGGGGTATAATATTTTTCTCTTTCAATAGCAAGTTCCACTAATCTTTTTAAGTACCTTTGCTCATCAAGACTAATTTTTCCTTTTCTTCTATAATTAACTTTATTATCGCAATATAAGTAATTTGGTTTTTTTTCAATAAAAGCAAAATGAATATGTGGCTGGTGTTTTCTATTAGTATGTACTGCAAAAACAAAACTCATATCTTTTATATCTTTAAAACCACAATACTTTAGAAATTGAGGCATTACCTCTTTAGCTATCTTTTGTTCTAATGTTTTTATATCTATATTTTCATCAAGATATTCTCTTTTAAAACTTAAAATACCTTTCCAAAGATTTGAGTTTTCAATATATTTTTTATAATTAGTTTTAATTTTTGCTATATCTTGTTTAGTAGCATAAGATCCATCTTCCATTACAAGATTATATTTTTCTTTTCTTGTATGCCCCATATAATATTCAAACATTCCGACTGTTTTTTTCTTTTCATCAGAATAATAATCAATCATGTCATCAACATCTTTTAATCTTTCTTCTTTATAATTTAATGATTTGTTTTTATTATCTCTACAAGTAAGTGCTAGACTGTATCTACTTTTAAATACAACATTAGGACTTTTTTTACTCATTGAAAGAGTCCTTACTATTTAATATTTCATTAAGACATTTATCTTCTTTTATATCAGCATTTGATAAGTAGCCAAAGTTAGCAAAGTGTTGTTGAGATAATTTAAAATGCTTATATTGTCTTTTAGAAATTTTTTCTAACTTATCATCTATATTCTTTAATTTTTCATCTATTTCTTTTAAATAATTAATTTCTCTTGGCTCGTTAATATATTTTTCTAAAATAGATGCAACAACTTTATTTACTGATGTGGTATTATCATTTGCTACAAGATAAAGTCTATCATAAATATAATCTTCTAATCTAACTGTTAGTTTTTTCATCTTCAATACTCACTAAATTAGTTATACGAAGATTATTTTTTTCATCTCTATCAATTATGAATGCTACAAACTTTGGATTATGTACTGCTTTTCTAACATAATTTACAAAGTTATGTTCTGCTTTATCTTTATCAAAAATTGTTCCTTTTGTTTGATAATGAGATTTAGAATCAGAAAAATAATCTTCTCCAAATATTTTATATTTCTTCATCCATGAGTTTAACCTTTTTTGTGGAGTTCTATCATCTAACATATTTACATCAAACTTACCTTCAGTAAATATTTCTTTTGCAGTCTTTTCGCCATGAGATAATTTTTCTTTAACAGCCCAAAGTTTAAAACTATTTTTATAAAGTATCTGACTTTTATTTCTAATTCTAACAACATTAGGATTACTTAATAAAACTTTTATTTCTTCATCAGTATAAATTCTAGTCTTGTTCATCTTCTTCCTCTCTTTCAATTTTTTTATTTTGCATTTCATAATATTTATCAAACTTTTCTATGTAAGAATTATAGCCAAGTTCTATTAGATAAGTTAGCATTTTATTGAAACTTAAATTATTCTTAATTGATAAAAGTTCTATTCTAGTTTTTAAATTATTATCAATTCTTAATGTAGTTCTAACTAAACCTTTTACCATTTTACAAACTCCTTTCTTTAATTTATGGGTAGCCACTTTCTACTTTTTTAAGGTATTTTTTTTAATAAAAATATTGCATATTTTTAATGGGCATAAGAAGAACGACACCACAAATCCTTTTATTCCTTATGGCATAAAGGGAAAATAGTGGTGTCTTACTATTTTTGCACTTGCAAAAATGACTACTTTTAATAACAAAAGTGGCTACCCTATATAAAAAATACCTTTAATATCAACAAATATTGTGGCTACCTTTTTCTTTAAAAGTGGCTACCATCATAAAATAGCCATTATAAATGTGCTTCCTTTAATTTCCAAGTGGTGGTCTAAAACCAGTATTAGGATTTTTAAAGTCATTAAAGTCTGATGAACTACTTAATGTAAAATCAATTAACTGCATTCCATCAACTAATTCTCTATTTTCATTTTCTATTTGATAATGTAAATGATTACCAGTTGAATATCCAGTAGTTCCTGCTGATGCAACTTGTGTCCAATGACTTACTGCATCTCCTTCTTTCACTTTCGCACTATTAGGATAAAGATGAGCGAATATTACATAATAAGTTTCATCATAATCACTATCACATTTTAATGTAATAGTATTACCAACACTATTACCACTTTGGTCATAAGGAAGATTAGAATCTTGAGTAAAGTTTACTTTTTCAACTACTCCATCACAAACTGAATAGACTGGTGTTTGGGCTGGAACTGCTAAATCCCAACCATTGTGAGTATTACTTTCGCCATAAACTGTTCTTTGTTCATTAAAGAAACTTGTTACAGTAAACTCACTTTTTAACGGAAAATTGAAATGTCCTGTACTTACTACAAGATAATCTTTATTTTCTTCTATATTAACATTAGTGCAAGCAGTCATATTTTTTACTCTTTGATCTTCACAAACACTTTCTATTTCTCTAGCAGTTTTTGCCTCTTTATTTTGATTCATTGTATATAGAATATCTAGCGTCAATGTTGAATCTTCCAAATAAAAATATAATAGTCTTTGTAGTGGAACGTATCCATCTTTTAGATATGTATTAAGTGCAGTCTTATAAGAATCTGCATATTCTTCGTTATGCTGGACTTTTTCTTTTGTAAGTTTTGTTCCAAAAAAATCAAAAATCATTAGCACACAAATTAAAATTACCATTGCAAAAGCGACTGATAAAATGGTACTACCACCAATAATTTTTAAAATAATATTTTTCTTTTTCTTTTTATTCATTATTTATATTTACTAAAAATAGAGGAATAATAATGTTCCCCTTTTGAAATAATTTCTATTAATATTTTCTTTGGAATTAAGTCTAACAAGAAATCCATAAATGATTCATTTGGATCATCAAATTCATCAAAATATATTTTCTTAAACTCTTTTCTTAACTGCCGACCACTTAATCGTTTCATACTTTAACTTCTTCTCCCATCAGTTCAACTTCAAGTGGTGTAGCAACAATTTTAACTCTTATTCTATTCTTTGAATTAATTGTAAGCAAAAACTCTCCCATCTCTGCTTGCATTAAAAATTCTTTTTGTGTATCAGTTAATGGGTTTTGATAGAATAATTTTAAATAAGTTGTTAAGTCATCTTCTTTTAACATTCCAACTAATTGATACTGACAATTATTAAAGATAGCTGTTGCACTCCTAACTGAATCATCATCCCCTAAAAAGTCATGAATACTTTGAGTTGCAGGAATAAATGCACCATGATATTTTCTGATTCTTCTTGCAATTTGTTCAAATGTGAGTAATACCTCACTATCAGTATTCTTTAAATATAAGTGAAACTCATCTACTACTACTGAAATATTTTTAATTCTCTTTTTATCTTTTTCTTTATCATTTACTATCTTATTTCTTACGATAATATTATTTAGATAAGTAAGTAAATTTACTAATTGAGTAGTTATAATTCTTTTATTTTTACTATATAACAAGTCCTTTACATTAAATGCAATTAAGTTAGCATCAAGATTTACTGATGTATAACCATTAAATAACATTGCATCAGTTCCAACTTTAAATCTATCTAATAATATCTCTAACTTATCAACTATTTTTAACTGTTCTGGGTTAGTAATCATATTACGATAATCTGGTAGAAATTCTATCAAGTCAGAAAATATTGGATAATCAGTATTTTCTAATTTTTCTAACCTAGATATTTTTGTATTTTTAGTTATACCAAATCTTTTATATAGCTTTTCAATCATATCTAGCATAACTACTACTTCGCTTTCTTTTATTTCTTCAAAAGCACATTTAATAAATGTTTCTAGTGAGCCTAGATGTTTAGCAAGAGGACAATCTTCATAATTAATTGAATTTATATCTCCATCTTCTTTTTCTTCTTTATCACTAGGAAGAAATCTTACTTGTAGTGGATTAATAATACCACCACTAGAAGAATACATATCAATATATTCGCCTTTGTTTTTTCTAACTAACTTTTCATACTCGCCCTCTGCATCAAACAAAAAGCAAGAGTTCCCACGATTAATTTCATTTATAATCATTTTCTTTAATGTAAAACTTTTTCCACCACCAGTTGAGGCAATGATTGCTAAATTACTTGATGGTCGTGTTGCATCTTTATGAAATAAATCAAATATTGTTGGTAAAGCTGTATGAATATCAGATCCTAAAATATAGCCTGTTTCATCATTAAAGTGTGTAATCGTAAGTGGAAATGATGCTGACAAAGTTAAACTTGGAAGATAGTTATGATAATCTTCAAAACCATTTTTAGTTATATCAAATGCTTGCCAACCTTCCATTTGCCTCATTCTAGGAACATCCAATTTAATTTGAAATACATCAGCAATTTTTCTTAACTCTTTTAACTTTTCTTCACGTTGTTTTCTATTACCACTTATTACAATAATGAAATCAACTTCTTTGATTTTTTCATCGCCATTTTTAATTTGTGTCATTAATGCTTGAAAGTTCTCTCTTTCAGTATCCATTTGAGTAGCATCTGATAATTTTCTAGTAGTGCTTCTTTCGGAAACTAAAAATTCATAATTACTATCTAATCTTCTAACCAGTTCTTCAGTTGGTATTGTATCTTTAATATGAATACAACATCTTGTATCTGGAACATTAAATAGTTCTTCAAAAAATAACTCATCTATAAATGGTGGTAATCTTTTAATTGTTACAACTTGTATTTCTGTATCATCTGATTTTATATAACCTACTGTTTCATTAATAAAAAAAGGAGTGATTAGTTCTACTAAATCGCTCCACATTAATTGTTCTATATTAGCATTCGATAAATATAAGTTTATCAAAAACTGATATATCTCTAGTTTATTTGTAATCATTTGAATATGTAATCTAGGTGTCATGTTATAACAATGCATTTCTAGTTCTTCTGATGTATGTTCTAATGCTTTATCATTATCACTAATTAATACAAAATAATATCTACTTGTAGTAGTAAGATTTTGTTCTTCTAATATTTCTAATCTATCATATCTTTCTTTTAAAAATGTTAGTTTTTCTTCATCATTAGCAAATTCTTCCATTAGTCTATTGTAGTAATCTTTATTAGCATTTAGATCTATCTTATCATCTAACTTGTATATTCTTAAATTTAATCCTTTTAATTGATAAAGAAATTTTAATTGATTAAAAAAGTTTTGCTTTTGAGTGTTTGATGTTAGTGATAAATCAATAGCATCAACCGAAAAAACTCTTGCAAAACTATTATCACGAAGTTTTATAATTCCATTATCATTTACTACTTCTGCATTGGTAAAACTTTGAGCATTTTTAAACTTTCTTTTTAAAACACTTTTAGTTATGTATTTTTGTTTTGAATTATCTTTCTTCTTAACAAACTTTTCTATAACTTTATGTTCTTTCTTTTTCTTTTTTTCATCTTTAGTTTTCTGATTCTTCAAGATTATTCACTGCTCCTTTCTTTTGATATACATAATATTTGTTTTTAAATAAGTATTTAAACATTAATCCAATTACTTTATACATTCTATTTTTCTTACTTACATTAACTGGTAATAAACAAAAAATACCAATCATTAGACCTACTATTGATGGTATTTTTAATGGTGTAAAACAAAATAAAATTATAAATAAGATTAATATTGGTAAAGCAATTATAATGTCAGATACTTCTATTCCTTTAAAACCTAAATTTCTCTTAATTGACTTTACTGTTATATACATATATATTGCCTCCTTATATCATATTTCTTCTTCTATAATAAGAAGTATTATAACTAGCTCGTGGCATTACTCTTCTTACCGTGTTATGCAAACTACTTGCTCCTGCATTCATAAATGCATCACTTGCACTAAACTTATTACCAGTTGATTTTCCTCCCATTCTTTGACCTGTTGCATACATTCTTGATCCCATAGCACTAGCAAATCTTTGCATTCTATTCGGAGTTTGTCCACTTGCTGGATCAACTGTTCCCATTGTTCCTAAAGCAATTCCTGCTTGAGATAATGCGTGAGAGCCTACTGCTTTTCCACCTTTCATTGCAAGACCAGTTCCTAAAAGAGCTCCTCCTAAAGTTGCACCAGCACCAAGTGTTGCTCCAATACCTGCTATTTTTCCATAACCCATTAATGACATTAATTGTTCTCTACCACTCGCTGCACTTACATTACTTCCTATAAATCTATTGATAACTTGACTACCAGTCATAATAAATGTTGCACAACCTAAATAAAGCAGTGATTTTGTCGTTATATTCATAAATGTATTATCAAAGAATTTTGTAACATTAATTTCTTGCATTACCATTACAGTTAAACTAACAATTAGCATAACAACTGCACTTTGAAGTGCTAAAGAAACCAGTTGTTCTATTACTGCTCCCCTTCGTTGTTTATTACAAACACTAGTTGCAAAAACAATTGGTGCTATTGAAAACAAAAATAAAAATTCAATTTGTCTTCTGCCTAACATAATACCTGCAAAAAATAAACTATATAAGAAAAAGCCTCCACTTATTACTGCCATAATCCAATTAATTTCATATTTATAATCTTTTTCATCAGACAATATTACTCTCGATTTTGTTACATATTTTGATAAATATAACTCATCACTATCAAACGAACCGTTATTCACTAATTCCGATATACTCTTACTTTCATTAAACTTATCACTATTTTTATAACCATCTCTATATGAAATAAACATAGTAAGCATTGAATCACTCATCTTTGAATTACTATTTGTTTCAAAAATATTTCCTGTATAGTTCGATAGAGTAATAGAAAAATTAGATACTTGAACAAATAAAAATGTGGACATCATAATAAGCGTTCCACATTTTACTGCTTCCATTATTATCATTTTAAAAGTTGTTTCTTCATCTGGATCTAGTAGTTTATTTACAAATCTCCACACGATAAAAAGTGCAAATAATGTTACAGCAATAGCCATTGCTCCAGTATATAAATTCCTAAATGTTTGATTATTTGATAATGAATTAATTATATCAAAAGCATTTAATTCTTTAATTATTTGTAGAAGTCCATCAATTAAGTCATATATAAAACTAACTAAATACCAGCCTAAACTTCTTAACAAATCAAAAACTTTAGTCATCATAAATTAAACACCTATGTAAATAATTTAATAATAATATTAACTAATGAAATGGCTAAAATTATTCCAAATATACCAAGTAAAGTCTGTAAAATTCTTGTTTTTACTCTAGGCTTTTGATCTACATCTACTACTGCATACATAATGAAACTTACAACGAGTGCAATACCAGCTAGGGATATTCCTACTGCTAAAGCCCAGTCAGTTATTTGTTTTATTACATTTAAAACAGTATCAATGGTATATGTTCCACCTTCTAATTGCTTAATTGCTAATACATTTAATCTATTCATTACACTCACCCTTTCTTTTATCTATAATAAAAAACTGTGTAGTTATCAAAAAAATTCAATAACTACACAGCAACTTTTTAAATCATCATGTCTTTATCTTTTCTTTCTAACCTATCAGTTAAGGTTTCTTTCATATAAGAATTTACTAATTCTTTACTGCAAACAATGTCCTCTATATCAACTCTATCATCATTCCCAGCTAAAAAGTGTTTACCATCAAATGAATTATCTTTATCACTAAAATTTCTTTCAAAAATAAGTGGTACTGTATTCTCGCAGTTAGAATGATATATTGCAAAAAAGCCTTTTTGTTTTGCTTTTAAATCAGAATCTAAATAAATATTATTATCTATAATGAAACCAATTACTTCATAATATTGATTAAATTCTTTGCTATATGCTTGTCCTCGTACTAATGGACCTATTTCAGTAGGTCTTAATTCTATTTCTTTAGAATTAGAATTTTTAATAATGTCCAAGCACCTTTTTATCTTTTCTTCCATAGTTGAATTATCTAATTCTTTCATAGACTGATAGTACCAAGTGCAATCTTCTATGACTTTTGATTTTTCATCCAATACTTCTTTAATAAAGATATTACTCTTAGTCATATAACTTTGTTCTTTATCACTCCATAAATCTAATGTTGTAAAAAAGATTTGATCATCATAATCATAACCTAAAAAATAATATTTATTATCATCAAGACCTATAAAGGCTTGTCCTTTTTTTAATTCATCTTTCAAGTTCATCACTTTCCTTTACTCTGTCATCATTAACAAAACATTGTAAACCACCATAACCACAAATTTTATATTCGCCATCATCAAGAGTTATATAATCATGTAAATTATATTTTTCTATTTCTTGTTCCAATACGTTTATATCTTCTTCAAGAAAATCTTCTTCCTCTTTTAGTTCTTCCCAGTCATTATAATCAATATGACACATATTATCTTCGCTTTCACATACACGATTATAAATATATCTTAATAGTGGACTTAATTCACTTGCTTTTGGTAGTTTAAATTCAATTCCATCATTTTCTTCTAACAATGTTGTTAATGCTTTTTCAATTTCTTCTTCTAATGCTGTATTATAATCACACTCAATATCTGATGTATCATAATACTCTATTGCATTTGCCTTTTGCTTTGTTTCTATATTCTCAACTATATAATTAACATATAAATCATCGCCATCATTCCAATAATTTAATACACTATATTGATATTTACTCATAATTATCTTTTCATTTCCGAATTAGATTTTTCTTCTAAATCTCTAATATCGCCATCAGAAGTATAAACTTTATTATTTTTTCTATCAGTAATTTCAAACCCTAAAATATCTATGGCTTTATCTTTATATGTTTTTCCATCTCTTTCAACATCTTTTTGATATGTAGAGATTCTACCTTTTACTGAAATCCAGTCTCCCTTTTGAATTTCATTACCATAACTATTAACTAGTTCTCCTCTTAAAACAATAGGAACATATTGCGTATTACCATTGTTGTTTTGAGCCAAATCAAACCTTAATATTTTCTTCCCGTTTTGATTAGTATAAACATTACTAATATTAGCAACATTACCATCTAATTCAAATCTATTTTTTGAGTTTTTTACTTCTTTTACATTTTCGTTATTCATCTTTCTTTCTCCTCCTTATTTTTATTAAATATATTTTTAAATAAATCTAAATCAATGCCATCCATACTTTCGACTTTGCAGTCGTTATCATCTAAAAACTGCAAAAATTCAATATTAAATGTAGTATTTCTTGAAACATTAGTCATATCTTTTATAATTAATTTTTTGTACTTTCCATTTTGAATATCATGTTTTAATTTGTTCAATTCATTTCTATCTAAATCTAACCTATTTTTTACTTTATCAAAATAAATTGTACAGTCATAATTTTTAAGCAAACACCATTCTGACATTTGCTTTAAATTAAGATTCATAGATTCCTTGCTTTGATTTTTAAAGCATAGGTATCCTGCTACTTTTTCCAAATTTACCACTACCTTTCCATATCATTATCATGTTCATTTGATAGTTCGTTAAAAAAATCTAATGCACTATCTAAATCTTTACCAAAATAATGACCATGTAACCAACTACCAGTTTTTTTATCTAAATCAGATGCTACAATAAATTGTTTACCAGTAATTGAGTAAATAAGTGAATGATCGTATTTATCTTCTTTCAACAAAATACATTTACCCATTCCATTGTTTTCAAACTCCATTAATAATTCTCCTTTGCTTCTAAACTTCCTACATAAACAATTTGTTTATCTGTACCACTAATACAAGTTATTAAAGTAATATCAGAGCCAGATGTTTGTCTTAAAGAAACTGTCCCAGTTTTTTCTGCTTCATATATGTTTACAATTTGATATATGTATTTAATACCTTGATAATATAAAAAGACTTGATCACTTTTATTTAATTTATTTAACTTATTAAAGTATGAATAATAACCACTACCAGAATGTGATGCTAGTATTACATGACTCTCTTCTTCCTCATCTGGAAATGTTGATTCTTTTAATGTGTAAATATTTCTATCTACGTTATTGGCTTTACTATTCTTGTCAACAAGTCCTTTTTTCAAATTAATTTTAGGTATTTCTAAAACAGCTACATATTGTATTATGTTTTCTTTTTCTTCAACTTTCTCTAAATTAGGCTCTGATTCTTCTTTTTCAGTAGGTATTTCTTCAAAAAATAACTCAATACTATTTTGTTCTTGCTTATCTTTTTCATATAAACCATAATACTTAAAAGCAAGTAACGAAATAGCAATAAAAAAAAGAAAAGCACTCATTATAATTAACAAGTGCTTACTTTTATTTTCTATTTTTACTTTTCTTTTTAGCATAAACAATAATTCCTATTCCTGCTAATACAAGTGTTGCTGAAATAATTTCAATAAGTATGTCTTTTTCTTGTAGAGTATTTGGTACTTCTACAATTTTTTCATTAGTCATATTTGCTTTAACTATTTCGCCATTTTCAGTGATAGAAAACCACATTTTCTCCTCGTTTAAAATATATCCCTCTGGTGCATCTTTTTCCAAAATATAAAATTTTCCAACTGGTAAATTTTTAATAATAATTTTTCCGTTTTCATCTGTTCTTCCACTAAATATTAATTCATCTTTATCAGTATAAATTTCAATTAATGTGTTTGGTAATGCCTCTCCAGAAGATAAATCAGTTTTTGTAAATTCAAGCTCTCCTTTTGGATACTCATTATGAATATTAAAAGTTTTATAAACAACTTCAGTATATTGGTCATCATACTTTAATTCAAATTCATAAGTTTTTGAATCAACTACATTACCATTACTAGATTTTACTTCTTTTAGAATATATTTACCAAGTGGTAGATTACCAATACTAGCATATCCATCTTTATCTGTTACTAAAGTCGTAACTAATTCGCCTTTATTATAGTAGGTTTTACCACCAACAACAATATCTTCATTAGCGCGAAGTTCAAACTCTACTCCTTCTAATTTAATTTTTTCATATTGATAAGAATTATCTTTGATAACTAATTCTTCTCCTGTTTTTTCTATAACAATTTGACCTTTTACTTGTGTATTTTCAAATTCTACTTCAACAATAGCACCAAATACATCATCATTAATTAGTTCTGAATCCTCTCCGATTGTAAATTCTAAAGGCTTGGTATTCCATAAATAACCATTTAATGTTTGGTCTTGTTCTTCTAATCTATATGTACCACTTTCTAATGGTAACGGTGTAAGTAAAATACCATTTTCATCAGTTTCAAAAACGCATTGTTTTTTATCAGTTACTTGACAAACATATTCATTTTTTTCAACATCAAAAATCTTAAACTTAATACCTGATGCTGGAATTACATTTTTTGTTTCTGAATCTATTTTAATCACTTTTAATCTTGCCTCAATTTCTGCATTAGCAAGTAATTTATATATTGGATCTTCAGAACTTTCATTTACAGTGATTTCAAAATCTTCAACCATTTCATGATCTTCTGTTGTTGTTACTTGCTTTACAACATAAGTTCCGTAAGATAATGTGGCTGTTGCATAGCCTTTACTATCTGTTGTAATGCTTGTTACTTTTTCACCAGATGATTTCAAGTAAATGTCAAATGTAACATTTGGCTCTCCAGTTAAAAATCCCGTTTCATCACTTGCATAAACCTTAAAGACTTTTAAATCCCTTTCGATTACTTTTTCTGTAACATCAACTTCTGGGTACAAATCTTCTTTCGTAATATTAAAATAATACTTAGTTTCGTTAAGTTCGTACCCAGTTGATGATTTTTCTTCTTTTAAATAAAAGGTACCTAAAGATGGTAAATAATCACTCATTACGTATTCTCCACCTTTTGAAATAACTTCTCCTACTCTTTCTCCAGTAGTTGTATAGATTCCATATACTGCTCCATCTAATGTTGCATCTCCTTGACCAATACCTAATTTTGTATCAGCATCAATCTTTTTAACAGATACTTTACCACCAGTAATTTCTAAATCAAGATTTACACTTAATGGATCGTAAGCGCCACGCATCATAATATCTTGACTAGTTGGATGAACGTATATAATTGCAGGGTGTGAGTAATTTTTATCTCTTTTAGTAAGAGTTAATCTTGTATTTCCCACTTCGTTTGCAGTTACTTTTAATACATTTCCTTCAATTTTTGCAGTTGCCTTATCTGTTGATGATACTTCAAATTGGCTTAATACTCCACGAGTATCAGTAAATGTTGCAGTATCTCCAATATTCATTTCTTGAGTAGTGTTAGAAAAACTAGGTACTCTAGTATGCTCTGCCACTAATCTATTTAGCTCGTTTATTTCATTTGTATATTTGGTAATATGGTTTCCATTTAATTTATCTGTAAAGAAAATGTCGTAACCATGAGGAACAGTCTGCCAAATCAAAAACTGTGTTACTGTGTACCAATGAATGTCGGTATGATTTCCATACCCATAACCATAGTATGCAAGAAGTTCAATTCTTCTCCATTGTTCTTCTGTCATATTAGCAACATAGGCTTGATTGTAATCTTGACCAGGATAAACAACATTAGAATCTACTGGAGTACCTGGCTCCACGCAGTAAACGAACTGTCCATCAGAATTTCTAATCATATAAGTCATTCTCTGATATTTTCGTACACTACCCTTTTCTTTTACAACATAATCTCCTTCAATCCATATATATTTATCATTAATAGTATCATTATAGTTGGCTGCACTTACATTGACTGTTGGAAATGCCGAAACACCAACTAATAATAAAAGTATTCCATTAAATACTTTCTTCATTATTTTTTTCATTAATCTTTTCCTCCTTTAAATCATAAAAAAAAGACCATAATGGTCTAAATCTCATCATATCCAAAATAATTTTCATTAATATCAAAAAATGTAAGCATATAATAAGTATCTCCACAGTCATCAACTTGTTCCGAGCAAATATGCCCTAAATATTTATTCGGATCAATATCATGATAATATTCATATACTTCATTGCATTTTTCTTCACTTTCAAAATCTGCTCTAAACACTGTATAAAACTTTTTTGGAGTACAACTAGGTGTTTGTTCTACTGGTTGTTGTGAAATTGGTGGAGTTACTGAAGAACTATTATGATTATTTGAACTAGGTGTTTGGTCCTCTGTCTTTTTATTATCCGTTTCGCCTTTAGGTATGATATTAACCTTGGGAGTATTTTCTACTTTATTATCTTGGACATTTACATCTTTTTGTTCTGCTTTTTCTTCTTGTTTTTCTTTATTTTCTGTTTTTTCCTTTTCTTCCTTTTTGATAGTTTCTTTTGAATTATCAGAAACATCATTAACATTTGTTTTAGAAGATTTAGAAGTATCTATCTCTTTAGCAAAGAAATACTTATTGATTATAACTATACTTAATATTATTAACAATATTACTATTAAAGTTAAAAATGTTATTTTAAGCACTCTTCTTTTAAATGACATATAACTATTCAACTCCCATTCTTAATGCTCTTATATCGCATTTTTTATATGAATTATATAGAATTAATCTTATAATATTTATCACTTAAAAAAAGAAATTTTGCAAGTGTTTTTAAGGAATTTTTTGTTTTTTATATAAAATTCGCATTTAATTCACTCCTTTCATCTAGTTTTTTGATAACGAGATCCCTATAAACTCGAAATTATAGCAATAAAAAAAGAGCCATAAACGACTCAAGTGGTTACTTTTATATTACTATTTATAAACAATAATGTTAAATACTATTCCAAATCTTACTATTGCACTACTTTTAATAATATTAAATGTTTCCCTACCTAAATCAAACTTTGTTCTTAAGGAAGCCTCTGATTTGCCACATAACAAACAATCGTTGATATAAGCATTTTCTTCTTTAGACATAGTTGAATATAATTTATTAAGTTGAATATTAAACTCATTGTATGCTTGTTCACTATCAAGCCTATATTCTACTGTCTTACCAACAGGATCAGAGATATTTTGAGAAAATTGCTCTAATCTTGGTCTATAACTAGTAGTTAATCTAACATGGTAGCCATTAATGTATTTGTTTCGAGCAATTTTTAATTCTCTTAATTTTTCAACTACCAACTCAAATGTTGCTGGTATATTATAAATATCCATCTCATCTTTCGTTAATGTAAAGTTATCTGCATATTCTTCTTCATAATTTTGTTCTTGTTTCATATAAGTAACCACCTTTCATTAAAATAAAAGAGAGAAAATCAGACAGGGAGGTTATCCCTTAATTTTCTCTCTTAACATACGTATTTTTAGAGTCTTTAAAAACTTGCGATCTACTGCAACTGACTTTATCATTTAAGCCGTAATTTAATATACAAATTGTAGTCTTAACTATCATTTCTCTACCTCTTCCATAAAAAAGGGGCGAAAAAGTCAGTAACTGTTCTCAAAATAGAAATAATACTGCTTCTTCTACCCTAACAACTAAATCTTTAAATTTAACAACTGCTGTTAAACATCAATAAATTGTCTAATATTCTAATGATTTTAAAAGCAAGTGTCAATAGTTTTTGCTTAAAAAACAAACAAAAAGCAAAGAAAAATCGTTTCTTCTTTGCATAATTTATTTATTTTACTATATTATAGCACTTGACAGAACGCAGTCAAGTTTATTTCATGTCTATTTCATGTTGTTTTGTGCTTTTTTCATGTTGTCATTAAAAATTACTCAAAATTAAGAATTTAACTCCTCTAAAATGTTATTTTTAATTGCGTCTAATAAAGTATCTTCGGTTGTATCAACAATATATTTTTTTAATTCATTATATTTATTAATAGCACTATCTTTACTCAATTCCGTACCACCAAACATACCACTTATATTAAATTCTTGATTTTTATATAGGAAAGATATAACTGTACCATATTCAAATATAGTTTTTTTATCTAATGGTAAAGGTTTATAATCATCATCTAACTTTATAGGTTCAATATGTTCATAATTTATCAAATACATACCAACGCTTAAGTTATCTTTATTAACATCATCTCTACAAACAAAAACATCATTTACCATTTCATTTTTATCTTTAATTTTATTATTCATCTCATTTTTTTTATAATTGTCAAAACTACCAATTGTAGCATCCATTTTTGCTAATTCAGTATATTCTTCTTTAAGTTTTTTATCTTGCAGTTCTTTAGCCAAATCGAATATACTAGCAATTTTATCTTCTAACATACAAAATCCTCTTTCTGCTACGTATTAAATACAAAATTATTGTACCACACTATTGCAAAATCTATTATGAAATTTTTTAATTTATTAAAAATTCAAAAAATTTATTATATAATTTTGTTTTTTTTATTTTCCCATATAAAAAATAAAATATACCAAACTCAAATACACTTAAAACAACTATCATATTATTTCTAAAGCCAAGACTCGTCATAGTAAGAGCTAAATCACGAGGTATTTCAGTTATATCACAAACATAATTTGCAAAATCAACATTAAAAATACTAATTGATAAAAGCAAAACAAGTAATATTGTAAAAACAAGTGTTTTTAAAGTAATAATTATATAATCTTTAGCATCCAAAAAAAGCATTCTTACCTCTCCTTACCTTTACTATTATAACACGTTTTTAGGTAATATTCCGACACTTTTTAAATAAAGCAATTTTAAATGGGAAAATTATATAAGAGGTGTCGTGGAATGATTTATGAAAGAATGAAAGATATAAGAACGTATTTTGGAAACACACAACAAGAACTTGCTGATATGCTAGGTGTTAGTAGATCTACTTATGCTGGTTGGGAAAATGGTATTGATGCTATTATTCTTCCTTATCTAAACGAATTTTGTAATTATTATGGTGTTAATCTTGATTATATTTGTGGACTAACAAACACTAAAAAATATGAAATTATAAACGATAAAATTGATAAAGTGATTTTAGGTAATCATTTAAAAGAAATAAGAACTAAAAATAATACATCTCAAGAAAAGATAGCAGAAATAATAAAGGTAGATCAGTCTAATTATTCTAAATACGAACTAGGGAAATTATATATCCATACTTATGCCTTAATTGAATTTGCAAAACATTATAATATTTCTATTGATTGGTTATGTGGAAAAAAAGAAAATAAAAACATTAGTTAAATTGAGCATTATTAATTTCTACAAAATCTGTCCAAAATTATATTGACTATTAGCAATATTTTTGTTATCCTTAATTTGTCAGCTGATTAATATTAGTTGATGTAGTAGAATCGTCTGCTTGTATAGGGACGATTTTTTTATTGAATTAATTTAATATATCAAAAAAACAGGGCAACCTGTTTTTATTTATTTTTCAATCTAAGTAATTTTTGTTCTGCTTCTTCTACAAGTGAAGAAACATCTTCCTCCGATGTTGGAGGAACAACCTCTGTTACATTTGAACTTGTTATATAGTTAGGATTAAAAGACACATTTCCCGATAAATCCAATATAGTTTGATTTGCAATATTCCTATGAGTTAACGATGATTGAGCATGAACTAATATGTCAAAGCATTCTTGTTGATTATGTCTTTTTGCACTCATAAGGGCATTATCTCCATCTAAACACTTTGCATTTACATTTGCTCCTAATAAAATTAATAATTCCAATAATTCTTTATGTCCATGTCTTGCTGCTGCCATTATAGAAGTTGTTAAGTAATTATTTGATTGATTTGCATTCGCTCCTGATCTCAATAACAAATATGCTATTTCTAAAAATCCTTTTCTTGCACAAAGTAATAAAGAAAAGTCTCCTTTTTTTTCATCTTTGTATTCTAAATTAGCACCATTAATTATCAATTCTATAACTTTATTAGTAAATTCTTCATCTATTTCTGAAGATTTTTTCTTACTAGAAATAAGTTCAAAAAGTTCTTTACCTAAATTATTTTTGGTTTCATCATCTACTTGTTTTATTTTGCTTTTAAATTCAGAAATACTTTTTTCATCTAATTTATAATCTTCAAGTTTTTTTAACTTTGTATTTTCTAATAAAACTAAACTTGCATTATTCATTTTTTTAACACCTTACTTTGACCTGACATTATCCTTTTTGATTTTTCTAATGCCTTTTCTGGATTTTCACATTTCAACATAGAAAGATAATCAGGTTGATCTGACTTATCTGATTTATATTCAAAATGATATACACCATCTTCAATTACATCAAATGGAAGTTCAGATTCATTATATACAAGTGTGTCAATATTTAATCTATAATCATTCATATCCAATGCTTCATCAGTTACTGCCTTTGCTGTTTTAGGCTGAGAAGCATAACACTCATTAATAAATTTTGTAAAATTATCAATATCTTGAATAAATGTAGATGGAACAATTGGTGTACTAGATAGAACTCTAAACTGTGGATTATTTTTTTCATCAAAATCATTTATTACGATTAGTTTTTGTTCTCCACATTCTTGTAATAAAATACCATTTTCATAAATTACTATATCTAAATCACTAGCATTATCTATTAATTTACCAATAACATAATTATGAGATAAATGTGGTCTTACTAATGTAGCAACATCAGTCCAATTATTGTCTGATAGGTCGAATATATTATGCCCTCTTTTGATATGACTACTTTCATCTTCAAAAATACCTATAGCATTTGGTACATTTGTATTTGATACTAATTTCCCATTTTCTAATTTAATTTTTTTAATTTCATCACTAATTGCTTTTTTTCTGTCCTGTTCCATTTGAGCAAATTTTGTTTTATATGTTTCAATTAATGATTCCATTTCTTGAGTTTTTTTAACTAGTTTCTTGCTTTCATCTACAAATACTTTTTCAGCAATTAAAGAATTTAAATTTAATTCTTCTTCACTTTCTTCGGTATTTATTTTCATAGTTTTAACTAATGCTGCAAGTTTTGATTCATCTTGATTTTTCATTCTATCTAGCGAAGATTCAAATGTTGTAATATCATCTGGAGATTTAAACATATTTCTTATGATTATATTATAAATAACACTTTGTGGTGCATTGGCTAATTTTATAACTCTATCAGCATCTTCTATTGCAATTAGCATTTCAGAACAAGAAGGTAATCTATTATACATTTCTTTATTTGCATATGCTTTTTCATACATTAGAGATACAAGGTTTAATAAGCCATCATTTACAGGACTATCTTTTTCATCAATTAATAATCTATGTGCTACTTTATAGAATAAAGTAGGTTTCATATAATCTAATCTAATTATTCTTATACGACGAGATAATGGTCCTGATAATTCTTCTCTCATATCATTTTTACATAGTATTACTTGTAATTTTCCCTTATACTCATCTTTAATTTCTAAGTCCCCATGTTGAGTTGAATTAATCTTACCTGATTGCAAAAATTGAAGTAAGAAAGCATCAGTTTCTTCTCTCGCCTTATCATATTCATCTATAAATAATACAACTCTTTTACCACTATTAACCTTTTTTATTGCTTCAATTAATTTACCTGGTATATTAACATTGTCAGCATCTCCACGAATTGCAGCACTAATATTAATATCTTCAAACAACTCAGTCTTTCCTGTTGTGGCATCACATTGATAATCAACTAATTCTACATTTTTGAATAATTCATTAGATAATTTTGTATATGTTTTTGCAAATTCAGTTTTACCAGCACCAGGAGGGCCTTCCAAACAAATTGCAAATATATCTTGACCAGGATTAATACCAGAATTATTAAATAATGCTAAAGCATTATATGTATCATATAATAATTCATTTGTAGCATAATAACCCATAGCTTCAATTTTATCTTTTACTTCTTTAAATGAAATCATCTTTTCACTCTCACTTTCTTTTGCAGACTTTTTGGATTATCTGTATAACATAATGTTTCAAACCTTTTTTCATTTACCTTTAATAATCCTTGCTCTAAATCTCTTATATTTTGAACTTTATAAATAAAGCCATTAAATTTACCAATGTCATAAAAATCATATCTTGATTCAAAGCAAAACCAATATACATCAACAACTTGTGATAAATTTATAACTTCACTTCTTGGATCAAAGTCCGCAAATACTACACATTTTTCTGCTTTTTTATCTATTAAATAATTATCTATATTTCTTTCAATATATTTAAACTTTACTCTAGGATCTTTTTTATAACTATCTCTACCAGAACTTCCCCAGCCATTCCAATATCCTGCACTTTCTAATATTTCAGCAAGTTCAGATACTGTTATATTTTTTTCAATACTCTCAATTTGAACATTAACTCTTTCATTAAAGCCAATTAAAACCTTAACTCCTTTTTTTAATAATTCTATTGCAATAACTGCTAACATATTGGTATAAGAACTCATACTACCTGACATATCAAAGTAGAATGATAATGGTACATTTTCATTTTTACCTTGTGCATACTCATATCCATATTTATCAGTTAGAACTTTTGTTACTTGATGAGTTTGTAAATGCACAATTACATCTTTAATTTCCCACTTATAAAAACCATTAGTTTTTTCTAACGAATTAGATCTAACATTTAAATCAGTACAATGTCTGCAAAACCTTTGATTTAAAAATTTTGTTATAAGTGTTCTAATAATGCTTTCTGGTACTTCCGTATAAGATTCAGTATCAATTGAATAACCAGCACCTCTATCTCTATCCTCAAAAGATGGAAGTTCCCCCAATTGATTTAAAAAGTTATTTGTTTGCTCTGATAACTCATATTTTTCTTCTTTTGATTCTTCAACTTCTTGTTTTTCTTGATTCAAATGTTCTTTTTGTAATTTTTCAGCTTTTCTTTTTCGTATTTCTTCAATACTATTTTTTAGTTTTTCTAATAATTCTTTTTTTTGTTCAAATGTAAGTTTAGGATTGTTTGATATATCTTCATTTATTTGTTGTATTTGTTCTTCTGTTTGAACTTCATTGTTCTTATCAGTATTATCCGATTTAGAGTCATCCACATCATCTATAATTTCATCTTGATTTTGAGAATTATTATCTTGCTGAACTTTATTATCTTGTTGTAAATTACTTGTTTGTTGGGAAGATTCTTGACTTTGTTCAGAACTATCACTTTGTGATTGACTTGATTGTTCTTGGATTTCACTTTGTTGTGATGAACTATTACTCATATCTTGTTCTTCACTATCTTTTGAACTTCCTGTTTGTTGAGAAGATTCTTGACTTTGTTCAGAACTGTCACTTTGTGATTGACTTGATTGATCTTGACTTTCACTTTGTTGTGATGAACTATTACTCATATCTTGTTCTTCATTATCTTGTGAACTTCCTGTTTGTTGAGAAGATTCTTGGCTTTGTTCAGAACTATCACTTTGTGATTGACTTGATTGTTCTTGACTTTCACTTTGTTGTGATGAACTATTACTCATATCTTGTTCTTCACTATCTTGTGAACTTCCTGTTTGTTGGGAAGATTCTTGACTTTGTTCAGAACTATCACTTTGTGATTGACTTGATTGTTCTTGAGTTTCACTTTGTTGTGATGAACTATTACTCATATCTTGTTCTTCATTATCCTGTGAACTTCCTGTTTGTTGAGAAGTTTCTTGGCTTTGTTCAGAACTATCACTTTGTGATTGACTTGATTGTTCTTGGGTTTCACTTTGTTGTGATGAACTATTACTCATATCTTGTTCTTCATTATCTTGTGAACTTCCTGTTTGTTGAGAAGTTTCTTGGCTTTGTTCAGAACTATCACTTTGTGATTGACTTGATTGTTCTTGGGTTTCACTTTGTTGTGATGAACTATTACTTATATCTTGTTCTTCACTATCTTGTGAGTTACTATTTTGTGATTCTTGTTGGTTTTGAATTCTGTTAAACTCATCCTTTATAAATTTCCAAAATCGCATATAACACCACTTATTATTTTTTCATTTTCAAAGTAAAACGATCTGCTGCATCTTCCATATTTAATCCATATACATCTTCAACAAATGCTTTATCCCTTCTTGAATAAGGATTATATGATGCTTCTTGTTTAAATTTACCGTCATAAGAGAAAAGCCAAGGATGATATTTTCCATTTTCAAAAACCTTTAAATCTCCAAGTTCATCACCCTCAATACCAATTGCATCCACTCTATTTTGAGTAGGATAATAAACTTCTTTTTGTCCTTTATCAGTATCAATTATTAAGATAAAACCATAATGTTCTGTTCCTAACATTACACCTGGGTGTAAAGGATAATCTTGTTGAACAAGTTCATCTTTTAAAATTACACTTTGCTCAGGATTTCTTGCAATTTTAACACATAGTGGATTTTTAAGAACAGGTTCTCCCATAAACATATCATAATGTTCTACTATTGTATTAAATCTACTCCTATATTCATCAGTAAATTCTCCAAATATAGAGTGTTCTAATTTTCCAGACTTACTAAATCTCCAAGAAGTTTTTTTCCCTTCTTCAAAGATTTTTAAAGTACCTCCCTCAATGCCAACTGCATCAATCCTACATTGAGTTGGATATACCATTTCTTTTTGTTTACCATTTATGTCTGTGATTAGCACAAACCCATAATGATTACCACCAAACATTACTCCTGGTACAAGAGGATTACTTTGTTTATTTACTTCGTCTGCTAGTATCACATTTTCAGTATCGCCAAGTCTTATACATACAGGATTTTCTATTTTTGCTTCAATATCCATATAAAAACCTCCCCTGTCGGCTAACTATAATAACATAATTGCTTGATTTTTACAAGAAAATATGTCTGATTTCATTGATTTTTTCGTAAAAAGTGATATAATAACTAACTACGAAAAAGGGGGATTTTTTATGGGGGAAAATAAACCGATTATTCCTAATGCAAAAATTCAAACTGCTATTAGTAATTATGCTTTTATAAATCGCGACGATATTACTGATATTGTAATTCCAAATGGTATAAAATCAATTGGAGAAAGAGCATTTGCTAAATGTAAAAATTTAAAAAGAATAACACTACCTGAAAGTTTAGAATTTATTGGTGCTAGTGCTTTTTCCGAATGTGAAAATCTTGAAGAAATTATTTTACCAAAAAATCTAAAAAGATTAAATTATAGAACTTTTGGAGATTGTAAAAAATTAAAAAGAATTGTTATACCTGAAGGTGTTGAAGAATTAGATTGGGGCATATTTGCTGGATGTGATAATTTAGAAGAAGTAGTTTTACCTGAATCATTAAAGAAAATAGATAAGCAACTATTTCTAAATTGTAAAAAATTAAAAAAAGTTAACATTCCATCTACAATACAACAATTACCTGATGAATGTTTTAAAGGCTGTTCAAGTCTAGACATTATACTAAATGACACAATCGTAGAACTTGGTAACAGAGTCTTTGAAGATTGCTTTAAATTATCATCATTTCCAAGCCATGTTAAATCTTTTGGTGAAAATTGTTTTAGAAATTGTAGAAGTATTACATCTGCAAATATAAATGAACAAACATCTACTCTTTCTGACGGAATGTTTGATGGATGTATAAATTTAACAAATATTAATTCATCAAAAAAACTTAAAATTGGAAAAAAATGTTTTAGAAATTGTAAAAGTTTAAGTGAAATACCTTCATGTGTTGCCAATTTTAATGAAAGAGCTTTTGAAAATTGTACAGGTATTACTAGTATTGATGTTATTGGCACAGAAGTTCCTAACGCTTGTTTTAGAGGATGTAAAAATTTAAAAGAAATTAGCAATCAAGAAAGAATTTATTCAATGGGTGCTTTTGCATTTTCTGGTTGTGATAATCTTGAAGAATTTGATATATACAATTTAGGAACAATTCCTCCTGAAGCATTTAGCAATTGTAAAAGACTTAAAAAAGTTAGATTAGGAACTGGTGTACGAACTATTGAGTCAAGAGCATTTTACAAGTGTAATAATCTTACTGATGTTAATTTGCCAGATACTATAGAAACAATTAAAAAAGAGGCATTTAGAGAATGTAATAGTATTACATCAATTACTATACCTGCTAATCTAAAATCTTTTGGAGATGCTGCTTTTTCATTTATGGATTCATTACAAAATATAAATGTATCTCCATATAATAAAACCTTTATTACCCCTGATCATAAAATCTTAATTCACGATATGCAACAAAAAATTGTTTTATATGCCTGTGGTATAGAAGACAAATCTTATTCGCTTGAAGATTATAATGTTCAATATGATGAATTAGGTCGTGGGCTTATAAGACCAATTAATACTATTGGAGAATATGCTTTTGCTGGGGCTAAACATTTAGAAGAATTAACAATATGTGGATGCACTCAAGATATTGAATCTACTGCTTTCTATGGATGTGATAATCTTAAAAAACTTGATGTACGAGCAATTTCATTATTTTCTTGTCCTGGATTTCATACTAGAGATCGTGGACGATATTATACCAATGAATTTTCAAAACATAAAGTATTTATGCCTTTTGAAGAAGTTACTTTTAGCGGAGATCCTGTATCAATATTTCCAAATGCACTAGAAAACTTTAAAAGAGTTAAAAAACTACATTTACCTATGGATAAAACTTTTGATATTATGTCCAATGCTTTTTCAGATTGTTCTTTACTAGAAGAAGTTATAATACCAAAAGGAGTTAATGTAATTGCTAAAGGTGCTTTTAACCCTAATACTAAATTAAAATTTTCAAATGGATTAGAACCAAAAGGATTTGTTGAATTAATTCATAATAATGAATATATTGGAGATTACAAATTATATGTTTTAGATGATGGCACATATTATATAGAACAAGGAGATAAAATAACTAAACTTACAAAACACCAAATAGATGAAATATGCTCTAAATCAGAATCTATCAGAGAAAACCCTGTTTTATTCCTAGATTTTATGAATGATTTAATAAAACACGATTTAGCAATCAAACAATTATTTAACGGTATTTTGATGTCAACAATGAGTTTAGATAATAGAACTATATTATTTGATAATTTAAGAAAAGATGATAACTTCTTCTTGAATGTTATAAGAAATAGTCATTTATTAGATAAAAAAGATGAAAATACAGAAAGTTTATTACAAGGCAAAAATTTTGCAACATTTGTTGAGTATGTAGAACTATTAAGAAAATATAATATAACTGATCCAGAATTACATAATAAATTCTTTATGGCAAATTTAGATGTAAATGATTTTGAGTCATTAATACAATTCGATTTAGAACTATTCAAAAGAATTGTAGTTGATAGTAGATTATTTGAAAGTGATAGTATTACTCTCTTGTATGACAATAAAAAAGATGAGAGATCTAGTTATTATTTGACATATCAAATATTACAAAAGAATACACTTCAAGATTTTATAAGACTAGCAAAAAAATATAATATTCAAGACAAATACTTATTTAGTAAACCTTTCGTTGCAACCGCAAAAAATCCACTAATTGAAGATATGATTAAAGTATATGATGCAAATATAAAAAGGTTATTAAAAGCAAGTCAAGTAACAAATACAAACATATCTGCAGTACAAAACCTTAGCGATTTATTAATATTAATGAAAATTACAGGTGCATTAGAAGAAGATGCAATAATTAGACAAAGAGCATCAACATTTATCAGTGAAAAAATGTTTGATGAAAAATTACCAAATGGAAAATCAAATGAATATAGAATTATTGGTGATGATATTCATAGAATATTCAATTTTCCTTATACTAGGGACGAATTTGACCAAGAGTTTGCAAATTTCTTTTTGGAAAATTATCAAGAATTAGTTGAAGAAGAAAGAAGAAAATCTGGATTTATTCAAAGAGTTTACTTGAATTTTAGACAAATCTCAAAAACTTGCACTTCAAATAAAGGATCACAAAGAAAATTAAAAGTTACAATGGATAAATGTAGAAATTATTTATCTAATGTTAAATTTGATGGTGTTACCGAAGATTGTAAAGAATTAGCAGATTTAATCGGACAATGGTATGATAATAATTCAGCATGGCTAAATGCTCTAAGAATATATAATGAATCTTTAAATGCTCCTAGAAACATTTTTACCAAAGTTGAAATTGATAAAGAAAATAAAATAACATATGATATGAATCCTGAACACGATTTAAAAGAAGAAGTTAGTTCTGATTTCTCTTATCATTGGTTACCTAAACAAGACTATGATAATTTGATACTTGGTAAATATTGTAATTGTTGTGCCCATGTTGATGGTGCTGGACAAGGAATTATGAGAGCTAGTATGATTTTAGATAACTGTCAAAATCTAGTAATTAGAAATAACTTTGGAGAAATAATTGCAAAATCTACATTGTATGTTAATAAAGCACAAGGATATGCAGTATTTAATAATGTAGAAAGTTCATTTAATTATAGAGATGACGAGAGTTTATTAAAGATTTATAAAGCATTTTTAAGAGGAAGTAAGGCATTTGTTAAAACTTATAATAAAAATAACCCTGAAAGCCCAATTACCAACATATCAATTGGAGCAAATAGAAATACTATTCTAAGTTATTTAACTGAGCAAAATAATCATCCTGAAATACCAGTTCAAGAATCACTTAAATTTGGAGAGTACTCTCTTAATGGCTCAGGATATGCTGGAGATTGGGGAACTAAACAAAGGTTAGTTTTAAAAAGGGGGACTAGATAAATATGTATGATATAACAGCAAAGAAAATAGTCATTCCTGAAGGAACAAAACAAATAGATATTGAAGAATTTAAAAATTTTGAAAATGTTGAAGAAATTGTTTTACCAAATTCAATTGAAGTAATTAATATGTTTTCTTTTGCAGGATGCAAATCATTAAGAAAAATAAATTTACCAAACAATTTAAGATTATTAGAACCATATGCTTTTGCAGGATGCGAATCATTAGAGGAAATTACTATCCCCTCTTCATTAAAATATTTATCTGCTGGTGTATTTAGAGATTGTAAAAAACTAAAAAGATTAAATATTCACAACAATATAAATTATATTGATGAATATGCATTAAATAACTGTGAATCTCTAGAAGACTTTGATATTCCATCAAATGTAACAAGTCTTGGACAAATGGCACTAATGGGATGTAAAAAAATAAAAGCAATACATATACCTGCTAATTTGGATACTATTGAAGTTGGTGCACTTGCACTTATGGACTCATTAGAATTAATAGCAGTAGATGAAAATAATGAAAAATATTTTACGGAAGATGATGGAACGGTATTGGTATCAAAAGATGGCATTATAATACAATATGCTATAAATTGTGATCGCCAAGAATTTGCTTCAGGATACTATATTGAAAATTACGGTGAAGACGAAAATCACGAGCCCATTGAAAGTTATCAATTGATATATAATATTGCAGATTATGCTTTTGCAGGTGCTAAAAAATTGCATAAAATATTTTTACATTCTGAAACCGAAAGTATTGGAACAAAAACTTTTGCTGGTTGTGATAATTTGAAAGAATTGGAAGTTTACTATACTTCATATGGAAAAGCATTACTGTTTACAATGTTTGGAAGTTTTAGAGAAGAGGCAGACATACCTTTTGAAAAAGTAATAATACCTGAAGGTGTTACAACTTTATGTGAAAATATGTCTGATATATTTAAAAATGCTAAAGAAGTTGTATTACCTAGTACACTTGAACATATTGGTAAAAATGTTTTTTCAAAATCAAAGTATTTAACCAAACTAGATATTCCTAAAGGAATAAAAATGATTAATCCTAATACCTTTGAAGATAATATATTATTAAACTTTTCTGATTTTGGAATTGTTAGAGGTATAGACTTTAATATGCTTCAAACAAAAACAAGTGATGATTATTATATTGAACAACATGATAAAGATAATATAAGAATTTTTGCACTAAATGATGGAACTTATTATGTTAAAATCGATGATTATGATATTGTAAAAGTAAATAGAGATGAAATTATCAAAATGTCTGATACTTCATTTGTTATGAAAGACGATCCAGATAAATTTATTGAATATTTATGTGATTTATTACATATAAACGGAGAATCTTCAAGTATTATGATGGGAATATGGACAGATAAAAGATTAGAAGAAACATTTAGTAAATTTGTAAATGACATGAATTGTGTTAGAAATATTGCAGAACATAAAACATCAACTGCAATTAGGGAAATAATCAATAATTCTGGTATCTATGATGAATTCTTATTTTCAGGAATGATGATGAAAAAAATGGGACTACAGGACATTAAAAAAATATTAGAAAACTACAATAATTCAATAAGTAGATTTTTTAGATTATGTAGAATTGATGAAAATCAAGATTATGACGATGTAGTTATAAATGTAGATAATTTAATTGAATATTGTAAATTATTAGAAAAGTATAAAAAATATGATAAGTTTTTATATAATCCAATATTTTTTCAAAAATTATCCCACAAAAATGCTGAATTACTTATAAAGCACTTTAACAAAAATATTAAACATATTCTTCAAAATAGTGAAACATTAAGTGATCGCTATGGAAATAATTTAAATGATTTGATTACATTTTGTAATGCTTTAGGTGTTTTTTCAGATGACACTGTCATCAGTCAAAGATTAAGTACTTTTATTAACGAGAAGATTTTAAGTAATAAACTTCCAAATGGAAAGGAAAATGAACATAGAATTGTAGGAAATGATATTCATACAATGTTTGGAGAAATAAAACCTAGAGATGAAATTGATTATGAATTTATTGTATTATTTATTGAAAACTATGATCAATTAGTAGAATTAGAAAGGCAATCTTCTGGTATAATTGCACGAATATATAACGCATTTAGAGATATTTCAAAAACATCTACTTCTCATAGAGGTTCACAAAGACATCTAAAAGTTACACTTGATAAATGTCTAGATTATTTTTTAACCAAAAAATTTGAAGGTGTAACTGAAGAAAATAAAGATCTAGCAACTAAATTACAGTCCTACTATTCAGAATCTTATGCTTTAAGCATAGGTGAAATGATTGTAAAGCAAAGTCAAGATGCCCCTAGAAATGTATTTAGTAAAATAAATTACAATGAAGATGGAAATCCTATTTATTCTTATGATGAAAATGAAGATTTATATGAAAAAATTTTACATGGTTTTTCTTATCATTGGTTACCTAAACAAGACTATGATAATTTGATACTTGGTAAATATTGTAATTGTTGTGCCCATATTTTAGGTGCTGGTGCAGGAATTATGAGAGCTAGTATGATTTTAGATAACTGTCAAAATCTTGTAATCAGAAATATTGAGGGAGAAATAATTGCAAAAATGACAATTTATGTTAATAGAGAGCAAGGATATGCAGTATTTAATACAGCAGAAGTAAATTCTAAATATCATTCTGGAAGTGATTTAAACGAAATATATGAAGCATTTATGCGTGGTGTCAACAGATTTGTTGATGAGTATAATAAAAATAATATAATACCAATATCAATAGTTTCAATTGGAGAATACCGTAATGTAATTAAATACAATTTAGGTAATGAAGAAACAAGAATATTAGATACTCCTAACTACTCTACTTATGGATATTATGCTGGTGGGCAAAGTGTAGGAACTTATGATGGAGATGCTAAAAACAAACAATTATTAGTCCTAAAAAGGCAAAAAAAAGGAAATCTTGCAATTTAAGATTTCTTTTTTATTTTGAAATAAATTTTTTATTTTCTTCATTTATTCTTAATTTTAAATCTTCATAGTTAATATCTGTTTTAAATCTTGTTAATTCAGGTGCTAAAATATCTTTAAATGGATGCTTATCCATGTTTTTTTCCATCATTGGCATTTGTTTAAATAATAATTCTACAAAACCATCATGAAATGTAGAAAAATCTTCATTATCCCTTCCTGGATGATTTAAAACCGCATCTCCTGGTATTATTTTGCTCACAGTTGGATGTTCTAATTCATAATAAAGACTTTTTTCAAATTTCAGCAATGAAAATAAATCATATACCCAAGTTGTCGTACCTTCTTCAACTTCTATCCAAGAATTATAGTCTAGATGTTGAACACTATACATAAAAAACTTTATGTTACGAGTAGAATCAACACTACCATGTACTATTTGAAATTTTTTATCTTCTAATGCATGTGTCAATAATTCCACTTTATTTCCTATATTATTAAAATCAGTTGGTTCATAATATAAATATATAATTGCAGAATAAAAACCATAATATAATTTTCTTAATCTTGTTAATGTAGTTTGATCAAAGTTAGTAATTTTTCCACTTTTTAATCCATTAAGAAATTTCAAATATTTTTCTTTATCTTGAGATAAATTATGAACAAAAACAGATTCACCATTTAATTTTATTGTACCATATAATCCTTTTTCATTTATCATCAAATCACTTCCAAAACTTACAAGAATAAATATAAAAATACAATTATATTATAACATAGATTTTATCTAATCCCTACCTATTTCAAACAAATACTTTATCTTTCCAAATCATTACTATCGTTGCTTATAATGTCATCATATAAATCTAGCAAATCATCTCTATTTTCCCATAAGTCATCTATTTCAACATTTAATCTATTAATATTACCAATAATAGCATTTTTGAAATATCCAAATTTATTTTTAATAAATTTGCCATCTTCATCTTTAAATTGTCTATTAACTACTCTTGGAACAATATAATGAATTATTTGTACTAAATCTTTGTATGAATTATCTTTTAACAATTCTTTAAACAAATCATCATAATAGAAGATTTGTATATCATTTTCATTTATATATCCCCTATTTATTAGTTCCATAGTAAGAATGTTATGTTCTTCTGCAACAAAAAAAGATGATATTTTGGTTTTATCATCTTTATCTATTTTGTTATTAGTATTTATTTCATTAGTATTTATTTGTATGTCCTTTTCCACATCTCCTAAATCCACATCTCCCTTTTGGGTATCTGGTTGCTCATATATTAAATATTCATATTCAAATTGCCCTACTTCGTTTTGTTTTTTCTCAATAACTAAATATCCATATCTTTGCAATTCTTGTAAAATATTTCTTATTGCTTTTACTCCCTCTTTACTAATAGATACAAGACCATTAATGGAATAATCCCAATCTTCTGGTAAT
Organism: uncultured Bacilli bacterium; assembly: GCA_944371325.1. Lineage (GTDB taxonomy): Bacteria > Bacillota_I > Bacilli_A > RF39 > UBA660 > Faecisoma. The sequence continues at coordinate 24,813 of CALVXO010000011.1, read as the reverse complement.
GAAAGCATAAAAGATAATAATCCTTTTGCTTTATATGATAGATTTTTATCTCTTAAATGATAATTACTCATAACAGTATAATTTCTACTTTTTTCTATTTTAAAAACTGACATTATAACACCTCCCAAATAAAAAAGCCAATTACTTGGCTTACATATACAACTTATAATAATATTCTAAAATATAAGGTTTTAAAGTAGTTATATTGTTATTTCTTCGCCTATAACTTGCGACTGCTTTTTTATCACTACCACATCATTACCTGAAGCAACAGCTAAACCCTTAAACATGTCATAAACACTCATTTGCTCCCCTGTTTCTAATAATATTTGACTACCACCCATACTAGATGCATTACTAGATACGGTTACCATATCTTCCCATTTAATAATATCTTTTTCAATTGCTTCCATAACTAATAACATAGTCATTGTTTTAGTCATACTAGCCGGATGTCTTCTTTCATGAGAATTTCGTTCATATATAATTTCACCAGTAGTAGGTTCCATTACAATTACACTAGAAGCATTAGTTGCTAACTCCATAGCTGAAGCATTAAAAGGAAGTAATACTAATAAAGATAATAAAATACCAATTATTTTTTTCATCAAACTCACCTATTAAAATTTATGAATTAAATTAAAAAAAATGTCAAAAAAATTAGGCAATATAGCCTAATTCAAATATTATTAATTAAATCTAAAAATGCATCGATATTTGTTTCTCTAATATTTCCGTTGTTATTTATTAATTCCATAATTTCATCTTTTGAAAGATATTTTACATATTCAACTTCATCTAGTTGTAATTTAAGTTTATTTACGTCTATATCTTTTTTTATATAGAAAACATCTTTAAATGCATCTTCATATTTATATGTTTTAAATAGTGTTATTTCACTAAAATCAATTTCTATTCCTAATTCTTCATTTATTTCTTCTATTATAGCTTCCATACTCGTTTGGCCTGATTTTACATGGCCTCCTGTTGTTGCTCATACATTATTTTTTCTTTTAGAAGTCATTTGAAACAAAAATTCTCCATTAGAGTTTTCGATAAAAACTAATACAACTATTATATATCTATTAATTGGAACTTTTAATTTAGTTCCTTTTTCTCTAAATAATTATTCACCAGTTAATTTTTTGTTTTCACCATATAAATCTGTATATTCTCCATATTTTCCACTATTAATCATAATATTTCTACCTTTTAATCAATATAAATTTATATTATATAATCTAATTTAAATATTGTCTTACTATATCTAGTATGTAATTTAATTCAGTTAATAAAATATTAAAATTATTATTAACATAAGTTGAATCATTTTCTTTACTTTTTAATTCATGTTGTAAACAAATATCAGCTAATTTATCAAAACCTAAATATCTACTTTCACTTTTTAATGAATGAACTAAAATAGCGTAATTTTCCATATCATTATTATTTTTAAAATTAGTTAAATTAGTTATTTTTTCATTTATGCCATTAACATATTCCTTTAATATTTCATTATAAGTTTTAACATCACCTAATAATTCTAAAGCAGAATTAATATTAATACCTTTTTCTTTTAAATAATTTATATTATTTTTATTAATATTTCTTTTAATTTTCTTATCTAATTTATCTTTAATTAATGGTTTTGCTATATAATCATCAAATCCTTCATTTAAATATTTTTGCTCAGCTCCTTCTACAGCATCAGCTGTTAATGCAATAACAATGGTATTAAAATTAGGATTTTCTTTTAATCTATGTAATGTTTCAACACCGTCCATCTCAGGCATCATTATATCCATAAAAATTAAATCATAATTATTATTACTTTTTTCTAAGCATTCTTTACCACTTTCACAGAAATCAATATTAAATTTATAAGGTTTTAAAAAGTTACAAGTAATAGTTATATTTACTTTATTATCATCTACTACTAATACTTTTTTATTACTATAATCAGTAATTTTATCTTCTACTTTAGTTTCTTTTTTTTGTATATTATTAGACCCACCTAAATATTTATTTAAAATTGAATACAATTTATCTTTTTCAATTGGTTTAGCTAAATAACCATTAAATCCTTTACTTAAATATTGTTCTTCCATACCATTAATTGCATTAGCAGTTAACATTATAACAGGAGTATTAAAACTAGGATTTTCTTTTAACTTAGATAATACTTCACTACCTCTCATTTTAGGCATCATATCATCTAATAAAATTAAATCATAATTATTTAATTTTACTTTTTCTAAGCATTCAAATCCACTTTCACATGAATCAATAGTAGGATTATATTTAGATAATATTTTTTCAGCCACTTTAATGTTTAATTTATTGTCATCAACAATTAATATTTTTTTACCATTTAAATCTAAATTAAAATCGGCTACTTCTTCTTTTTCAACTTCTATTTTAGCTAAAGATAATCTTTGATCAATAGCCACTGTAAATTCAGATCCTTCTCCATAAACACTATTAACAACAATATTTCCATTCATCATTTTAACTAATTGTTTAGTAATAGCTAAACCTAATCCTGTTCCTTCAATAGTTGTGTTTCTATCTTCATCAACTCTTTGAAATTTAGTAAACAATTTAGCTATATCTTCTTTTTTAATACCACGTCCTGAATCTTTTACAGATACAATTAAACGACATATTTGATCATTTACTTTAACACATTTAACATCTAAACTAATCCAACCTTGATCAGTATATTTAACTGCATTAGTTAATAAGTTAATCATTATTTTCTTAACATTAATATGATCACCATATAAAACTGGAGGTAAATCTTCTGCTATATTTACTTTAAAATCTAATGGCTTATCGCCTATTCTTGCTCTTATTAATTTAACAACATCATTAAATAATTTTTTAGTATCATAATCACTTTCTACTAACTCTAATTTACCTGCCTCTATTTTAGATATATCCAATATACCATTTACTATTTCTAGCAATGTATTAGAAGCAGTTACAACATCATTAGCATTGTCTTTTGCTTCTTCTAGACTATTAGCATTAATAATACAATCAGAAAAACCGACAATAGCATTTAAAGGTGTTCTTATTTCATGTGACATACTAGATAAAAAATCACTTTTAGCACGATTTGCTTTTTCAGCAGTTTCCTTAGCAATATTTAATTGTTCTATCATTTTAACATCAGGATTTTCAATAGTAAAATACATTATTAACATAATAAATGATTCCATTGCAGTAACAACCAATAATTCTGGGTAAATTCTTTGCATTATTGTCACAATAGTACCTAAAACAAAAAATGATAAAAGTGGTAAATATTTTCTATTCTTTATTTTCTTTAAATGAGTTAACAATATCATTAAAATAGTAATCATTATAATCCCAGTAAAAAAATAAGTTGCATCAACTGACCTACCTATTGCGTAAGAATTAGTTCCTGTAAACACATGTTTAATTGGTAAAAATGATATAACAATTGCAACAATTAAATATAAAGATGATGTTATTTTAAATAAATTTATTCTAATTTTTGAATAACTATCACAAGATATTATTATAACATAATATAAAAATAAAATTGCCCAGCCAACTAAATATATAAGATACGATTTAACTAATGAATTTAAAACTAATTCTGATGCTCCTATAAAGCTAGCCATTGTACATGCCATTTCTAAAAATAATCCTAATAAATTAGTAAATATTAAATACCCATACAACCTTGTTTCGTAACTTTTTATTCTTTCTTTTGAAAAATAAACAATATTGATTAGCAAACTTACACATAAGCCACTAATTATAAAACCAATTCCCATAATAACTCCTCCATATTATCTAAGTCAATTATATCAAAAAAAAAGAAAATATTCTATCTTTTTACAAGAATCTTTTCTTTTTCTATAGGAACTATAGTTGGAATTCCATTTTTATATTCAACATCGATACATTTTTCTGATATACCTTCTCCTTGTAAAGATTGATAACTTCTTTTACCACTTGCATTGTATGGGAATCCTTCTTCAAAACTATGAATTCTAAAATATTTAATCTTATCAACTACTTCAATTCCATATTTTTTAAATACTCTTTCTTTAATTCCCATTAATATTTTTTCCACATTGTTTTTTCTTCCAGGTTGAAATTCTAAATGAATTACAATTTCATTATCAACATTAACAACTTCATATGATAATATATGTTTTGTATCTTTTTCAATTTCTTTTCCAATATAGAATAATGGTATTTTTGATCCGTCTTCTAATATAATTTCTCTTCCCATTCTTTCTAATATTTCAAGAGTTCCATATTTTTCTATTACAGCATATACATTACAATCAGTCCATAATTCACCTTTTGCATCTTTAATATAAAATGCATTTGTTGCGTCTGGATTATTTTTATAATATTTCATTGTTGTAGGAGTTTTAGCAACTAATCTTCCGATTTGACCATTTGGTAATTCATTACCATCTTTATCTAAAACAGCCAATTGTACCATTCCATATACTTTTAATCCGCATCTACCTTTATTTAAACTATATTTAGGATTTAAATCTTGCAAAGAACGATATGGCGTAAAGAACATTCCTCCACGTTCGCAATCACCACCACCTATTGAAAGAGGTACTGGTGAAATAGGGAAAGGTAATTTTCCTGTTCCGCATTTTGCTTTTTTCATCATTTTATTGATAAACTTTTCTTCACCAATAGTTGTAGGTTCACCAACTGATGTAAGCATCATCATATAAGGCATTTTAAAATTTTTAAATCTTTCATCACTATATATTTGCTTACATGCATTAACAATCATATTTCTTGAAACAGAAATATAATTAGGTTTATTTATTGCTAAACTATATAATAGAAAATCTGGATTATATATTGGTTCTAAAGCAACTGTACATCCCTTATATAATACATCAGACATACTTGAAATTATTGATGTATTTGAATGTGTAGGTATAATCATTTCACCGATTAATCCTTTCATTTCAGGTAATCCAGATAAATCAGGATCTTGAAATCTACCAATTGTTACTAAACTACGATTTCTATGAACAATAGCTTTAGGTCTTTTATGATTAGTAGAACCACTACTATATGTAATTAAAAATTCATCATCAATATTACCTTTATCATATTGAGAAATTTTTTTAGGTTCTTGATCTGACAAGCTTAATAGTTCTTGTTTAGAACTAATATTTGAATTTTCTTTTTTATATTCTAAAACATGATTTTCAAAATCATAATAATCTTTATCTATTTCTATATATGGATCTTTACCATTTATTAATGAATCTGTTAAAGAATACATTACAATATTATCTATCTTAGAATTATCAATTGAATCTTTTATATTTGAATATTGATCATCGGTACAAATTACAAAATCAGTATTGCAACCATTTATAATTTCAGTAACATAATCTTTATCAAAAGATCCAAAACAATTTATTTTTGCTCCTAACAAGTTAATTGCCATAATTGTGTATATAAATTCAGGACAAGGTGACATACACATTGGTACTTCACTACCTTTTTTAACACCTTTTTTTTCTAAAGCTGAAGCAAATAATTCTACTTGTTTAAATAATTCACGATATGTTATTTTTGTTCCTCTATAAAATAAAGCAATTGTATCTAAATTATTTTTGTTTTTTTCATACAAATCAACTACCCAACTCCTGTTATGATTAATTTCAACATCATTTAATCCTTTTTGAATTTTTTTTGAATATTTATTAAAATCAATCCCAAATAATTCTTTTAAATTTTTTTCAGTTAAATTTTCCATAAACTTCTCCCTTTTTTTCATTTTTCGCCGTTATTCTAACATAAACTAAAAATATTGTCAATTTTATGCATGAAATAGTCTAAAATACGTTTCAAATTTAAATATACTTGTTTAAAACATTATATCATAATTTAATAAATGTGAAAAATATTGTCAATTTATATTTATTTCTAGACTTTAATTATTTTATATAGTATAATTTTATTAAGGTGATGATATTTGAAAAAAGAAGAATTAAAAAAAATTATTATTATTGTTGTTTGTGTTGCTGTATTAGTTACTATTATAATGTTAATTAAAAGTTGTGATAGTACTAGAAGTGATTTAAAAAAAATTGGATATTCTAAAGATGAAATTAATACTATAATGGAAAAATTAAGTGAAGAAGATATTACTAAAATATTAAATATGGATTATAATAAAAATTTAGTTAGTATTATTAATGAACAATACTATATTCCTTATAATTTAGATAGGTACTTAGCTTACGCTAATAAAAATGAAAATATTAAAGATGTAATAAGTGTTGTTAATGTTGGAGCAGATAATGAATGGTATACTAATACTAAAGAAACTAATATTGATGAAGGAATTAAAATGTTGGTTAATAAATTTCATTATTTAAAAGAAGATTATTTACCAGATGATATTGTACCTATTAGCAATTGGTATGCTTATGAAGGTCATTCTACAAAAAAAGAAGTTTATGATAAATATGTAAGTATGTGGAATGCTGCTAATAAAGAAGGTTTAAGATTATTAGTTAACTCATCTTATAGAACATTTGAAGATCAACAAAATGAATATGATATGTCTAATGATGATTATGCATCAAGACCAGGATTTTCTGAACATCAAACAGGTTTAGCTCTAGATATAGTCACAGACGACATTATAGGAAATGAATTTGAAAATACTGATGAATTTAAGTGGTTACAAGAAAATGCTCATTTATATGGATTTATTTTAAGATATCCTAAAGATAAAGAATATATAACTGGATACAATTATGAATCATGGCATTATCGTTATGTGGGAAAAGAGTTAGCTACTAAAGTAAAAGAAAGTGGTTTAACATATGATGAATATTATGCTTATTACTGTGAATATAAAAAAGCTTGTTAAGATAGATTATTCTATCTTTTTTAGTACATTAAAAAAGTTTAGAAAATTTCTAAACTCATAGCTATTTCAATTTCTTTATCCGCATCTATTTTATGATATATTACAATACATCCAATTATTATTAATATAATTGCTATTATTTTTATAATATCTTTTTTCATTCATTCCATCCATATACTTTTATTAAACTAACATAAGGATACGAATAAGCAGAAATAGGATAATTTTCTAAGTCAACTGTATTAGAATTAACTAATATATCAACTGTTTTACCATCGACTTTATAATCACCAATTACTATTAAAGCATGTCTAGTTGGTCCAGTCGTACCAACATGAATTACATCACCTGCTTCAGCATAATATAAATTTACATCAACTGAGGCACATAATCCATAACCGGTATTATTTAAAGCATATTCTCTAAAATAAGGAACATATGTCCATGTATAAACATATCCTTTATCTATTTCATTTTCATTATAAGAGTCATCATACATTTTCCATTGTAAATATTGTGAAGCACTGCCAGTATAATCCATAGGAATACCACCACTATATAGTACTTGAGAAACAAAGTTTTGACAATTTGAACTAAACTCTGCCCATTCTGGATCTCGTTTATTTACCCAAACAGTTTGTTTCAAAGCTTCTTCCCTATTATATTCATGATCACAAGTTCTTCTAGTAATACCTGTACCATTTAAAAAGTCATTATAATCTTTTCGATCTTTTTCTAATTTAGTATTTATTAAATCTAAATAATCTTGTTTAATTTGATCTAATTTAGACTTACCACCACTACTATATAAATCAGTTATCATAACAAAGAAATCTTGAACTTTATTATATTTAGTTATTTTATATTCTCCATCTATTTTTTCTAAAGTAAACTCGTTTTTAATATTATATATTTTTGATTCTATTTCTTTCATAAAATTAAAATTCAAATAATTATTTTCTAAAACAGTTACTTCTACTGTATCACCATTAGTATTTACTTGAGTAAAATCTAAATCATATTTTGCCTTATCTAAACTTAAATCATTTGGTTTTAATTTTCTAGTTTCAATTAATAAAGATACTGCTGTTTGATTAATTAATGCTTGCTCAGAACTTGGATTTTTAAATAGATAAGTCATATCGTTTTCTTTTAATTCCTTAATTGAATTATAATAAACATTTAAAAATTCAACAATTACATCTTCAACTTCTTTATCTACTTTAACAGTATATTTAATATTATTTAAATAGTTAGTACCTACCTCATCTATTACATCTTCTGGTTCTTCAATTATTTCTTCACTTGGATTTTCTGTATTAGGATTATCATTTTGTTTATTATCTTCTTTTTTATTAAAAATTAAAAATAAACAAATTACTATAATTGATAATATTATAAATAAAATTATTTTAAATCTCATATTTTTTTTCATCTTACTCACCTATAAAAAGTATATCAAAAAAACTATTCTAAAACAAGAATAGTTAAATTTAATTTTTCTTAAAGACAAATACTTTACTAAATATGTAATTAGAAACAATAACAATTACTTGGGCAATTATTTTTGTTACTAAATCATCAATATGTAGCATATCAACAAATACATATAATATGACCATTTCCATAACTAAAGAAACAATTCTAAAGAAGAAAAAACTAGTTATTTCTTTAATATTTTTTTTAGAATTACTTTCAAATACAAATAATTTATTAGTTATATAAGCAAATAAAACAGCTATTATCCATGATAAAACATTACTTATTAAATAATCAATATTAAATACTTTAGAGAAAATTGCATAAGTAACTATTGAAATTAAAGTAGTTAAACCACCAAATATCAAATAATTAATTATTTCTTTATATTTTTTATATAAATCAAGTAGTTTATTAAACATCTTTTTCGGTCTCCTTAATTATATATACTGGTCTATTTTTTACTTCTAAATAAGTTTTAGCTAAATATTGTCCCATTATTCCTAAACAAAACAATTGAACACCACTTACAAAAAATATAATACAAACTAAACTAGGCCATCCTGATACTGGATCACCAAACATTAAAGTTCTAATAATGATAAACAAAACCATAATGAAAGATATAATGCAAAATACAATTCCAGCTATAGAAGAAATTAATAAAGGAATAGTTGAAAATCCAACAATACTTTCCATTGAATAAGCAAATAACTTCCAAAAATTCCATTTAGTAGTTCCTGCTACTCTTTCCGTATTTTCAAATGTTAACCATTTAGTTTTAAATCCTACCCAACTAAATATACCTTTAGAATATCTATTATATTCTTTTAATGATAAAATAGCATCAACCATTTGTCTAGACATTAATCTAAAATCTCTTGCTCCATCAACTATTTCTGTTTTAGATATTTTATTAATTATTTTATAATACCATTTTGTAAATAATTTTCTAAAAAATGAATATCCATTTCTTGAAACACTACGAGTAGCAACACAATCGTAATCACTATTTTGTAATGTTTCATACATTTCAATTAATAATTGTGGTGGATCTTGCAAATCAACATCCATCATACAAACATAATCACCAACTGATGCTTCTAAACCTGCTAAGATACCTGCTTCCTTTCCAAAATTTCTTGAAAAAGAAATATATCTTACATTTTTATCTTTCTTAGCTAATTCTCTTAATATTTCTAAAGTTCTATCCTTAGATCCATCATTAATAAAAATTAGTTCAAATTTAACCTTTTTCATTTTTTTCATTACTTTGTTTATCTCTTCATAAAAAATTGGTAATGATTCTTCTTCATTGTAACAAGGTACTATAACACTTATTTTTTTTTCCATACAAACACTCCAAATCCCATAATACTAATTACTGAAATAATTTTAGCTAAACTATCATATTTAGTTCCTGTGAAATCTAATTTATAAGTTCCACTTTCTAATTTTGTTTCAATAAATCCATATTCATTTTCATAAAATTCTACTTTATTATTGTTTTCATCTAATAATGTATAACCAATATAATAAATTCTAGGTAATTCAACTGTTACATCATTATCAACTTTAAATTCTAAATATGGCACATCATCATTTATTATTTCAACATTAGCATTTCCTTCTTTAATTATTATATCATGACTTCTATTATCAAAATACTCACTATTTTCTGCAGCACTAACAGGTAAATATTCTCTTTGCCATCCCATTCCATACCACTGTTCAATATTTGAAACATCGATTACTTCATCAGTTGCCTGTCTTAAATTTGGTTGTGCAAGTAACACCATAAATATAATTAACACTATACTTAACATTTTTTTGTCATTAAATTTACCTATACAAAGAGGTGCTAAGACACTTAATGATACAGAAATGAATGTTACAAATCTCCATGGAAATTGAATCATTCTAAATGATTTTGGTAACAAATCCCAAGGAAATATCATACTAGACAATATAAAACTAATTATTCCAAATCCTAAAATATAATTATAATATTTGTTATTATATTGTCTATATTTTTTAAATGTTAATATTAATAATACTAATACAATTAAATCAATATAAAACCTTATCTCACCAGTTCCCCAATTTTCACCTACAAATAAATATCTAAGTGGCATTAAGGCATTACCCCATGTACCTTGAACCATAACACCTTCTTTAAACACATTATAATTACCCAATAATCTTTGTTGTAATAATCCTACTATAAAAGGTGATGTAATAGCTAAAATAAAGATAGAAGCTATAATAAATTCTTTTAGATATTTTAAAGTAAATTTATATTTGAAAATTAAAAATATTAATACTATAACTGTAAAATAAGTCATCATAGTTAAATGCGATAACATTCCACCAACATAACCTATTACAAAAAATAAATAGAAATTCCTTTTATTATCGTTAAACAATTCATATAAACTTAAAAATATCAAAGGCAAAAATATAAATATTAAAGTTTCACCTAAAGCATCCCTTATATATATATCCGACAAATGATAAGGGAAAAGCATATAAATAACAGCTGATAACAATCCTATATAATCATTTTTAGATAATTTTCTAGATAATAAAAACATACTAACACCAGATAAAAATAAACCAATAAAATGAATTATTTCAATACTAATAACTGGATTATCAACGACAGTATTAACATAAGCTGCTGAATAATGACCTAATGGCGGATAAAACAAGCTAGTCCCATATCCAAAATCATTACCAATATATCCAACAACTTTACTAGGATTTAAAAAATCTTTATCAATTTGATCTGTTAAATGTTCTATATTAATCAAATGAAATTTAGTATCATTACTAGACTTATAAGTACTAGTAAACATTGGTAACATCGTCACAACAGCTACTACAAAAATAATTAATATGTATTTCTTCATTTATATTCACCAACTTTATTATATCATATATTTAATAAATCATATACCATATTTATACAATTGCATATAATTATTATAGGTGAATGTCATGGAAAAAAATTTAAAAAAAGCTTACTATATTATTATTGGTATTTTAATTTTATTGTTTTTTAATAAAGAAGAAGAAGGATTTTATAAAAATATTAAATTAATTGAAAATCCTGATGATATATTAGTTTTAGTAAATAAAAATAATCAATTATTAAATAGTTATATTCCCAAAAATTTAGAAAGTATTTCATTAAAATACGCTAACAATGATAAATATTTAAGAAAGGAAGCAAAAATTGCTTTTGAAAAATTAAGTGAAGATGCATCTAAATTAGGTTACCACATAGTAGCAGTTTCCGCTTATCGTGATTATAACTATCAAAATGAATTATTTAATTATTATATAAAAGAAAAAGGCTTGAATTATGCTTTAGATTGTTCAGCTAAGCCAGGACATTCTGAACATCAAACAGGTCTAGCCTTAGATGTTGAAGGTTCAAATAAAGATTATGATAATTTTGAACATTCTAAAGAATTTACTTGGATGAAAGATAATGCCTATAAATATGGTTTTATTTTAAGATATCCTAAAGGAAAAGAACATATAACCGGATTTAAATATGAACCATGGCATTATCGATATGTAGGAATTGATGCTGCTAAATATATTTATGACAATAATATAACATTAGAAGAATATTTAAAATAAAATCCAACAATTTGTTGGATTATTCTTCAATACAGGCATTTACTAAAGTTATTATACTTAAAATATCATTATCACTTGCTTTTTCAATAAATTTTAAATTTCTAATCTCATAATCGATGCTTCTTATATGCTCACATAAAACAGCGCCATGAATTTTAGTTGTATTTTCTAAATTATAATGAGTTGGAAAATATTTTTCATTAGAAGTTATAGGACAAACAATAACCATTTTAGTATTTTTGTTAAATACATTATTACTAATAACTATTGCGGGTCTAACACCAGATTGTTCGTGACCTTTAATGGGATTAAAATCTAAATATACTAAGTCTCCTTGTTTAGGTATATAACTTTTTACCATATTTCCCTACCAATATTTTCATCCCACGTAAAATCTTTAGCTAAATTTTTATCATTATATTCTTTAAATCTATCACTTAATGAAATTTTATTTTTTTTAATAACACTAACAATTATTTTATCTTCTTCCTGTTTAATATTTAACATATCATTTGGTTTTATATTTAAAGATTTTAAAATAGCACTAGGAATTCTAATACCTAAAGAATTTCCCCATCTTTGTACTTTTGCTTCCATTATTCCACCTCTTACTAATTAGTATATACAAAGTATAAACAAAAGTCAATTGTTTTAAAATAAAATCCAACAATTTGTTGGATCTTATTTATTTAAACATGTTGCATCCACAATCATCATTTATGATTTGTGTTTCTTCAGTACAAGTATATTTTGGAGTATAACTATGAACATAATGAACTCTATTAATTGTATGAGTATTTATTGGACAAATATGTGGAACTTCACAATAAAAATCCTTTTCAACACAATTATTAATCATAGGTTCATAAACTGGTTGCATAGGTTGTGGCATAAAACCTTTATTGCAACAATTTCTTTTATTAAACATTTTAATCCCCCTTACCTAGTTTATAATATGTAATAATAAAATAGTTGTATATGTTTTTGTACTAAAAAATCATTGATTTTTTCAATGATTTAAATAAATTATTTATTTTCATTTATATTAAAATTTAATAATTCTTTACAGATTTTTTCATATAAATCTTGTTCATGTTTTATTGTGTCAATTAAAAACATTTTATCTTCTTTATATTCTTTTAGTCCTCTCATATAGTAGGCTTTATCACTATCTAAAATGATAAATGGCATAATATTATTTTTCAAGCATTCTTTAAACATAATAATTCTACCTACTCTACCATTTCCATCTCCAAATGGATGAATACATTCAAACTTATAATGAAAATCAATTATATCTTCTAAAGTAATACTCTCATTACTATTATAATTATTAAGTAAAATATCGATTTCTTCTTCCACATTTTTAGGATCTGTAGTATTTATCTCATTAACAACACCTATAATATTTGGAACAATCTTAAATCCACCAACATTATATCTTGGATTATCTTCATCACTAGTATTTCTTTTTAATATTTTATTCATCTCAATAATCATTTTTTTAGTTAATTTATTGTCCACATTATCTAACATATAATCAAATAATTTAAAATGATTTTTAGACTCTATCAAATCATCTAGTTTAATTAACTCATTATTTTTAGATATAAAAGAAAAAGTATCAAATATTGCTTCTGTTTGATCACTAGTTAATCTACTACCTTCAATTTTATTTGAATTGTAAGAAAAATTAACCTGTGAATAATGATATATATTACCTTTAAATTTAGTTTTTTTTTGATTTATCAATTCTTTTTTTATTTTATTTACATCCACATTTTCACCTTCTAATATAAAATCATTTAATTAGAATAAAATATTTTTCAATGATTATAAATTAATTTTTTTCTTTTTTTATTTTGTAATTTTGAAATATAATCCAATACTTCATCAATATTTGATGATACAAAATAACTGTCTTTAATATATTCCATTGTAAATGATTCATTATATATTTTTTCTAAAAACAATAATAATTTATCAAAAAATCCACAACTATTATATATAATTATTGGTTTATCAAATTCATGACATCTTTTGCTTTCTAAAGCTAAAAATAATTCGTTAATAGTTCCTATACCACCAGGTAAAAATAAACAAATATCACTTTCTAAAATTAATTTGTCAATTCTTTCACTGACATTTTTAGTAGTTATTTCTTTAGTACAATTTAAATTTTTAAAATCTTCTTTATAAGCATCAGGACATATTCCAATTACTTCTTTTTTATTTTTTAATGCTTCATGATATGATATACCCATTAAACCACTATCATATGCTCCAAATACTAAATCATTATCTAAAAATAATTTTTCTAACAAATTAGTACAATCATATTTATATTTACTAGGTATTTCATTTTTAGATGAACATCCTACAAATATTTTCATTTTATCATCCTCTCATATTTTTACTGATCATTTCTATTTCATCTGTTAAATATTTAATTCTTTCAATTATTCTTTTTGCCTTAATCAATTCAACACCATCTTTAGTTTGTGATAAGTGTTGTTCTAGTGAATCAATAGGTAAATTAGATGTTATAAAAGTTGCTAAATTATTATCCATACGATGTTGTAATATTGAACATAATATTTCATCTCTTGACCAAGGTGTAGCCGTTTCTGCACCTAAATCATCAATTAATAATAAAGGTACATTTTTAACATAGTCCAACTTATCCTCATAATCAGTTTCAAATGATGACTTTAAATCTCTTAAAAATTCTGGCCAAAAGACAACAGCACTCTTAATATTTTTTTTAGCTAATTCATTGAATGTAGCTACAACTAAAAAAGTTTTACCACAACCAAAATTACCAGTTAAATATAATCCTTTATTAGTAGGATTCTTAATAAAATTATTTAACCAAATAATAGTTTCTTTTCGACTAACTAATCTTTTATCAACTTTATCCCATGTAGCATCCAAATAACTTTTAGGTAAATTATAATACTTAACATTTTTACAATAAGCATATTTTTTATCATTGTTTAATTTATATTTGCAAGGTTTAAAATGAAATGTTATAGTTTTACCAACTACTTTAGGTAAATATGCATAACCCATCAATTGATTTTTACATTCTTTTAATCCTTTACAATTTAAACAATTATTGTATTCACAACTACATTCTTCTAAAGTTGATGTATACTTCATTAATATATTATCATCAGATTTTAATTTACTAATAAAATCTTTAAATTCTTTATTTTTTAATGCTTCATTATATGATTTTTTTAAATCATCCATGTCACATTTTATATTATCACTTAATCTTATCATCAACCCAACTCACTTTCAAATTGTTTTAGTTCTTCATCAGATAACATTTCTTCTTTTACATCTTGATTAACCCAATTAGGAATTTTTTCTTTCTTAGTAACTTTAACTTTTTTACTATTTTTTTGATCATATTCTTTTAACGCAAATTCCATAGCATCAGATACAGTTTCTATTTTACTTCTTTTCCATTGAACCGCTATTTGTTCAACAAATCCCCTTACCAACTTATTATTATTAATTTTTAAAACATAATCAATTAAAACATTAATTACACCTGGTTTTAATTTTTGTTCAATCATTAAATATTCAATTATTTCCATATCCTTAACAGTTGGTTTAGAATCTTGTTTTAAAGCTAAGAATTCATAAGGATTAGTTGTTTCAAATTGGTTAATTAACTTATCTTTTCTTGTATTAATTTCTTTAAATGAAGATATATCATCCTGAAATACTATTTTAGGAATATTACCTTTATGTTCAAACTTATAAAAACTACGACAATTTTGTTTTAAAATATCCATATCTATTTTTCTATCAACAATACTATTTTTTAATATTTCACTCATCTCTTCATTACCTAAATTATAAATAAATGATAATTGATAAATTAATTCTTTATCACTTTTAGATATGCTTCTTATATTAAGCATTTCTTCTGGTATTAAACTTAATAATTCATTAAAATTAATTGTTGGTTCAAAAGACAAATCCAAATGATTAACTTTTTTAATATTTTTATTTTCAATTTTATCAGTACTAACAAAACTAAAAACATCTTTAAAATTACAAGAAATATTTTTATAATCTTTTAAATCTATATTAGGTAATGTAAAAGATTCAACAATTCTTTTATATTCTTTTTTATTAATGTTGTTATATAAAGCTGTATTTAAAATAGGATTATTAATAAATTCAAAAGCCGATAAAGGACCATATAACTCATAAACATAATTATTAACGTTTCCTTTTTTAAAATATGTTTTTATTAAACCAATTGCCTCTAGTTTATCTTTAGCTTCTTTAATATCTTCTAATTTTAACTGCATACTCATAACTAAATCATTATGATTATTACTAGTAGAAGTAACTTTATTTTTATCTAAAAAACTCCACAAAGTCAAATATAAACTAACAGCAATACTTCCAATTATTGGTTGATATAAAAGTGTTAGAGTTAGACGATCTTGGTCATTTAATATAGTTTTATTAACAACATAAAAATTATCTAAAGGTAATATTGCATTAACCATATCATCAACTCCATTTCTAAAATATATAATAACACATTTTCAAAATAAAAAAAAGAATTATTTCATTCTTTCTTTAAAATCATCATAAAACAATTTATCTGGTTTTGTTTTTAAAATATCTGCTATTTTAATAGCCATTTTATACGATAAAGTTCTTCTATCATTTTCCAATTGAGAATAAAATGGCTTACTTATTTGTAATTGTTCTGCCATATATTTAGTTGTATAACCTTTTTTTAATCTCGCTTGTCTTAATTTTATATTCATACTCCAACTCCTTGATATAATTATATCACAAAGTGCACTAATAGTGTACTGCAAAATATTTAATTTTATGAGAAAATATAATTGGAAATTTTTACCAAGAGGTGATTTAATGTCAAATGATTATGCTACTTTAGTAAAAAATATTAAACATTTTAGATTAAAAGCTAATATGACTCAGGAACAATTAGCAGAAAAAGCAGATTTAAGTGTATCTTACATAAAACAAATAGAATCCGGTAAAGAATTTAAAAACATCACATTTAATACTTTTAGTAAAATTGCTAAAGCATTAAATATTGATGTTAAAGAATTATTTAGTGAAATAGAGGTATTAAATTAATTCTAATATCTTATTTTTTAAATCATCAGATAAATCATTGATGATTTTTTTTATTTTTTTATTTTTATCATATAATTTTAATTTTTTTTCGTAATATAATAATTTTTCTTCTGTTTCTTTTAAATTTTTATGAATTGCATTTCTACTAATATTATAATTTTCACTCATCTCACTTAAAGATAAATTTTCAAAATAATAATCTTTAAAATATTTTTTTTGCTTATCAGTTAATAATTCACCATAATAATCATATAAAATACATAATAATACTTGATTTTCCATTTTAACCAAACAATGCAGCTACTATTATTACAATACCTAATCCTATATAAATAGGAGTCATATATTTTCTTTTATAAATTTTATGATTATTATATCCAATTACAAGCATTAATAATCCAATCAATATTTGACATATTATAAATAATTCTCTTTCAAAATAACTTGCTATTCCAAATGAAATTAAAAAAATAGCTAAAGATATTTGTAATAAAAGTGTTATTTGTTCAATTGTATTTATTTCTAATTTATTTTTCATCGTTACCTCCAAATAATCCATAAATATATTTTTCTATATCAAAAACTCTTAAATCTTCTTCTTTTTCACCCAAACCAATAAATTTAACAGGTATTCCAACATTTTCTTTAATTGCTAATACGATACCACCTTTAGCAGTTCCATCTAACTTAGTTAAAACTATTCCTGTTATATTTGTTATTTCTTTAAAATTTTTAGCTTGGCTAATACCATTTTGCCCAGTTGTTGCATCAATAACTAACAAAGTTTCGTGAGGAGCATTTGGTATAAGTTTTCCAATTACTTTATTTATTTTATCTAACTCATTCATTAAATTAACTTTATTTTGTAATCTACCAGCTGTATCAATCAAAACAACATCATAATTTTCTTTTTTAGCTTTTTCTAAACCATCATATATGACACTAGAAGCATCTTTATTGTCACTATAAACTACATCACATAAAGTCTTTTTACCCCATTCTATTATTTGTTCAACGGCCCCTGCTCTAAAAGTATCACCAGCAACCAACAATACTTTCTTTCCTTGATTCTTTAATTTATAAGCAATTTTACCAATACTAGTAGTTTTACCTACTCCATTAACTCCCACAAATAATATAACAGTAGGTCCTTCTTCAGCATAATTTATTTTATTAACAATAATATCATTATTAACATAAATAATAAACATTTCATCAATTATAATATCCATTAAATCCTTAGAATCAACTATATTTTCTTTTTTTACTCTTTTTTTTAGTTTATCAATAAATTTCATAACTGTTTCTACACCTATATCAGCCATAATAAATATCTCTTCTAATTCTTCAAAATAATCTTCATTTATTTTTTTATATTTATTACTTAGAATATTAATTTTATTAACAAATTGCTTACTTGTTTTTTGTAATCCTTTTGAATAAGCATCCGCTTCCTTTTTGTTAGTAAAAATATTTTTAAATTTGTCAAATAATCCCATGCTTTTTCACCTATTTAAATTATAACAAAAAAAAACACTTATGTCTAACCTTTTATTGATTAATACATAAGTTTTTACATTTTATTCTAAATAAGGCTTTAAAAATTGTCCTGTATAACTTTCTTTGACTTTAACAATTTGTTCAGGTGTGCCACATGCTACTACATTACCACCTTGTTCTCCACCTTCAGGACCTAAATCGATGATATAATCAGCTACTTTAATAATATCTAAATTATGTTCAATTACTAAAACTGTATCACCATTATCGACTATTTTTTGTAAAATAGTTAACAACTTCTTGATATCATAACTATGTAAACCTGTACTTGGCTCATCTAAAATAAACAAACTTTTACCAGTAGGTTTCTTTTGTAATTCTTTAGCTAGTTTTACTCTTGCTGCTTCTCCCCCTGATAATGTAGGTGCACTTTGACCTAATTTAATATATGATAATCCTACATCCATTAACATTTGTAATTTTGATCTGACTTTAGGAACATTTTCAAAAAATTCATAAGCTTCTTCTACTCTCATTTCCAAAACATCATAAATATTTTTACCTTTATATTTAATATCTAATGTTTCCTTATTGTATCTTGTTCCATGACATACTTCACAAGGAACATAAACATCTGGTAAGAAATGCATTTCTATTTTCTTAACACCATCGCCCCAACAAGCTTCACATCTACCACCTTTGACATTAAATGAGAATCTACTTTTATCATAACCTCTTATTTTAGCTTCTTTAGTTTGAGTAAATACATCTCTTATATCATCAAACACACCAGTATAAGTTGCTGGATTAGATCGTGGTGTTCTTCCAATAGGGGCTTGTGATATATCAATTACTTTATCAATGTTTTCTAATCCTTTTATCTCTTTAAATTTTCCTGGTTTTTCTTTAAATTTATATAAATTACTTGCTACCGCTTTGTATAATATTTCATTAATTAAAGTTGATTTCCCACTTCCAGATACACCAGTTACACATGTAAACGTATTTAAAGGTATTTTAACATTGATATTTTTTAAGTTATTTTCTTTAGCACCTTTAATTTCTAAATACTTTTTATTACCTTTTCTTCTTTTTTTAGGAACTTCTATTTTTTCTATACCAGATAAAAATCTACCTGTAATACTATTAGGATTTGCCATAACTTCTTTAGGTGTGCCACAAGCAACTACTTGTCCACCATGTAATCCAGCAAGTGGTCCAATATCAACTAAATAATCACTTGCTAACATAGTATCAGTATCATGTTCAACAACAATTAAAGTATTACCTAAATCACGCATTTCTAATAATGAATTAATTAGTCTTGTATTATCCCTTTGATGTAACCCAATACTTGGTTCATCTAAAACATATAAAACACCTGTTAATCTTGAACCTATTTGGGTTGCTAATCTAATTCTTCCTGCTTCACCACCAGATAAAGTACCAGCTGATCTATTTAAAGTTAAATACTCTAATCCAACATTAACTAAAAAAGTTAATCTAGATAATATTTCTTTAATAATTAATTCAGATATTTTTGTTTGTTCTTTATTTAATTTTAAATTAGATAAAAAATCTTTTAAATCTTTAATACTTAACTTAGTTAATTCATAAATATTCTTTTTATTTATTAATACTGATAATACTGAATCAGATAATCTAGCTCCTTTACATTTTGGACAAACTGATTCTGTCATATAATTTTCTATCCATTCTCTTATCCAGTTACTTTTAGTTTCCACATATCTTCTTTCTAAATTAGTAATAATTCCTTCAAAATAATCTTTACTATTTCTTGTATTACCATTTTTAGAAGTATATTTAAATTCTAAAATATCTTTAGATCCATATAAAATAATATCTAATTTTTTTCTATCTAAATTTTTAACAGGTATATTTAAATCTATATCATAAAATTTAGCTAAAGTATTCATTTGAGTAGAATAAATACTATTTTCATCATCTAGATTTAAAGATACAATTGCCCCTTCATTAATACTTAAATCTTTATTAGGTATAATTAAATCTTCATCTATTTTTAATTTTATACCTAATCCTTTACATTCATCACATGCACCATATGGTGAATTAAAACTAAACATTCTAGGTTCTAATTCTGGTAATGAAAAATCACACTCTGGACAAGCATAATTTTCACTCATAACTATTTTATCCTTACCTACAACATCAATAACAACTTTACCTTTACTTAGCTTAGAAGCAAGTTCAATTGATTCATATAATCTACTTCTTATATCATCTTTAATAATTAATCTATCAATTATAACTTCAATAAAATGTTTTTTATTTTTTTCTAATTTTATTTCTTCACTTAATTCATGTTCTTCATTATCAATAATTGCTCTTACATAACCATCTTTAGCTAAATTTTCTAATAAATCTTTATGAGTACCTTTTTCACCATAAACAACTGGACTTAAAACTCTTATTTTAGTATTTAATTCCAAATCCATTATTTGATTAGTCATTTCTTCAATACTTTGACTAGTAATTGGCTTTTTATGAATAGGACAATAAGGAATACCAATTCTTGCATATAATAATCTTAAATAATCATATATTTCTGTTATTGTTCCAACAGTACTTCTAGGATTTTTATTAGTTGTTTTTTGATCAATACTAATAGCAGGACTTAACCCTTCAATACTATCAACATCTGGTTTTTCAGTTCCACCTAAAAACTGTCTAGCATAAGCTGATAAGCTTTCAACATATCTTCTTTGACCTTCGGCATAAATAGTATCAAAAGCTAAACTACTTTTACCACTTCCAGAAACACCTGTCATAACAATTAATTTATTTTTAGGTAATTCAATATTAATATTTTTTAAATTATTTTCTCTTGCACCTTTAATAATTATTTTATCCATAAAATCACCTCTAACATTTAATATTTTATCACATTTTTTTGTTATTTAATCAATATTTTATTACTTTGTAAGCAAACAAAAAAGTTATTGTTTTAATAACCTTTTTATATTAATCTTATTAATTTCTTCTATTTCATCTGCATCTAATGTTATAGTTCTACCATTCTTTTTAATTTTACATAATTCTTTTACAAATTTAACTTTTAAAATTCTTCCCGTCTTTATATCGTATGCAAGAGGATAGAGAAAGCCAATTTCATTAGATAGTCTTTTTATTAATCTAAATGTTCGATTTAAACATGTTTTAATGTAAATATCTAAAACATCATTACCATTTTTATCAATAATAAACGTTCTATTTCCTAATTTTACTTTTGCCATACCATCATGAAATATATTTGCATTTTTATATTGACATGGGATTACTTCTTCTCCTTGTTTATTTATATATCCATATTTTTTATTTCTTCTAACTAAAGCTAAACCTTCACTAAATTTACTTGCAGCATCATATTGACATGGGATTACTTCTTTTCCTAGTTTATCTATATATCCATATTTATTATTTTTCTTTATTAAAGCTAATCCATCTGAAAAATACTGAACAAAATCATATTGACATTCAAATATTTTTTTACCGTTTTTATCGATAAAAATATACTTATTATCTTTTCTTGCTAAATACAATCCTTCGTAAGGCTTTTCACTTATTTCATCATATTGACATGGAACTATTTCATTTCCTAAATTATCTATAAGTCCATATCCATATCCAAAATTTAATACTACTGCCCTATTATCATAAAATGTTTTAACTTTATCATAAATATCTAAGAATGTTTCTTCTCCAGTTTTGTCACAAAAGTCATATATACAATATTGGTAATTGTAAGTTTGTTCCACTTTATCATAAAAATCCGAAGCTTCATCATATTGACATGATTTTATTTTTTCTCCATGTCTATTTATAAAACTAAATTTACCTTCATCGTAAACAACTGCTATGCCATTATAAAATTCAGTTGCATCTTCATATTGACAAGGAATAATTTCTTTACCGGTTTGATCAATAAAACCATACTTTCTATTTCTTAATACCAAAGCTAAATTTTCTTTATATGTCCGTATACTTTTGTATATAAATGGAACAATTACTTCTTTGTTTCTACCTATAGCTCCAACATCACCAGTAATTTCGATAAAAATTTTATCATCACTAATAAATTTTATTATTTTATAATCAGTATTTTTTTTATGATAATTAATAATTTTATTAATATTTTCATCTAATAACTCCGGTACTAACAATAGCATTAAATTGTCATTTTCATAATAATGACCATCTTCAAGTTCAAATCCATATATTTTTTTAGTTTTTATCATATCGAATCCCCCTAGTGGAATATATTATAACATATTCTTAATAAGATTTTACTATAAATTTAAAAAAGTGTACTTTTCGTACACTTAACTTATATTACTTTAATTACTTAACTAATCTTTTAACATCATCTATTTCATCTGCATCTAATACTATAGTTCTATCATCTTTTGTTATTTGATATAATTTTTTAATTCCCTTAACATTCAATAATTGTTTATTTTCAATATCATAAGCATATACAAAATTTGGTAAACTTGTTACTTTTTTTACTATATTTTCACTATGAATAATACTTGAAATCATATAATCTTCTAATACATTATAACCTTTATTGTTTATAAAACAAACATTATCATTTAAAACAACTTTTGCAATACCATTTTCAAAATCACTTGATTCATCATAAATAGTATCCTCAAATTGGCATGGAATTACTTCTTTCCCCTTTGGATCAATATAACCATATAAATTTCTTCTGCTTACTAAAGCTAAACCTTCACTAAATTCATGTGCATTTTCAAATTGACATGGAATTACTTCATCACCTTTTATATCAACATATCCATATAATAAACCTCGTTCTACTAAAGCACGTCCTTCTTTAAATTGTTTAGCCTTAGTATAATTAAATGGAACAATTATATTATTTTTCTTATCAATGAATCCATATCTATTTATATTTTTAACTAATGCTAATCCTTCATTAAAATCATTAGCGTCATAATATTGACAAGTGATTACTTCTTCGCCTTTTCTATTAACATAACCATATAAATCATTTCTTACTACTAAAGCAAGATCATCTTTAAAATCATGCACATAATCATATATACAAGGAACGATTTCTCTTCCTTTTTTATTAACGAATCCATACTTACCATTTCTTTTAACAGAAGCCATTCCCTCACTAAAATCATTAGCATCTTCATATTTAAATGGTACTATTTCATCACCATTTTTATCAATAAAGCCATATTTAGTAAATCCATATTTAGCTTTCTTTTCTACTAACGCTAAACCTTCGTGAAAATCATAAGCATTTTCATATTTACATTGAATTATTTCTTCACCTTTTTTGTTAATAAAGCCATATTTACCATTTTTTTCAACTACAGCCATTCCTTCACTATAATTATGAATATAAGTGTACTTACATGGTACTATTTCATTACCTTCTTTATTAACGCAACCATATAAACCATTATTGGAAACCACAGCCAATCCTTCACTAAAGTCATAAGCATTTTCATATTTACATGGTACTACTTCATTACCTTCTTTATCAATATAACCATATAAACCATTATTGGAAATCGAAGCAAAACCTTCACAAAAATAACCAGCATCTTTATATTGACAAGGTATAACTTCTTCACCTTTTTGATTAATATAACCAAATAAACCATCTTTTTTTACTAAAGCTAAACCTTCAGAAAACCTATATTTTAAATCATATTTAAATGGAAAAACAATTTTACCAAATTGTTCTAAAGCTCCAATTTTATTATTTCTTTTTATATAAATAATACCATCATTGACATCATTCAAACTACAATTTAAAAAATAAGTTTTATAATAGTTTCTTATTTTATTAAAATTTTCTTCCATCAATTCATTTGTTAACAAAATAATTTGTTTATCATCATTTTTAATAAGTTGTCCATTTTCTAATTCAAAATCATACAAATTTTTTATATCTATCATTATATATTCCCCCTTAGCGGCATATATTCTAACACTTTTTTTTAATTAATGCAAATTAAAATATGTTTGTTAATTTAAATTTGAAGTGCAACAAAATGTATTGAAAAAGACATATGAATAACCTATAATATTTTCTGCAACAA
>CALVXO010000010.1 GCA_944371325.1 uncultured Bacilli bacterium | reverse complement strand
AAGAATTAGGAAACAGTTCTTATTCCCTAGGTATAAAACCTAAAAATATTTGTGATGACACAACAAGAATAAAAGTGATTTAGTAGAGTAAAATCGAAAAATCACTTTTCTTTTTGAAAAAATTATAAAAAAATGCAAAAAAGTGCTTGATTTTCATATATTTTTATTGTATAATTTTGAATGTGTGACTGCGATGATGTGCAAGGTTGCCGATACACCAGGTTAAGTTGAAAACAATTTAAAGGTAAATCGGGTTATTTGCTCGGAGCAAGTCTATACGTGATATAGGCGAAGGGAGGATATTATGTCTAAAGAAAAAATTCGTATTAGGTTGAAAGCATTTGAACACAAATCATTAGATAAGGCTTGTGCGAAAATAGTTGAAACAGTTAAAAGAACTGGTGGAGAAGTTTCAGGACCAATTCCATTACCAACTGAAATCGAAAAAATAACTATCTTAAGAGCTGTTCACAAATACAAAGATAGTCGTGAACAATTCGAAAAAAGAACACACAAAAGACTAATTGATATCAAAAACCCAAGTAAGGAGACTATTGAGGCATTAACTCATCTAGATATCCCAAGTGGTGTTGATATTCAAATTAAAATGTAGGAGGAGAAAAATATGAAAGGAATCTTAGGTCGTAAAATTGGAATGACGCAAGTATTTACAAAATCTAATAAAGTAGTTCCAGTAACAGTTATTTCTGTAGAACCAAATGTTGTAACACAAATTAAGACTAAAGAAAATGATGGTTACGAAGCAATCCAATTAGGTTTTGATACAAAACGTGAAAAGTTAGCGACAAAAGCTTCAGTTGGACATACCAACAAAGCAAACACTACACCTAAGCGCTTCTTTAAAGAAATTAGAGGTGTAGATATTAACAATTATTCTTTAGGTCAAGAAATCAAAGCTGATATTTTTGAAGCTGGAGAAGTTGTTGATGTAACAGGAACTACTAAAGGTAAAGGGTTCCAAGGTGTTATTAAAAGACACAATCAATCAAGAGGACCAATGGGACATGGTTCACACTATCATAGAAAACCAGGTTCAATGGGTACAATGAGACCAATGCGTGTTTTCAAAGGTAAAAAATTACCAGGACACATGGGAACATTAACTGTAACAATTCAAAACTTAGAAATAGTTGCTGTTGATTTAGAAAACAATTGTATTTTAGTAAAAGGAAATGTTCCAGGCGCTAAAAACAGTTTAGTAATTATTAAATCTGCTGTTAAAGCAAATGGTAAAGTTAATCCAAGTGATGAATTAGTATCTTATGAAGAAGTTAAAATGACAGAAGATACAACAGAAAAAGCAGAATTAGAACCTGCCGCTGAAAGCGAGGAGGCATAATATGGAAAAATTACAAGTATTAAATACTAAAGGTGAAAAAGTTAGCGATATCAAATTAAACAAAGAAATTTGGGGAATTGAACCAAATGACGCTGTTTTATATGATGCATTAAGATTAGCTAGAAATAACTTTAGACAAGGTACTGCTGATACTAAAACAAGAAGTGAAGTATCAGGTGGAGGTAGAAAACCTTGGAGACAAAAAGGTACAGGTAGAGCTAGACAAGGATCAACTAGAGCTCCACATTGGCCAGGAGGCGGAATCGTATTCGGACCACATCCAAGAAGTTATGCTATCAAGATGAATAAAAAAGAACGTCGTTTAGCTTTAAAATCAGCTTTAGCTTATAAAGCAATCGAAAGCAAATTAATCGTTTTAGATAAATTAGAAGTATCTAATAAAACAAAAGATTTCAAAGAAATTTTAAAATCATTAAACTTAACTAAAAAAGTTTTAGTAGTTGTAGATGAATTAACAGATGAATTAGTATTAAGTTCAAGAAACTTAAATAATGTATTATTATTAAGTGTTGATGAAATAAATACTTATGATGTTGTTTATGCTGATACAATGGTAATTACTGAAGCTGCAGTTAAGAAATTAGAGGAGGTGCTTTAATGCAAAACTATAGAAATATTATTAAAGGCCCAATCATGACAGAAAAATCAAATGATTTGAAAGCTAATAATATAGTAACATTAAGCGTTGATCCAAAAGCTAATAAAACACAAATTAAACAAGCTGTTGAAAAAGTTTTCAATGTTAAAGTTGAAAGTGTAAATACTGTAACAGTAAGACCAAGAAAAAAAAGAATTGGTAAATATACTGGTTACACAAACAAAGTTAAAAAAGCTATTGTTAAATTAAAAGATGGAAGTTCAATTGAACTAAACTAATAAGGAGGAAACTATGGCAGTTAAAACATATAAAGCAATGACTAATGGAACACGTGGTATGTCAAAATTAGTTAATGACGAAATCACAAAAACAACTCCAGAAAAATCATTGACTATTACCTTAACTAAAAAAGGCGGACGTAACAATCAAGGTAGAATAACTGTTAGACATCGTGGTGGAGGAGCAAAAAGAAAATATAGAATTATCGATTTCAAAAGAAATAAAGATAATGTTATTGGAACTGTTGCTTCAATCGAATACGATCCAAACAGAACATCAAATATCGCTTTGATTAACTATGCTGATGGTGAGAAAAGATACATAATTGCTCCTAAAGGATTAAAAGTTGGTATGCAAATTGAATCAGGAGAAAATGCTGATATCAAAGTTGGAAACAACTTACCACTTAACAAAATTCCAGAAGGAACAATGGTACACAATGTTGAATTAAAAGCTGGTAAAGGTGGACAATTAGCAAGATCAGCTGGTAGTTCAGCTCAAATCTTAGGATTTGAAGGAAAATATGCTTTATTAAGATTAACAAGTGGCGAAGTTAGAAAAGTAATAGCTACTAATAGAGCAACAATTGGTGAAGTAGGAAACGAAGATCACGAATTAGTTAGTATCGGTAAAGCAGGAAGAAAAAGACATATGGGTATAAGACCAACCGTTCGTGGATCAGTTATGAACCCTAATGATCACCCACATGGTGGTGGTGAAGGTAGAGCTCCAATCGGTAGAAAAGGTCCAGTTACACCTTGGGGTAAACCAGCACTTGGTTATAAGACTCGTAAAAATAAACAAGCTAGCGACAAGTTAATAGTACGTCGTCGTAAAAAATAATTGAAAGGATTGATTAGATGGCAAGAAGTTTAAAAAAAGGTCCATTCGTTGATGAAAGTTTAATGAAAAAAGTTAAAGCAGTTAACGAAAGTGGAAAAAAAGAAACAATTAAAACATGGTCTCGCCGTTCAACAATTTTTCCTGAATTTATCGGACACACATTTGCTGTTCATAATGGTAAAGAATTTATTCCTGTTTATGTAACAGAAGATATGGTTGGACATAAATTAGGTGAATTCGCACCAACACGTAAATTTGGTGGACATGGTGAGAATAAAGATACTAAATAGTATTAAAGAAGGGAGAGTATCAAATGGAAGCAAGAGCTATCGCTAAAAACGTAAGAATAGCCCCTCGTAAAGCTCGTTTAGTTATAGATTTAATTCGTGGCAAAAGTGTAGCAGAAGCAGAAGTAATCTTATCTAATTTAAATAAAGAAGCTGCAAGACTAATTAAAAAAGTGTTAGTATCTGCTACAGCTAATGCTACAAATAATCTAGGATTAAAAGTAGAAGATTTAAAAGTTAAAGAAGCCTATATTGATGAAGGCTTAGTAATGAAAAGAATGAAATTTGGTTCTCGTGGACATGTAGATCCAATTAAAAAGAGAACAAGCCACATTACAATCGTTGTAAGTGATAATAAATAAAGAAAGGTGGGAAAGACATGGGTCAAAAAGTTAGTCCAATAGGACTTCGTATCGGCATCAATAAAAAATGGGAATCTACTTGGTATGCAGATAATAAAGATTTTGCTAAATACATTAAAAATGATGACACAATTCGTAAATTTTTAGCAAAAAAATTAAAAGATGCATCAGTAGCTAGTATTTTAATTGAAAGAACAGCCAAAAAGACCGATGTAATTATCAATACTGCTAAACCTGGCGTAGTTATAGGTCATGGTGGAGAAGAAATTGAAAAATTAAAGAAAGAATTAAGTAAATTAGTTGGTGAAGATATTCAAATCTCAATCATGGAAGTTAAAAAACCTGATTTAGTTGCTGCATTAGTAGCTGAAAATATCGCTCATCAAATTGAAAACCGTGTTTCATTCAGAATTGCTCAAAAAAGAGCTATTAGAAATGTAATGAAAGCCGGAGCAAAAGGAATCAAAACTGCTGTTTCAGGAAGACTAGGTGGTGCTGATATGGCAAGAACTGAAGGATATACTGAAGGTATGATTCCATTACATACTTTAAGAGCTGATGTAGATTATGCACATAAAGAAGCAAATACAACTTATGGAAAAATCGGAGTTAAAGTATGGATTTATAAAGGTGAAATTTTAAAAGCATCTGATGATAAGGGAGGTATGAAAGATGGCCGTAATACCAAAAAGAACTAAATACCGTCGTCCTCATAGATTACCTTATGATGGATTAGCTAAAGGTAATACAGAATTACACTTTGGTGAATATGGATTACAAGCTATGGAAGGAGCTTGGATCACACAACAACAAATTGAAGCAGCTCGTGTTGCTATGACTCGTTACATGAAACGTGGTGGAAAAGTTTGGGTAAATATTTTCCCTCACTTATCATTAACTAGAATACCTCTAGAAACTCGTATGGGTAAAGGTAAAGGTCAACCAGAAATGTGGGTTGCAGTTGTTAAGAAAAATAAGATTTTATTTGAAATCGCTGGTGTTTCAGAAGAAGTTGCTAGAGAAGCATTAAGACTTGCTATGCACAAATTACCAATTAAATGTAAATTTGTTAAAAAGGATGGTGAAAAACGTGAAAACTAAAGATATTAGAGAAATGTCAACAGAAGAATTAAACAAAAAAATCGAAGAATATAAAGAAGAATTATTCAATTTACGTTTTAGCCAAGCAACTGGAAATCTTGAAAAACCTTCAAGAATCAAAGAATTAAGAAAGTTAGTCGCTAAAATGAAAACTATTATTCGTGAACGCGAACTTAATGATTAGGAGGTAACTATGGAAAATAGACGTGAATTAATTGGTAAAGTTGTTAGTAACTCATGTGATAAAACAATCACAGTATTAGTAGAAACATATAAAAAAGATAGCAAATATGGAAAACGTGTTAAATATTCTAAAAAATATGCTGCACATGATCCAAAAAACGAAGCAGTCGTTGGTGACACTGTTCGAATTCAAGAAACAAGACCATTATCAAAAACTAAACGTTATAGATTAGTTGAAGTGGTAGAAAAAGCAATTATCTTATAATTGATAAGGAGGATTAATTATGATTCAACAAGAAAGTCGTCTTAAAGTTGCCGATAACTCAGGTGCAAGAGAAATTTCTGTAATTAGAGTATTAGGTGGCAGCAAAGTTAAGACAGGTAATATTGGTGATATAGTTGTTGGAACTGTAAAAAATGCTACTCCTAACGGAACAGTTGGTAAAGGAAAAGTTGTCAAGGCTGTTGTTGTTAGAAGTAAATTCGGATTAAGACGCGAAGATGGTTCTTATATAAAATTTGATGATAATGCTTGCGTTATTATTAAAGATGATAAGAGTCCAGTTGGAACTCGTGTTTTCGGTCCAGTAGCACGTGAATTACGTGATAAAGATTTCATGAAAATTGTATCACTAGCAAAAGAAGTGTTATAGGAGGAAACTATGAAATTAAAAACAGGAGATAAAGTAGTTGTTATCGCCGGAAAGAGTAAAGGTAAAGAAGGAACTATTATTAAAACTTTAAAAAACGAAAATAAAGTAGTTGTTGAAGGCGTTAATATGGTTAAAAAACATCTTAAACCAAATGGTCAAGAATCTGGATCTATCGTTGAAAGAGAAGCTGCTATTGATGCTTCAAATGTTATGATAATAGACCCAAAAACAAAAAAACCTACTCGCATAGGCCATACTACCAATAAAGCAGGAAAAAAAGTTAGAGTTGCTAAAAAATCTAACGAAAATCTTGATTAAGGAAGGAGGGTATTATGAACCGCCTAAGAGAAAAGTATAATAACGAAATTGTAAAAGAATTACAATCAAAATATAATTATAAAAGTGTTATGGAAGTTCCAAAATTAGATAAAATAGTTGTTAATATGGGTGTTGGAGATGCTTCACATAATAGTAAAATGTTAGAAGCAGCTATGAAAGACTTAGAAATTATTACAGGTCAAAAACCAGTTGCAACTAAAGCTAAAAAAGCTATAGCAGGATTTAAAATTAGAGAAGGTCAAGCTATCGGATGTAAAGTAACATTACGTGGTGAAAATATGTATAACTTCTTAGATAAATTAATTAGTATTACATTACCACGTGTAAGAGACTTTAGAGGTTTATCTAACAAATCATTCGATGGTCGTGGAAATTACACATTAGGTTTAACTGAACAATTAATATTCTCTGAAATTAACTATGATGATGTAGTAAAAGTAAGAGGTATGGATATTGTATTCGTAACTACTGCTAAAACTAATGAAGAAGCTCATGATCTATTAAAAGGTTTTGGAATGCCATTTAAAAAATAGGAGGAGATTATGGCTAAAAAAAGCATGATTATTAAAGCTAGTCGTAAGCCAAAATTCAAAGTTCGTAAATATACAAGATGTAGTATTTGTGGAAGACCACATGCTGTACTTAAAAAATATGGAATTTGTAGAATTTGCTTTAGAGAATTAGCTTACAAAGGACAAATACCAGGTGTTAAAAAATCAAGTTGGTAAGAAAAGGAGGATTATATGGTAACAGATCCAATCGCAGATATGTTAACTCGTATTCGTAATGCGAATACTATGCGATATAAAGAAGTTGAAATACCTTCATCAAAAGTTAAAGTTGAAATAGCTAAAATCTTAAAAAATGAAGGATTTATCAACGACTATAAAATTAAGAAAAATAATGTTCAAGATATTATTGTCTTAAATTTAAAATATAATAACAAAGAAAGAGTTATTACAGGATTAAAGAGAATATCTAAACCAGGATTAAGAGTTTACGCTAAATCTGATGAAATACCAAGAGTATTAAATGGATTAGGTATTGCTATTATATCTACATCAAAAGGAATTATGACAGGTAAAGATGCTAAAGCTGCTAACTTAGGTGGCGAAGTATTAGCTTACATTTGGTAGAAAGGAATTGATACAATGAGTCGTATAGGAAATAAAATATTAACTATTCCTAGTAACGTAACTTTAACAGTTGATGGAAAAAAAGTAACAGTTAAAGGACCAAAAGGTGAACTTTCTACTACTGTTAATGATCATATTACTGTTGAAGTAAACGAAAATCAAGTAGTTGTTAAAAGAGATAACGATAACTACAAGAATTTTCACGGTACTGCTAATGCTAATATTAAAAATATGATTATTGGTGTTAGTGAAGGATTTGAAAAAAAATTAGAAGCAGTTGGAGTTGGATATCGTTTTAATTTAAAAGGTAACAACTTAGTAGTAACTGCAGGTTATTCTCATCCAGTTGAAGTAAAAATTCCTGATGGAATTAAATTAGAAGTTCCAAGTAATACAGAATTATTTGTAAGAGGAGCAGATAAACAACTAGTTGGAGAATTCGCAGCTAACGTTCGTAAAATTAGACAACCAGAACCATACAAAGGAAAAGGTATTCGTTATACTGATGAACACATTATCCGTAAAGTTGGTAAAAAAGCTGCTAAATAATTAGATAGGAGACGTTAAAATGATTAAAAAAGAATCAAGAAATGTTGCCCGTGTTGCTAGACATACTCGTGTTAGAAACAAAGTAAAAGGTACTAGTGAATGCCCAAGATTAAATGTATTTAGAAGTAATAGCAACATTTTTGCTCAAATCATTGATGATACTAAAGGTGTAACTTTAGTTAGTGCTTCTTCAATCGATAAAGAACTTAAATTAGAAAATGGTTCAAACATCGAAGCAGCTACTAAAGTAGGAGAACTTTTAGCTAAAAGAGCAAATAAATTAAAAATTACAAAAGTACAATTTGATAGAGGGGGATACCTTTATCATGGACGTGTAAAAGCATTAGCTGATGCAGCACGTGCAAATGGATTAGAATTTTAAGGAGGGAATTATGGAAAAAACAAGAAGAGAACCACGCCCAAAACAATTTGATGAAGAAATTATCAATATTGGTCGAGTTACTAAAGTAACTAAAGGTGGTCGTCATTTCCGTTTTTCAGCTACTGTAGCAGTAGGAGATCGTAAAGGTCGCGTTGGAATTGGAACAGGTAAAGCTAATGAAGTACCTGATGCAATTAAAAAAGCTGTTGCAGCTGCTACTAAAAACGTAGTTAATGTATCAGTTGTTAATGGAACAATCCCACATGAAGCAACTGGTGTTGAAGGAGCAAGTAAGATTTTACTTAAACCTGCTTGTGATGGTACCGGAGTTAAAGCTGGTGGTGCTGTAAGAGCAGTAGTAGAATTAGCTGGTGTTAAAAATATCTTATCTAAATCACTTGGATCAAATACTAAAGTTAATATGGCTTATGCTACATTAAAAGCTTTAAGATCACAAAGAACAGTTGAAGAAGTTGCTAAATTAAGAGGAAAAAAAGTTGAGGAGATAATGTAATGAAACTACATACAATGCAACCAAACGAAGGTGCTACAACTACAAGAAAACGTGTAGGACGTGGACCAGGTAGTGGATTAGGAAAAACTAGTGGTAAAGGTCATAAAGGACAAAACGCTCGTTCAGGCGGTGGAGTTAGACCAGGTTTTGAAGGTGGACAATTACCTTTATTCCGTAGATTACCAAAAAGAGGATTTACTAACGCTAGATTTAAAACTGAATATGCAACTATTAACTTAAGTGATTTAAATAGATTTGAAGATGGAGCAGTTGTTACTCCTGAATTATTAAGAGAAATGGGATTAATTAAAAACCAATTAGATGGTATTAAAGTATTAGGTAATGGTAAATTAACTAAAAAACTAACTGTAAAAGCACATAAATTTTCTAGTAGTGCACAAAGAGAAATTGAAAGTAATGGTGGAAAAACAGAGGTGATTTAAAATGTTTGCAACTATTAAGCAAATATTTAATGCAAAAAATAAGGATATTCAAAAAAGAATATTGTTCACCTTAGCTTGTTTATTTGTCTTTGTACTAGGAAAAGCAATAATTGTTCCAGGTATTGATAAATATCAATTAGGTGTTACACAATTAGGATTTTTGGAATTAATTAATGTTATGGGTGGTGGAGCCTTAGGACAATTTTCTATATTTGCACTAGGTGTTATGCCATATATCACTGCATCAATTATTATTCAAATTTTAGCAATGGATATTATTCCTTATTTATCAGAACTTAAAAATCAAGGTGGTACTGGAAGAAACGAATTAAATAAAATAACTCGTATTTGTGGTATTGCTTTAGCTTTTGTTCAAGGATATATTTATTCATTTGCTTTCCTAGGTAGTGCAGGTAGTGGAATATTAAATATTGATTATTTACAATTTGCTTTAGTTTTAACAGCAGGTACTTGTCTATTATTATGGATAGGTGATCAAATTACTGCTAAAGGAATTGGTAATGGTATTTCATTAATCATCATGGCTGGTATTATTTCAAGTATGCCAACAATGTTTGTTTCTGCTTTTAGTCAATTAACTAGTGAAGGAACATTAACAGGAACATTATTATTTGTATTATATGTTATAGTTTATATTGCTATTACATTAGGTGTTGTTTATGTTGAAGGAGCAGAGAGAAGAATTAACGTTCAATACGCTAATAAATCTAATAGTACATTTGGTGGTAGACAAAACTACATTCCATTTAAACTAAATTCTGCAGGTGTTATGCCAGTAATTTTCTCTTCAGCTTTAATATCAATACCATCATTTATAGCAACATTTATTAAAAAAGAAGCATTTACAAATTTTGTTAATCAATATTTGTCAATGACTAGTGCTACTGGATTTTCACTATATATTATCTTAATATTTGTATTCGCTTATTTCTACACATTTATGCAAATTAAGCCAAGTGAAATGAGTGATAATTTAAGTAAAAATGGTGGGTTTATTCCAGGAGTAAGACCAGGTAAAGAAACTACAGAATATATTAGCTATGTAATTAGTAGAATAACTGTAGTTGGAGCTTTATTTTTAGCTATTTTAGCTGGTATTCCTGTTATATTTGGTTTATTTTCAGGATTATCTGGAAATGTATCAATCGGTGGAACAGGATTATTGATTGTTGTAGGTGTTGCTTTAGAAACTTACAAACAATTAGAAAGTCAATTACAAAGTAGAAGTTATAGAAAAGGAAGAAGATAATGAAAGATATAATTTTAATTGCCCCACCAGCTGCTGGTAAGGGTACTCAAGCAAAATTATTGTCTTCAAAATATCAAATACCTCATATTTCTACAGGTGATTTATTAAGAGCAGCTACTGGTGAGTTGGGCGATATAGTAAAAAAGACAATGGAAAGTGGTGCTTTAGTATCTGATGATTTAGTATTAAAACTTTTAGAAGAAAGAATAACTAAAGAAGATTGTCAAAATGGATATATTTTAGATGGTTTTCCAAGAAATGTTTCGCAAGCTGAAAGTTATATGAATTTATTAGAAAAATTAAATAAGCAACTTGGATACGTAATCTATTTAGATGCTTCTAAAGAGGTTACTCAAAAAAGAATTGTTGGAAGATTATCTTGTCCAACTTGTGGTGCTGTATATAATGATCAAATTGATGAAAGTAAACCAAAGAAATTTGGTACTTGTGATAAATGTAATAGTCCTTTAAGTAAAAGATCTGATGATAATTTAGAAACTTTTGAAAAAAGGTATCAAACATTTATGAATGAAACTTATCCACTAGTAAATTATTTTAAAAGTATAGGAAAACTATATACAATTGGTAGTGGTATAAGTAAAGAAAGAACTTTAAACGAAATTGAAAAAATAATTAATCGAGGTTAGATATGATTAAATCAAGTGAAGAAATAGAATTATTAAAAATTGCGGGTCAAATAGTTGGTGATACCCATAATTATTTAAAACAATTTATTAAACCAGGTATCACTACTAAAGAGTTAGATAAACTTGCTTATGATTATATTATAAGTAGAGATGCTACTCCTTCATTTTTAAATTACGAAGGTTATCCTGCTTCTATTTGTACTTCGGTTAATGAAGAAGTAGTTCATGGTATTCCATCTGATAGAGTATTACAAGAAGGAGATATTATTTCAATAGATATCGGAGCTTGTTATAAAGGCTATCATGGTGACTCTGCTTGGAGTTATCCAGTTGGAAATATTAGTGAAGAAAAAAAATATTTATTAGAGCATACTGAAAAATCTTTATATGAAGGATTAAGTGTTATTAAACCAGGTATCAAAATTGGTGATATAGGTTATGCTATTGAACAGTATGCATTGAAACATAAATTAGGTGTGGTAAAAGAATTAGTTGGGCATGGTGTAGGTAAACATTTGCATGAATCACCAGATGTTCCAAACTATGGTAAGAAAAATACGGGAATGACTTTAAGAAAAGGTATGGTTATTGCTGTTGAACCAATGCTTAATTTAGGAACTGCTGACATTTATATTTTAGATGATGATTGGACTATCATCACTGCTGATGATAAACCATCTGCCCATTTTGAACATACAATTGTAGTTACAAAAGACGGGTATGAAATCTTAACAAAGAGGTGATATAATGGCTAATAATGATGTTATAGAAGTTATAGGTAAAGTAATAGATGTTTTACCTAGAAATGAATATAGGATTGAGTTAGAAAACAAACATACTGTAATAGCTCGCGTTTCTGGTAAAATCCGAACTAGTAAAATTCGCATTTTAACAGGTGATACAGTAGTTGTTGAACTTTCACCATACGATTTAACACGCGGGCGAATTACTTACCGAAAATAGTAGGAGGGAATATTATGAAAGTAAAACCATCAGTTAAAAAAATGTGTGATAAATGTAAGATAATCAGACGTAAGGGAAAAGTATATGTTATATGCTCTAACCCTAAACACAAACAAAGACAAGGTTAATAGGAGGTGTTTATATGGCACGTATTAAAGGTGTAGATATACCAGATAATAAAAGAATTGAAATCGCATTAACTTATATTTATGGAATTGGTAGAAATTTATCAAACCAAATTTTAAAGGATGCTAATGTTGATATTGATAAAAGAGCAAAAGATTTAAATACTGATGAATTAGCTAGAATTCGTGACGAAGTTAATAAATATACTACTGAAGGTGATTTAAGACGTGAAGTTAGTATGAATATTAAAACTAAAATGGAAATTAATAGTTATCAAGGAACTCGTCATAAAAAAGGTTTACCTGTAAGAGGACAAAGAACTAATAGAAATGCTCGTACTCGTAAAGGTAAAGGTAAAGTAGTAGCTAATAAGAAAAAATAATGCTTTAAAAGGAGGTTAAATTATGGCTTATAAAGCAAGAAAAAGAAAAGTTAAAAAGAATGTCCCAGAAGGGAAAGCATATATTCATTCAACTTTTAATAACACAATTGTTTCAATAAGTGATATGGATGGAAACGTAATTAGTTGGGCTTCTGCTGGAACTTTAGGTTTTAAAGGAAGTAAAAAATCTACTCCATTTGCTGCAGGTATGTCTGCTGAAGCTGCAGGTAAAGCTGCTGCTGATATGGGAATGAAAAAAGTAGAAGTATATGTTAAAGGATTGGGTTCAGGTAGAGAAACAGCAATTCGTTCATTACAAACTGCTGGATTAGAAATTACATCTATTTCTGATGTAACACCAATTCCACACAACGGATGCCGTCCACCAAAACGTCCAAGAGGATAATTAAAAGGAGGGTTAATAGATGCTAAAATTTGAAAAACCAACATATAAAATAACTGAATATGTTGAAAATAGTAATTATGGAAAATTTGAACTTGAACCACTTGAAAGAGGATTCGGAACTACTTTAGGTAATGCATTAAGAAGAGTTATGTTATCAAGTATGCCAGGAAGTGCAATAGTAGCTGTTAAAATAGATGGTGTTATGCATGAATTTCAAGCAATTGATGGTGTAGTAGAAGATGTAACTTCAATTATATTAAACTTAAAAAGTGTTGTAATTAAAAACAATACTGAAGAAGATAAGGTATTACATTTACATGCTGATACTGAAGGAGTTGTAACAGCAGGAGATATTGAAACTGATGCTGACGTTGAAATAATTAACAAAGATCAAGTTATTGCTACTTTAGCTAAAGGTGGAAAACTTGATATGGAATTAATAGTGAGCAATGGTAGAGGATATGTTCCAGGAAATGAAAATAAGAAATTTATTGAAAATAATAAATTAGGTTATATTCCAATTGATGCTTTATATTCTCCAATTGAAAGAATCAGTTATGAAGTAGATAATGCTCGTGTTGGTCAAGATGCTAATTATGATAAATTAATATTAAGTGTTTATACAAATGGTTCTTTAAGACCAGAAGAAGCTATAGCTTTAGGATCTAAAATTTTAATTGAACATTTAAATGTATTATTAGATTTAAGTGAAATAGCTGATATGACTGGTATTATGTCTGCTAAAGAAGAAGATAGTAGATTAAAGAAATTAGAAACTCCAATCGAAGATTTAGAGTTCTCTGTAAGAGCATTTAATTGTTTAAAAAGAGCTAATATTAATACTTTAGGTGATTTGACAGCAAAATCAGAACTTGAAATGATGAAAATACGTAATTTAGGTAAGAAATCATTAAAAGAAGTTATTGATAAGATTAAGAGTATGGGACTTAGATTCCGTGAAGAAGACTAGGAGGTAATTTATGGCTTATAGAAAATTAGGACGTACTAATAAACACAGAAGAAGTATGCTAGCTAATTTAACTAAAGACTTAATTATGAATGAAAAAATTACTACAACAGAAACAAGAGCTAAAGAAGTTCGTAATTTTGTTGATAAAATGATTTCATATGGTAAAAAAGGAACTTTAGTTTCACGTAGACAAGCTTTAGCATTCTTACATAACGATAGTGAAGCAGTTAAAAAAGTATTCGATGTTTTAGCTCCTCGTTACGCTAAACGTAATGGTGGATACACTAGAATATTAAAACTTGATGAACGTCGTGGTGATGATGCGTTAATGGTTATTTTAGAATTAGTTGAGGAAGATGCAAAATAATGCATCTTTTTTAATTAATAAAAAAACTTCATAATTGAAGTTTATAGGTAATGTTCATTTAAAAATTCATATTGTTCATTAGTTATAATATCAAAATTATTATTGATATAACCAATAACATAATTAGCAGGAATCACATATAATGGTGGTTCATCTTGATTCCAATCTTTAGGTTTATTATAATTTTTTACTATTGCATATTTTACATCTTCTTCAGGGATTCCTAATAAAATAATATTAGGATTTTTTCTATAATTATCACCATTTTCTTGTAAGCAATAGTTAATTGGATCATCAATAAATTCTTGTGGTATTTCAATAGTAGTAGAATCTAATCTATTCTCAACTAAATATAATCCTTCGTTACATATTTCATCTCCATTTTGATTAGTTACATGATAAAAATATCTCATACCGTCCAAACTAACTAAATCTCTAAATTCATCTTCAAAATTAGGATTTCGAGCTAAAATTTCTTCTTTCATATTATCACCAATTATATTGTATCATATTTTTATAAAATATATTGAATTAAATAAAATAGTTTAGTATAATTATACATAGTGGGGTGGTAAGATGAAAGCATTGATTACTGGTGCATCTAGTGGATTAGGTGCGGAATTTGCTAAAATACTAAGTGATAAAGGTTATGATTTAATATTAGTAGCAAGAAGAAAGAAAAAAATGGAAACTTTATCTAAGCAATTAAAAACAAATGTCAAAATAATTGAATTAGATATATCTAGTACATATAATTGTATGAAATTGTATGATGAAGTTAAAAAAGAAAAAATTGATATATTAATTAATAATGCGGGATTTGGTTTGTTTGGTAAATTTAATGAAACTAAGTTAGATACTGAATTAGATATGATAGATTTAAATATAAAAGCAGTTCAAACATTAACTAAATTATTTTTAAAAGATTTTAAAAAAAGAGATTCTGGATATATATTAAATGTTGCTTCTGCTGCTGCATTTTTACCAGGGCCACTTATGAGTACTTATTATGCAACTAAGGCTTATGTTTTACATTTAACATTAGCGATCAATGAAGAATTAAGAAAAGATAACTCTAATGTTTATATAGGGGCATTATGTCCTGGTCCTGTTGATACAGAATTTAATAAAGTAGCTAAAGTTAAGTTTAATTTACCAAGTTTAACTAAAGATTATGTGTGTGTATATGCAATTAAAGAAATGTTTAAAAATAAGCCAATAATTATACCAGGTGTAAAGACAAAAATAGGCATTTATTTATCAAAAATATTACCTATGAGATTAAAATTAAAAGTAAGTTATAAAATTCAAGAAAAAAAAGGTGATTAGATTGAAATATTATTTAAAAGTGTTAAGCGGAATGCGATTTAAAAAAATGTTTAAAGTAATTGATGATGTTAAAAAAAAGACAAATAAATCAAAAATTTATATATTTTTTGATATGATAAATTGTATGATAAGATATGGTGCAGGATATTATGATTATAATATTTTTGCATTTTATAATATGAATCATAAACAAAGAAAAACTTATATTACAAGATTAAAAAATAAAAAGTTAATTTTGTATTGTAACGATCAAAGTTATTCACATATTTTTAACAATAAAAATGAATTTAATAAAATTTATAAAAAGTATTTAAATAGAGAATATTTAGATTTAGAAAATGTTACATTTGATCAATTTAAAAAATTTATGAAAAATAAGGATATAATATTTGCTAAACCTAATGTTGGTGAAAGTGGTAAAGGTATAGAAAAATTATATAAAAAAGATTATAAAGATTTAAAAGAAATGTTTGATTATATAACAAATAAGGAAAAAAATTTTGGTATAATTGAAGAGCTAATTGTTCAACATGAAACTTTAAATAAATTATATCCTTTATCAATTAATTCTTTAAGAATTGTTTCTATTGTTGTCGATGGAATACCTCATATTGTTTATGTTGTATCAAAGTCAGGAAATAAAGGTAAGTTTGTTGATAATATGGAAAATGATGGATTGTGTTGTCCTGTTGATGTTGAAAAAGGAGAAATATGCAATGTTGCACATACTTCTAAATTAATTACATATGACACTCATCCATATACTAATGTTAAATTAATAGGATATAAAATTCCATATATTAAAGAAGCAATGGAATTAGTAAAACAAGCAGCATTAGAAATACCACAAGTAAAATATGTTGGATGGGATGTTTTTATAGGTCCAAATGGTCCTGGTATAATCGAAGGTAATGATTATCCTGGCTATGATTTTTGGCAATTACCAGAACATACTCCAGATAAAATAGGCTTAGTTCCTTATTATGAGAGTTTAATTAAGGATTTAAAATTATAAAAATAACCACTATAAAGTGGTTATTTTTTTTGCTTTTTGAGTAAGAACTTTTTCCACAGCATTATTTAATATATTTAATCCTTTTAATAGTGTTCCTTTATCTATTGTTAAAGGAGGCATTATTTTTACTACAGAATTATTTCTTCCTGCTCTTTCAAGAATTAAGCCATTGTTGAAGCATTCAGCAACTATCTGTCTTGATATACTTTCTTCATGAACATCAATTCCCCAAATTAATCCAATTCCACGAATTTCACATTCTGGATATTTACTTGCAATATTTTGTGTTAAATATTCTTTCACAATAGCTTCTTTTTCTTTAACTTGATCTTCTACTTTTTCATTTAACATAAATTCTAATCCTGCTTTAGCAGCAACCATAGATAATTGATTTCCTCTAAATGTTCCATTATGTTCTCCTGGTTTCCAAATATCTAATTCAGGTTTTAATAATGTTACTGCCATAGGCATTCCATATCCACCGATAGATTTAGATAATGTAACCATATCAGGAACTATATCAGCTCTTTCAAAAGAGAAGAAATTACCAGTTCTACAACATCCTACTTGAATATCATCAACAATCATTAGAATATCATATTTATCACATATATTTCTAATACCTTGTAAAAAGTTATTATCAAATACATATACGCCACCTTCAGCTTGAACTGTTTCAAGAATTATAGCAGCAGGTTTATCAATACCTGAATGATCATCTGATAATATTTTATCTAAATAATCAATAACATTTAATTGATTAAACATGTATGGTGTTGGGATATGAGTTACATTTGATAAACTTACTCCTGCACCTTTTCTACTATCTGTATCACTAGTAAGCGCTAAAGATCCTAATGTCATTCCATGGAAACAACCCATTAAAGCAAATATATTTTCTCTTTTTTTAACTTTTCTAGCAAGTTTTAAAGCTGCTTCTACGGCATTAGTTCCTGTAGGACCAGTAAATTGTATTTTATAATCTAATCCTCTTGGAATTAAAACCTTCTCTTCAAAAAATTCAATGAATTCTCTTTTAGGTGTAGTAAACATATCTAGAGAATGAATAATTCCATCGTCTTCTAAATATTTAATTAATTTTTCTTTAATATAATCATTATTATGTCCATAGTTTAAAGCTCCAGCACCATCAAAAAAATCTATATATTCATTGTTATCAACATCAGTTATAATAGCTCCTTTAGATTTTACAAATTCTTTAGGAAAAGTTCTACAATATGATCTTACTTCTGATTCATATTTTTCAAATACATTATTCATAAATTCACCTCATTCAATATTATAGCACTTTTATTTGAAAAATAATAGATTTTATATTATAATATTTAATGGTGATGTGTTCATGATTACTATTCGAAATTTAACTTTTAAATATCGAACAAAAGATATGTTTGATAATGTAGATATGGATATTGAAAAAGGTAAAATAACCTCAATTATTGGACCTAATGGAAGTGGGAAATCTACTTTAGTAAAAATATTAGTAGGATTATATAGATATAATGGTAAAATTGAAATAAATGATATTCCTTTATTAAAAGACAATAGAAAAGATATAAGGAAAATTATCGGAGTAGTATTTACTAATCCTGATAATCAATTTGTAGCTGAAACGGTTATGGATGACATTGCTTTTACATTAGAAAATATGAATTATAAAAAACAAATTATTAGAAAAAAAATAGAAGAAATATCTAAATATTTGGGTATATATGATATATTAGAATGTAATCCTCACGATTTAAATAGCAATCAAAAACAATTAGTGAGTTTAGCGTCAGCTTTAGTGCATGATCCTAAAATATTAATATTAGATGAAGCATTAACCATGTTAGATCC
Source organism: uncultured Bacilli bacterium (assembly GCA_944371325.1). Taxonomy (GTDB): domain Bacteria; phylum Bacillota_I; class Bacilli_A; order RF39; family UBA660; genus Faecisoma. Next base: position 37,873 of record CALVXO010000010.1, on the reverse strand, counting down.
TTATGATAAAGAAAAAATATTAAACATATTAAAGGAATTAAATAGTAAAGGATTAACTATTTTAAATATTACTCATGATATTGAAGATACATTAATAAGTGATAAAATATACGTTTTAGATAAAGGTAAAATAGTTTTAAGTGGAACAAAAGAAGAAGTTTATAAGGAAGAAGATAAATTACACAATTTAGGTTTTGAATTACCTTTTATGGTGGAATTATCTAATCGTTTAATGTTTTATGATTTAATTGATCATGTTATTTATGATATGGAAGAGATGGTGGATATTTTATGGAAGTAAAATTTAATCATGTATTTTATGTCTATAATGAGAAAACACCATTATCTAAAATAGTATTAGCCGATATTAATACTACTTTTAAAGAAGGAAAAATAACTAGTATCATGGGAAAAAGTGGTAGTGGTAAAACTACTTTAATTGAACTTATAAATGCTTTAATAATTCCTTCTAAAGGTAATATTCAAGTAGGAAGTAGAGTTATTAGTAAAACGAGAAAAATAAAAAATATTAATAACTTAAGATATAAAATAGGATTAGTATTTCAAATGCCTGAAGAACAATTTTTTTGTAAAACAGTTAAAGAAGAAATTGAATTTGGCATGAAATATTTTAATAAATCTGTAAAAAGTATAGAAAAACATATAAGTGATGCTTTAATTATGATGGGGTTAGATAATAGTTATTTAAATAGAAATCCTTTTACATTAAGTAGTGGAGAAATGAGAAAAGTTGCTATTGCATCTATTTTAGCATTTAATCCTAAAGTAATAATATTAGATGAGCCAACAATCGGTTTAGATAATAAAAGTAAAGAAAATTTAATAAAAATAATAAAATTACTTAAAAATAGATATAAAAAAACAATTATTGTAGTAAGTAATGATACTGATTTATTGTTAAAAATAAGTGATCATGTTATATTATTAAATAAAGGTAAAATAGTTTTAGAAGGAAATAAATATGATGTATTTAAACAAGATATTGAAAAGTATGGATTAAAAAGACCTAAAATAATTGAATTTGAACAATTAGTATTAGAAAAAAAAGGAATAAAAATTGGTTATAGAGATGATATTAATGATTTAATGAAGGATGTGTATCGTTATGTTAAATAAAGTAATGATTGGTAGATATTATCCAATTAATTCCTTAGTTCATAAAATGAATCCTTTAGCCAAAATAATATGTGTTTTATTGTTTATTATAATGAGCTTTTTAACCTTTAATATAAAAATTAATGTTTTATTATTAGTTTTGTTAGTACTTATGTTATGTAATACTAAAGTACCTTTTGATATTTATTTTAAAACAATATTTAGTATTAAATGGTTATTAATTTTTATATTAATTATTAATTTAATTGTTGGTAGTAATTTAAATGTTACAATTATTACTATTCTTAGATTAGTATTTGTTGTTTTATATACATCAATTCTAACTTTAACCACACCACCAACGGAAATAACATATGGTATAGAAAAATTATTTTTACCTTTAAAAATAATTGGAATACCGGTTAATAAAATGGCTTTATCTATCAGTCTAGCACTAAGATTTATACCGACTATTATTGATCAAGGAAATAAGATAATCAAATCACAAGCTAGTCGTGGTATTGATTATTATAATTCTAATTTAAAAGGGAAAATATTAGCTATAAAATCCTTGATAATTCCAATGTTTGTTTTAAGTATTAAGAAAGCTGATGATTTAGCAGACTCTATGGAAGTAAGATTATATAATGTTAATAGTAAAAGAATTAATTTTAGACAAAATAAATGGCGTTTTTATGATACATTTTTAGTATTAATGCATTTAGGGTTATTTATTTTAATTATGAAGGAAGTTGTATTATGAGATATTCAATTACATTTAGTTATGATGGATCAAAATTTAAAGGTTATCAAAAACAACCTAGATTAAAAACTGTTCAGGGTGAATTAGAAAAAGCCTTAAAAGAATTAAGTGATAAGGAAATATCTGTATCAGGATCTGGAAGAACTGATGCAGGAGTTCATGCTTTAAATCAAAGAGCGCATTTTGATTTAGATATGAATATTACATGTGATAAATTACAAAAAGCTTTAAATAGTTTGATATCTGATTATATTTATATTAAAAAAGTAGAAGAAGTAAGTGATGATTTTCACGCTAGATTTAATGTTTCTGCTAAGGAATATATTTACAAAATAAATATGGGGGAATATAATCCAATCGAAAAAGATTATATATATCAATATAATAAAAAATTAGATCTAGTTGAAATGGAAAGAGCTTTAAAATATCTAGAAGGAACTCATGATTTTAAATCATTTTCAAAAGCAGATGAAGAAAAAGAAGATTTTACTAGAACTATTATTCAAACTAATTTAATTAGAAATGTTAAGGATGTTAATAGATTCATTATTTCTTTTTTAGGTACTGGATTTTTAAGGTATCAAGTAAGAAATATGGTTGGTTTGTTAATTGAAATAGGCGAAGGTAAAAGAAAAAGTGAAGATGTATTAGATATATTAGAAGCTAAAGACAGAAGAAAAGCAGGTATTACTGCACCACCTGAAGGATTATATCTAAAAGATGTATTTTATAGATAAAAAGTTAACAAAAAACATATAATTTCATTGACAAATATATGTTTTTTTTATATAATTAATAGCGGTACATTAATTTATTCCCACATTTAATGAATCTTGGGACAATTCATTATTTGGAAGAAAGGAAAATAATATGAAAAATTCTTATATGCAAAGAAAAGAAGATGTAGTAAGAGATTGGTGGGTAATCGATGCTGAAGGTGAAAATTTAGGTCGTTTAGCTACTAAAGTTGCTACAGTATTACGTGGTAAACACAAACCAACTTACACTCCACATATCGATTGTGGTGATAACGTTATTGTTATCAATGCTAGTAAAGTAAATTTAACTGGTAACAAATTAGATGACAAAATCTATTATAATCATAGTGGATATACTGGTGGATTAAGAGAAAGAACTGCAAGAACTATGCGTGAAGATTATCCTGTAGAAATGATTGAAAGAGCTGTAAAAGGTATGTTACCTAAAGGAAGATTAGGTAGACAAATGTACAAAAAATTATTTGTTTATGCTGGAAGTGAACATCCACATATGGCTCAAAAACCAAAGGAAATGAAATAGGAGGAATTTATGGAAAAGAAAATATATCTTGGTACTGGTAGAAGAAAATCTTCTGTAGCTCAAGTTAAAATGACTTCAGGTAGTGGTAAAATTACTGTTAATGGTCGTGATGTTAGAGAATTCTTCCCATATGAAACTAATGTTATGGATTTAATGCAACCATTAGTAGCTACAAACAATGAAAAAACTTTTGACATTGATGTAAAAGTTAATGGTGGCGGATTTACAGGTCAAACAGGAGCAATCAGATTAGGAATTACAAGAGCTTTATTAGAATATGATAAAGTAAATGAAACTTCAGAAAATAGTTATCGTAAAGTTTTAAAAAGAGCTGGTTTTGTAACTAGAGATGCAAGACAAAAAGAACGTAAGAAACCAGGTTTAAAAGCAGCTCGTCGTGCACCACAATTTAGTAAAAGATAATCAAGTGTTTACTTGGTTATTTTTTTATGTTAAAATTAATGTGGTGATACATATATGGAAGAAATATTGCAAATATTAGAATACGAAATTAGTGTTTATCAATCTAAAAAAGAAAATTTAGAAAATTTAAAGACTACACAAGATTTATATAGTGAAGTATTATCACATTCTAATAGTATAGATGAAATTTTAGAAAACAAAGAAAATATATTGATTTTATTGAATTTTATAGATAATAATAGTTATACAATGTTGCTAAAAAAAATAACTCTTATTGAAACATTAAGAAGAAAAAAATTAACTGAATATAAAGAATATGAAAGTGCTGTAAATATTATAAATAAAATATTCTCAAATTTAAAAATAGAGTATGAAAAAATCAATTTACAGGTTAGTGAAGAAGAAAAGTTAATAAATAATAATCAAACAAGGATTAGTATATTTAAAAATATTATTTCAAGGGTAAAATATAATCAATTTATTCCATATAAATTTGTTAATTATTTAAATTCTTTTTTTGAAGAGAAAAATTTAAATATTTTAAAACAAATTAAATATTTAGAATTATTAAATATTTATAATAAAACAATATATGAAAAAATTCATAATATGCCTAATAGTTATAAAAATGATGTATTAGATATGTTATCATTTGGTTTTGAAAAAATTGAAGAAAATGATATTGATTACAATTCAGAAATTGCAAAGAAGGTTGAATTACACTATTCGTTATTAGATTATTATAATGATTTTGACCAATATTTTAATGATTTAAATCAAGAAATTTCTGATCACAATGATTTAAAACTTTTCTATATTTTAATGATTAAGAAAATTCAAAGTGAAATTATGAATTTGATTTCTTTAATTAAAGATAAAGATTTTTATGTAGATAAAACATTAAAACAGGAAATAATTAAAGACTATCAAAAAGTAATTACTAGATACGTTAATTTTAGAAATCAATATTTTAATATTATTAAAAAAGATGATGATCTTGCTATAAAAAATGAGGCAAAAATTATTTTCGCGCAGGATTCAAATGGTAAGCCCTATTTTTTAAAGGATTTAAAAAGTGTTAACAAAGAATATTTAGGCAAAGTACTAGAACTTATTGAGTCCTTGAAAGATGGAACTTTGACTAATAAAATTATTGAAGGCTTTACTTCTCGTTATAAAGACTTTAGAAAATTAAAGTACGATCAAATTAGAATTGTAATACATCCAATTAACCATTCTTTATACTGTATAATGGGAGTTGGTGTAAAGAAAGAAAATTCTGGAGAGGCTTTGTACAAAACTTTATGTGGTAGAAAGTATCCAACTGATGGAACAAAATATGAAGATTATATAAAAGATGGTGAACAAACTTTAAATTGTGTAGTAGATTATATTAATGAAAACAAAAGAAAGGGAAATAGATGATAGAAGATTTATTAGATAAATTAGAAAATATTTCTATAAATGATGAGAAATATGAACAATACTTGAATTTATTGTTAAGCAATGTACATAATATGAATATCAATCAACTAGAAAGAACAAAAAAAATTATGATGAAAAAAATAGAAAAAGAATCACTAAATTTTGAAAATGAAAGGGCGAAATAATGAATAAAATAGTTTTAATCGGATGCGGAAATGTTGGTATGAGTTATGCTTATGCTTTATTAAATCAAAATACTAATGTTAATGAATTAGTTTTAATAGATTTAGATAAAGAAAGAGTAATAGGCGAAGTAATGGATTTAAATCATTGCTTAGCTTTCGCACCAAATAAAATTGATATTAAAGCAGGTAGTTATGAAGATTGTAAAGATGCTACTATAGTTGTTATTGCGGCTGGAGCAAATCAAGAAAAAGGCGAAACAAGAATGGATTTAATTTATAAGAATAGTAAAATATTTAAAGATATTGTTACTAAAGTTATGGATAATGGATTTAATGGTATTTTTTTAGTGGCCACTAATCCATTGGATGTAATGACTTATTTAACTTGGAAATATTCTAACTTACCTACTAATAAAGTAATAGGTTCAGGAACTAGTTTAGATACATCAAGGTTAAGATATATGATCGCTGATAAATTAGAAGTAAGTCCAAAAAATGTACATGCTTATGTTATCGGAGAACATGGTGATTCAGAATTTGTTCCTTGGAGTAACGCTAATATTGGACTACAAAATATTAAAGACTATTTAAATGATACTGAATTAAATGAAATTTATTTGAATGTAAAAAATGCTGCTTATGAAATTATTAATAGAAAAGGTGCTACATACTATGGAATTGGTATGTGTTTAGTTAGAATTACCAATGCTATATTAAATAATGAAAATAGTATCATTACAGTGTCAACCTATGATGAAAATAATGATATTTTTATCGGATTACCAGCTATTATTAATAAAAAAGGTATTAAAGGTAAGATATTTGTTAATTTAACAGATGAAGAAACTAAAAAATTACAAGATTCAATCAATGTAATTAAAGAGGCCATTTCTAGACTGTAAGTTGACAGATTAAAAAATATTTTTCTTGACTGAGAAGTTTCATAATAATATAATTTTTACTAGAGGCGATAAAATGATTAACAGAATTATATTAAATGAAACTTCTTATTTTGGTTATGGATCAAGAAGTGTATTAAAAGAAGAAATAAAAAAAAGAGGATATAAAAAAGCTTTAATAGTAACACAAGAAAATATATTAAAAAGTGTTACTGATAAAGTTTTAGAAGTGTTAGATGGCTTTGAATATGAATTATTTATGGAAATAAAGCCTAATCCAACTATCAAAAATGTTAAAGATGGTGTTAGTAAATGTAAGGAAATTAATGCTGACTATATTATTGCTATTGGTGGTGGATCAGTTATTGATACAGCTAAAGCAATCGGCATTATTATGACTAATCCTGAATTTAGTAATGTTGTTTCTTTAGATGGTACTGCCCAAACAAAAAATAAATCATTGCCTATTATTGCAATTCCAACTACTGCTGGTACTGCTGCTGAAGTTACTATTAACTATGTTATAACTGATGAAGAAAGAGTTAAAAAAATGGTATGTGTTGATCCTCATGATATTCCTGTATTATCAATAATTGATCAGGAATTAATGATGGAAATGCCTAAAATGGTAGCAGCTTCTACAGGTATGGATGCATTAACTCATGCTATTGAAGGATTTATTACTAAATCAGCTTGGGAAATGACTGATATGTTTCATTTAGAAGCAATTAAATTAATATTTAATAGTATTGAAAAAGCGGTAAATGAGGAAGATGAAAAAGCTATTGAAGATGTAGGGTTAGGACAATATATAGCAGGTATGGGCTTTTCTAATGCAGGATTAGGTTTAGTGCATGCTATGGCTCATCCACTAGGTGCTTTATATGATACACCTCATGGCATCGCTAATGCTGTTATTTTACCTTATGTAATAGAGTATAATTCTGATGTTTGCTATGATAAATTAAAAGAAATTGCTAAGGCTATGAATTTAGAAGTTGATAACTTATCTAATGAACAAGTAGCAAGTAATATAGTAAATTCTATTAAAGAAATGAATAAAAAATTAGGTATTCCTTCTAATTTAAAGGAATTAAATGTCTCTTTAAAAGATATTGATTGGCTAGCCAATGCGGCTTATAATGATATATGTTTAGGTGGAAATCCAAAAGAAACTAAAGTTGAAGATATTAAAAAAATATATGAAAGAATATATAATGAAAAATAGTAATCTTAATTAGATTACTATTTTCTATAGTATAAAGGTCTATCATAAGTTGTTTCTGTTTTACCACATATTTCACATGTCCTATAATAATAGCTTGGTAATGGATAACTAGAAAATTCAATATCACCTTCTACAAATTCTGGTTTACTTTGTTGCCAATCTGAAAATTTGTGATATTCCCTAATTTTACATAGCCCTTTACTTATTCTTGTTAAGCTTGATTTAGATTTTTCTAGTTCTAATTGTGCTTTATCCAAATTATCTTTAGCTCGATTAACTAATTCAATTGCATCATTTCTTAATTCAACTAATTGTTTAATAGCTTCTTCTCTTTGACTTGCTTTTTCAGCATCAATATTATCAATTCTTTCAGTTAAATCATTAATAATCTCATTTGTTTCCATTTTAACCCTCCCTAGTGCGGAGTATTTTATCATATTTTTTAATAATTGTAAATATTATGGTATAATTAATAAAGGTGATTTTATGTTGTTAAGTAATGAATGGACTGATTATGAATGTTTAAGTGCTGGTAATGGCGAAAAGTTAGAAAGATGGGGGAATGTCATATTAAGAAGACCTGATCCTCAAGCAATGTGGCCTATTAAAAATAGTAATTTATGGAATAATATAGATGCTTTTTATCATCGCTCTAATAAAGGTGGGGGTTATTGGGAATATAAAAAACAATTACCCGATCATTGGATAATAAAATATAAAGATTTAAGATTTAAAGTAAGTCCAACTAATTTTAAACATACTGGATTATTTCCCGAACAAGCAGCTAACTGGGATTTTTCAATAAATAAAATAAAAAATAGTAAAAGAAAAATTAAAGTTTTGAATTTGTTTGCTTATACAGGTGGTGCAACTATGGCAGCAAGTTATGCAGGAGCTGATGTTGTTCATGTTGATGCATCTAAAGGTATGGTTGAATGGGCCAAAGAAAATATGAAGTTATGTGGTCTAGAAAATAATAAAATAAGATTTATTGTCGATGATTGTTTAAAATTTGTACAAAGAGAATTTAGAAGAGGAAATAAATATGATGTGATTATTATGGATCCTCCTAGTTATGGTAGAGGGCCTAATGGTGAAATGTGGAAGTTTGAAGATAATTTATATAATTTAATTAATGAATGTCTAAAAATATTAAGTGATAAACCATTATTTTTCTTAATTAATGCTTACACAACTGGTATATCAAGTACAGTTTTATATAATATTTTAAAAACAACTTTAGAAAGTAAATATAAAGGAAAAGTTACAGCAGGTGAAATTGGATTACCTATCAAAGATGATAATTTGGTTTTACCTTGTGGTATATATGGAAGATGGGAAAATGAAGATACTATATGAAGATAATCACTTATTAGTTGTAGTAAAACCTGTTAATGTACCAGTTTGTGAAGATGAATCTAAAGATGAAGATTTATTAAATATGTTAAAAAAATATTTAAAAGAAAAATATAATAAACAAGGAAATGTTTATTTAGGATTAGTTCATAGATTAGATCGACCTGTAAGTGGGGTTATGGTATTTGCGAAAACAAGTAAAGCTGCTTCAAGATTAAGTGAACAAATAAGATTAAAACAGTTTAAAAAAGAATATCATGCTATAGTTATTGGCAAAGTTGATAAAGGTATATATAAAGATAATTTATTAAAAGATAAAAAAACAAATATAACTAAAGTAGATAAAAATGGTAAAGAATCAATCTTAGAATATGAATTAGTAAAATATGTTAATAATTATTCTTTAGTTAAAATTAATTTAAAAACCGGAAGATCACATCAAATAAGAGTTCAATTTGCACATCATAATCATCCATTAGTTGGTGATAATAAATATAATAAGATAGAAGTAAAAAAAATACCTGTTTGTTTGTTTGCAAATAAATTAACCTTTTATCACCCAATAACAAAAGAAGAATTAGTTTTTGAAGAGACATTGCCAAATTATTATCCATGGAATTTATTTTAGACACAAAAGTGTCTAATTTTTTTAAATTTTACAAAACAGCTTTAAATAAAATTTATTTATGGTAAAATAATTACTTGAGGTATATTATGAAGAAAGTTGTTATTATATTTGTTATAAGTTTTATTTTATTATTTTATATTTTTACTTTAAAAATAAATATAACTGTTGAAAGTAACGATGTTAAAGTATTTGATAATTATAATGAAGATGTATCAAGCTGTTTAGAAGATATATTTGGCTTTTGCTTGTTCAAAATACCAGTTAATATAGAAGGTAATGTTGACACTAATATAGTTAGTAATTATAAAATTAAATATGAATCAAAAATATTATTTAAAAATAAAAAGATAGAAAAAGAAATAAAAGTTTATGATGATGAACCTCCTGTTATTACTGTGGATAAAGATGTAATTGAATCATGTCCAAACAAAAATGGAGATATTAATTATAAAGTTGTGGATAATTATGATAAAGATATAACAGATAAAGTAACAAAAGAAGTAATTGATAATAAATATATTTTAAAAGTAAGTGATAGTTCAAATAATGAAACTGTTTTAGAAATACCAATAGAATATAAAGATGGAGAAAAACCAAAAATAAAATTAAAAGGATCTAGTGTTGTTTATTTAAAGGTGGGAGAAAAGTATAGTGAATCAGGTTACACAGCTACTGATAATTGTTTGGGTGATGTAACAAATAGAGTGAAGATAAGTGGTAATGTAGATAGTAACAAAGAAGGGAAATATATTATAAAATATACAGTTGTTGATGATTTAAAGAATAAAACAGAAGTTACTAGAACAGTTTATGTATATAATAAAAATCCTGATATTCCGGTAGGTAGTAAAGTTATTTATTTAACATTTGATGATGGGCCAAGTAGTTATACCAATACTTTATTAGATACATTAAAAAAATATAATGTAAAGGCTACGTTTTTTGTAACTAGCAATGGAAGTGATTCGACAATTAAAAGAGCTTATAAAGAAGGACATAGTATTGGTATTCATAGTTATAGTCATAAATATAATGAAATATATAAAAGTGAAGAAGCTTTTTTTAAAGATGTAGACAAAGTTAATAAAAGAATCAAAAGAATAACAGGAGAATATAGTCATATTTTAAGATTTGCTGGTGGTAGTTCTAATACTGTAAGTAGATTTAATAAAGGAATAATGACTAGATTATCTAAAGAAGTCGAATTAAGAGGTTATAAATATTTTGATTGGAATGTTTCTTCATCTGATACGACTACTAAAGATTCAACCAAAATAGCTAATGCAGTTATTAAGAGTTTGAGAAAAGGAAACAATGTGGTATTACAGCATGATACAAATTATGGAAGCGTCAAAGCTGTAGAACAAATAATTCAATATGGATTATCCCACGGCTATGTATTTGCTTCATTAAATGTAACAAGTCCAACAGTACATCATGGTATTAATAATTAGTAGATTTATCTACTTTTTTTCATATATTTAAATAGGTGAAATATATGAAAAATAAGATATTCTATTTATTATTATTTTTAATAAGTTTATATACTATAGGAATTATTAATGCTTTAAATTTACCATTGTTAGGAAAAGTTATTTATATTGATCCTGGTCATGGTGGAGCCGATCCAGGAGCAATATATAATGATTTATATGAATCAAATTTAAATTTAGAAATAAGTTTAAAAATTCAAACTGAATTAGAAAAAAATGGAGCTATAGTTTATTTAACTAGATATGGTGATTATGATTTATCAGTAAAAAATACAATAAATAGGAAAAGAAGTGATTTGTCTAGAAGGGTAAACATTATAAATGACTCAAATGCAGATATATATTTATCTATTCATTTAAATTCTGATATGTCTAGTAAATGGCAAGGAGCACAAGCTTTTTATGATGTTGTTAATGAAAAAAATAAAAGTTTAGCTAAGATTATGCAAGAACAATTTAAAGAAGATTTAAAAACTAACCGAGAATATAAAGAGATAAATAATCATTATTTATATCAAAGAGTAAAAATACCCGGTGTTTTATTAGAAGTAGGATTTATTTCTAATCATAACGAAAGATATTTGTTAAAGCAAAATAGCTATCAAGAAAAAATAGCTATTAGTATAAAAAACGGATTAATCAAATATTTTACACAAATTTGAAGTTTATACTTGTAAAAATTTTATAAAAATGTTATTATTATTCTAGAGGTGGAAAGTATGGACGAAAATTACAGTTATACAGAGTATAACGAAGAAAAAAATAGAATTCCATGGTTGAGAATTTTAATATCATTTTTAATACTAGTAGCAGCGGTTATTATAGTATTGTTATTGTTAAAAGCATGTAATAAACCAGTATTAAAAGATGACTTGATTGAAGCTGCTAAAGAATACTACGAGATATATCCAGAATATTTACCAACTGAAATTGGTGTATGTTATAATGTAACATTAGATGAATTAGAAAAAGAAGGATTAATAAAAATTAGTGATTATGAAACATGCGATAAGACTAACACTTATGTAACTGTATGTTATTTAGAAAGTGGAACATATCATTATTCATCTAATTTAGTTTGTGGAACTGATGAAGACACTGATTATGGTATATGGCAAGATGGTACTGAGTCAGATGTTACTGATGAAACAGATGTTAGATATACTTATTTGGGTGAAGAAATGCAAACAGGAGAAAAGTATTATTATCCAAATAATTTAACAGATGCTACAAAAGTAATTGAGTATTATGCTAGTATTCCAAAAAGTGGTTATAGCGGTAAAGAAGACCAACAAACAGGATATAAATGGTATACAGAAAAAACTGTTAATAATTATTGGAACAATGGAGGATACTCATCTACTCAACCTGAGGGATATTCAACTAAAGGAAGTAGTAAGACAGTAACAAATTATTCTACAACTAAACCAAGTGAAGCAAGTTATAGAAAGATTACTACTGTTACAATGTATAGATATGAAAAGGTTGCATGGCCTTATAAATATAAATGTGCTGATCCAGAAGGTAAATTACCTGGGGCTATGGTTGGCACTACTATTTGTGCATTAAGAACAGATGGCTATACTAAACCTGTTGACATGTATTATACTTGTGATGGGACTAATTCAGTTGATAGAGGAACAGTTTGTCAAAAAATGACTGATTGGTCATCTAAAGCTTGTGAATCATCTGTTGTAAATGGTATTAATTGTGAAAAACAAACTGGATATAAATATACTGATACAATGTGGAAATGGTATAATGTTGCAACACAAAAATCTTATTATCCAAGCGGAAGTAGTGATGCTAGCAAAGAGAATACTTACTATATTACTGCCCCAGTAAGCGGTGCAAAAAAAGATGAATCTACTCAAGCAACTGTTTATAAATACTATAAGTTAGAAAAAGGAACAGCAGGCGGAAGTATACAAGAATGGTTACCAATTACTGATGGCTATGTTTCTTACGATGAAATGATAGCAGCATTTAGAACATTAGGATATGATGTAAATAGTTTAAGTGACATCGATAAGATAGATAATATTAGATATCAATACAAAATGCAGTATAGAGATTTAGAAAGATAGGTGTTTTTATGAGAAAAGATCAATTATTAAAACGACTTAAAGAAATGCTAGATGCTGTCAATAATGATAAAGTAACAGAAGCTGCTAAGAAAAGTAAAGATGAAGAATTAGATAAAATTCAAAAACAACGTGAAATGCTAAATTATGAAATTCAAGAATTAAAAACAAAATTAGAAGATGATAGTAATTATCAAGATTTTTCTTACATGAAAAATCAAGCAAAAATTTATGACTATAATTATAGAATAGGAAAAATCGAAGAAGAAATTGCACAAAACGAAGCTAACAAAGTTAGTAATGAAAATAGAATTAATGCTGTAACAAAAGAAATAGAAGCAAGTAAAGCATTATTAAGCGAAGCTCAAAAAGATTTAGAACGTTATAGTGCAGAATTAAGACGTTTAGGAAATAATCCAACTCCTGAGCAAGATAAGAAAGTATTGGGAAAAATTGCAGAAGCAAGAGCTGGAATTCAATTTGTAAAAAATGAATTAAATCAATACAATGATGAAATGAAGGATCTGTTGACAAGCAAAAAACAAATTAATCAACGCTTAGAAACATTGGCCAATAGTAAGGATAGATATAATGCTTTATTAAATTCTATAGTAGAAATGGAAAATTCGAAAAAAGACACTATTGATAAAACAAAAAAAGAAAGCGATCAAAGAAAATTATTACAATTACAAGCTACTGTTAAAGCTTTTACTGGAAGAGAAGAATATTTATCATTTGATTTTCCAATAGAAATAGAATCATTAATTGATAATCTTGAAAAAGATAAAATAAGTATGGAAGAAGCTTTAGAAAAATTACAAGAAATGAAAGCTAAAATGCCAGATAAATTAGCTAATAAAGATTATATTGATGCGGAAGATGAAATAGCAGAAAACCAAAGAATGCAAGCTGACATATTAATTGAAAAACTTGCCTTAGAAGAAAAACTTAATAATCCTGATAATTATTTACCTTCTATCTTTGCTGTTGAGGCAATGAATCAAGAAATTAATGATTTAGAAGGAAATGTTGCAAAATATGAAGCAGATATTAAAGCAATAGATGCAAATATAATTAAATATGAAAATAGTAAAAAAGATTATGAATTTAGAATCGAACAAGAAGAAAAGAATAAAGAATCATTAAATTCACAATTATTTGATTTACGTTTAAAGCAAATAGTATTACCTACAGAAGCTTATGAAAGTCAAAAAGATGAAATAAGTCAAGAAAAAAGAAGAATACAAAAACAAATAAATGAAATTGATAGAAGAATAGAAAAATTGACAAAAGCTTCTTTCTCATCTGATTTTTCAATAACATTAGCTAAGAAAGAAAGAAAAAATTTAGAAAATATTAGAAATAATGAAATGAAATTATTAGAAGGTAAAACTAAGACTTTAAATGAGAGAACTGGTGTTAATAAATATTTAATGGCACAGGATCAATCTAAGTTAGACTCATTAAATAGCCAATTGGAAATTTTAAAAATGAGAGAAAATGCTGTTTATTACGATTATGAAACAGAATTAGATGAAATGGTAGCTAGATTAAAAAAATCTCAAAGTAGTCATTATGAGCCTAAAAAAAATGAAACTGTTCACGAACCAATTATATCTACTGATGGGTTAGAAGGTATGACTATTGTGACAGATGAGCCAAAAAGGGGTGAGACTCTAGTTTCACCAATAGTTGTTGGTGCAAATCCTAAAAGAACTGAAGAAGTTGTTACACCGCCAGTTGATGATGATGAATTTGAAAAAGAAGAAAATGATATTCCTCCAATAATTGTCGGAGCAAATCCTAAAAGAACTGAAGAAGTTGTTACACCACCAGTTGATGATGATGAATTTGAAAAAGAAGAAAATGATATTCCACCAATAGTATTTAGTGGTGAACCAGAAAGATACGAAAATGATATTCCTCCAATAGTTTTCGGTGAAGATTTTGAAAAAACTGAAGGGGGAGGTACTTCATCAGTTGATAGTGATGAAGCTGAAAAAGAAGAAAATGATATTCCGCCAATAGTTGTTGGGACAAATCCTGAAAGAACTGATGACGTAACTTCACCATCAGTTGATAGCAACAAACCAGAAAAAACAGAAGACAACAATAATCCTGTTCCAATTGTGTCTTGGAAGTCTCCAAATAAAGCTATTTTAGAAAAAATAACAGGGCCATATAGAAAGAATTTTTGGAGAAAAGTAAAAATAGGTTTGATTGTAGCTGGTGGCTTAGCAGTAGGCTTATTATTGTCTCGTTGTGGTAATGAAAAAGTAGTTGCTCCATCTATTGAAGAAATTGCAACTGTGGAAACAGCAACACCTGAAACTGCCGAAGAGCCTGAAGTCGAGGTTGAAGTAGTTGAAGAAGAACCTGAAGCTCCTAAAAAATCTATTGAGGAGTTAGCTTGGGAAGTTATTCATGGTGATTGGGGTAATGGACAAGATAGAAAAGATCGTTTAACTGATGCTGGATATGATTATGAAGCAGTTCAAGATAAAGTTAATAAAATTTTAAGTCATATGAAGAAACCTTCAACTGGTGGCAATACTAATACAGGTGGTGGAGGTGTCGTAAATCCTATTCCAGATTCTACTGTAGTTATTCCAGATCAAACTACTTCAGATCAAAATTATCAAGATATTATTTTCCCAAATCCAGATTATCCTGAAGAAATTACTCCAGATCAAGTTCCAGATCCTGTTCTTCCAGATCCAGTTTATCCTGATCCAGAACCTGAACCTACTCTAGATTCAGTAGATGTAACTGTACAACCTGGAGATACATTTGTTATCGATACTCCAGATGGTTCTGTTGCTGTAGATAATAGTAACTTAGAAAATTCTGATGTAGTTTCAAACGATACAAATTACGATTATACTACTTCTGATTCAATTGATGGCGTTACATTTGATGATTCTACTGGTAATATTGATGTCGCAGTTAACCCAGATAACGTATCAGCTCCACAAGATAATATGACAGAAGAAAAAACTGATGATTATAATGCTGTATTAGATGAATTAGGAATATCTGAAGGAGGTATGACACGATAATTATGGAAAATAGAATAAATCAAGTTATGGAACTTGAAAATGGTAAGAAGTACATTGTTTTAAAACAAGCAGTATATAAAAATAACAATTATTTTGTTTCTGCAAGATTAACTGATGATGAAAAAGATATTTTAGAAGAGTATGTAATTTTTGAAGAAGTTGAATATAACGGTAAAAAATCTGTTCAAAAAGTTACTGACAGTAATTTATTCAAATTAATTGTTAAATATGTAGGTTTAGCAGATTAACAAAAGGTAAGCACATAATTGTGCTTATTTTTTTATAAAATTAAATTATCATTTATTTTTCACTTTTTTCGTCATATTTTATGATATAATTATAATGGTGGTAAAATGCAAAAGACATTTAAGACTTTGGAAGAACAAATTGAAATATTAGAATCAAAAGGACTAAAAATAACTGATTATGAAAAAACAAAGGAAATACTGTTTAAAGAAAATTATTTTTTTATTAATGGTTATAGACATTTATTAACTAGTGCTAGTAATAATAATAAGTTTGTGCCTGGTGCTACTTTTGAAGAATTATATGCTATATTTATTTTTGATCGTAGATTAAGAAATATTATGTTTAAAAATATTATGATTATTGAAAATAATATAAAATCTATTATTAGCTATCAAATGTCAAAAAAATATGGTCATAGGGAAAAAGATTATTTAAATCCTAAGCATTTTAGGTATGAAAGTTTTAAACTAAGTCAAGTCAATGATGTAATCAATAAAATGAAAAGACAAATTAGATTAAATGGAAAACAACATAGAGCTACTAAACACTATATCAGTAATTATGGTTATATTCCAATGTGGGTTTCTGTTAAAGTTTTATCTTTTGGAATAATTTCTGAATTATATTCTATATTAAAGTATGAAGATCAAGAGGAAATTGCTGATTTTTATCACATAGACTCAGAAGAGTTAAATATTTATTTGTATCTGTTATCGAACTATAGAAATTTATGTGCTCATGAAGATATTCTATATGATCATGTAACTCAAAGGAGTATTCCTGATAATAGATTCCATCAATTTTTAAATATTCCAAAAGTTGAAAATGAGTACATATATGGTAAAAACGATTTTTTTGCTGTTTTAATAATTTTAAGACAAATGTTAGGTGATGGGGAATTTCATGATTTAATAAATGAAATAGGTTATGAAATAGATATTTTAGATGGCAAAATTGAATCGGTTGATACAAAATCGATTTTAAACAAAATTGGATTTCCAGATAATTGGCGAGAATTAGAAAATATAGATTGAAAGGGTGATTGATGTGAAAAATAAAATAATTTATATATGTTCTGTTATATTGTCATTATTTATTGGAATAAGTGGAACATTATTAGTAGTTTATTATATTCCAAATGAAAATGGTGAAAAGGTAGTTCAAGAAGTTAACATTAGTGAAAGCGATACTATTGCTCCAGCAGTAGATAAAGTTTATGATTCTGTTGTTACAGTTTTAAATTATAGCAGTCAATTACAAGCAACTGGAACAGGATTTGTATACAAAACTGATGATAAATATGGTTATATATTGACTAACAATCATGTTATTAGTGGATCTAAGAAAATAGAAGTTACTAATACTGAAAACGTAACCGTTGAAGCTACTTTATTAGGTAGTGATGAATATGCCGATTTAGCAGTTTTGCGTGTTGATAAATCATTTGTACTACAAGTTGCGTCTCTAGGTAGTAGTACTGATTCTGAAATAGGTGATACTGTATTTGCTGTAGGTACACCGGTTGACGTTAAATATGCAGGTACTGTTACTAAAGGTATTATTTCTGGTAAGAATAGAACAGTAAATGTAACATTAGATGACGGTGGAGCATTTATGATGGAAGTAATTCAAACTAATACTGCTATAAATCCTGGTAATAGTGGTGGCCCTTTAGTTAATATTAATGGTGAAGTAATTGGTATAAATACTTTAAAATTAGTTGAAGATGAAATAGAAGGTATGGGCTTTGCTATTCCAATTGAAATGGCTACATCTGTCTTAGATAGACTAGAAAATGGTGAAAAAATTGAACGACCATTACTAGGAGTTAGTATGATTGATGCTAATAATCAATATGCTTTATTTAGCTATAAAGTATATTTAAATAAAGATTATGAAAAAGGTGTAGTAGTAGTTGATGTTGAAAAAGATTCTCCTGCAGGAGTAGCTGGATTACAAAAAGATGATGTCATTTTAAAAATAAATGATATCGAAATAGAAGATAGTACTCATTTAAAATACATTTTATATAAATATAGTGTTGGTGATACCATTAAACTTGAATATGAAAGAGATGGTAAAACAAATACTGTTGAAGTAAAATTAAATAAAGCGATTTAGGTTATTAATTAACCTAAATTTTTTTATTAAAAATATTATAAAAAAAATTTATAAGATTATAAACAAAAGTATTTATAAAATAATCTTATATAAACTATAAAAATTATGTAATTGATTTATGCTATAAACTGTAATATACTTTTCTTGAGGTGATATATTTGGAAAAATATAATGTTGGTTGGGGTATTACAAATTTATGTAATATGAATTGTAGGTTTTGTTATAGTAAAGAAACTAGACAAAGCATAAAAGATGCTACTATTAAAGATTGGATTAAATTTATTGATGAAAATCATGATTATATTGATTCAATCAATTATGGTACAGGGGAAAATGCTCTTAGTGATGATTTTTTTGAATTTATTTTATATGTTAGGAAAAAATATCCTGAAATTACTCAGTCTTTAACTTCTAATGGATATATATATGAAAGAGTTAATAAAGATCCTAGATTATATAAAATATATAAAGAATGTATTGATGAAGTTGATATATCGTTGGATTTTGCTGATCCAGAAAAACATAATTATTTTAGAGGTCAACCAAAAGCATATGATTGGGCAATAAATACGTTAAAAATGCTTAAGAAAGATGGTAAAAAAGCAACAATTGTCTTTGTTGGCTTTGAAGATACTATGACGCATGAGAATATTGATGGATTGTTTGCTATTGCTAAAAAATATGATGCTTTAATTAGATTAAATATATATAGACCAGTAAGTGATAATAAAAAAATAAATGAAAAATTTATATTAAGTTATAAGACATTAATGGATGCAATTGAATATATTTATAAGAAGTACAAAATAGTTTCATTAAGTGATGTGTTACTAGGAAATATATATACTAGAGGATCAAATATTAAGGAAAATACCGGGGTTAATAGTTTAAGAATATTACCTGATGGAAGTATATGTCCTTCTACCTATTTAATAAGTGAAGGTTATAGAAATAAATATGATATTAGACAAAACAATGTTCTTTCTAAAGTAAAATTTAATGAATTTATTGAAGCACCTATACCTAAGGAATGTAATGATTGTTCAATAAAAGATCAATGTCGAGGTGGGGTATATGATAGAAGAATGTTATGGTATAAAACATTGGAACAAAGAGATCCTTATTGTCCATTTGAAAATAATGATAATTTAAATAAGGAACAATTTAAAATTTTAAAGAAAAAAAGAGTTTCTGTGCATGATGGTTATTTACCTACAATGTTTTTTAAGAATTAGGAGGATAATATGTTAAATGAATTTAAACCAGAAGTTGCAATTATTTTAAGAAGTGATGAAACAATAAAAAAATTTAATTTAAAAAGAGTAACAATAAACACTTCTTTTGGACCTGTTCATAGATGTTATATAGGACATATATATGATGTTCCAGTTTTAATTATATATGGGAGATTTAATAGTGAAAAGGTTCCATCAAGTCAAATTAATTTTCAACAAACAATTGAAGCTGTAAAAAATTCGGGAGCTAATAAATTAATAGGTACATTTGTAGTTGGGGGAATTAATCCTGAAATGTCACAGGGAAGTGTTTACGTTCTTAAAGATTTGGTCGGAGCCGGTAATTATAATATAGCTTGGAACCAAAATATATCATTCCATAATGCTGAAATGTATGAACCATTTTGTAGTAGTCTAACAAAACAGTTATGTGAAGCAAGTAGAAAAATGGATTTTCCAGTAAAAGAAGATGCTATATATGTATCATTTTATGGATATCCTAGAATAGAAACAAAGGCAGAATTAGACTTTTATAATAAAATGGGATGGGATATTGTCGGACAGACTTGTGATCCTGAAGCTACTTTAGCAAGACTTAATCAACTTTGTTATGCAGGTGTTGCAGTACAAATTGATGATCCTAAAGGTAGATCAAAATATATAAGTAATTTAAAATCTAATCAAGAAGCAAAAGCGTATGTTGAAGATATAAAAACATGTAGAGAAAGAACAACAAAAATAATATTACAATTTTTAAAAGACTATAAAAAATATAATTGTGATATTTGTTCTAAAATGTCAAGAAAGAACAAAAATTTTAGAGAATTCCCAGATGATTTTTATGAATAAAGGAGGAAAAATGAAAGTTTTTTTAGCGATGCCATATTCACAATTATGTGATGAAAAGTATGAAGTAAAAGATGAATACAAATCATTTTTTACTAAATTAACAGATGAAATAAAAAAAGCAAATTGTGATTATTTTTTAGCTCATGAAAGAGAAAAATGGGGTAAAACTTATAGTTCTGCTGAAGAAAGTACAGAAATAGATTATAATACGATAAAAGATGTTGATTTGGTTTGTATTATACCAGGTGTTCCAAATTCAGGTGGAGTTCATGTTGAAATAGGGTGGGCTTCAGCTAATAAAAAGAAGTTAAAAATATTTTTAAAGAAAAATTATCCATATTCTCCTATGGTTACTGGAATACATTGTTTAACTGATACAGAATATATTTATTATAATGAAGATTATAGTGATGAATTAATTGAACTTATAGTAAATGAAGTGAAAAAATTATCAAATAAGGAGAATAAATATGCTATATGAGATAAAAATTAAAATAAAAGATTATGCTGAAATAAAAGTATACACAAATTATGAAACAGTTAAAAATAAACTTATTGATAAAAACTCATCAATAAGAAGGACAATACCGATAACTGATGTTTCAATTTCTAAAGTAACAAATGATGATATTTGTTATCACAATTCAATAATTATAATAAATGATGAAAATAAAAAAATGCATTACGATAAAAAATATAATGTTTCAATTTTAAATGTTAGTGAAAGTGATATAAGATTTATGGATTTAGTATATATTATGCTTTCAATGTTTTCAAAAATTTTATCTGAGCAAAAGAAGTATTTATTACATAGTTCATCTTTATTACATCCTTCTAATGAAGCCTTTGTTTTGGTAGGAGATGCTAATGCTGGAAAAACTAGTTTAGCTTATGAATTAATGTCAAAGCATAATTGTAAGTTAATATCTAACGATCATTCTATTATAGGAATAGAAAATGATAAACCAATGATTTTAGGTGGTACAAAAGAGATTCAAATGCGATTAGGAGCAACTGAACTATATTTCCCAGATTTATATGATAAAATCAATATTGAAACGGATGATAAATGGAATAAGAAAATTGTTGTTAATGAATTTGTTGATTCAAATTTAATTCTTAAAAGTGATGATGATAAAGCACAACTAACTAATGTATTTAGTATTAATACAACAAATTTAGGAGAATCATTTTTAAGAAAAAAAGATAAAATAGATGAATTTTTATTTCTTTATGAAAGTATGGCACGAATAATTAAAGGAACCTATAATTATATTACTGGATTTGATTATCCAATGCCATCTATGGAAAGTGAAAAATCTTTAAACGATTTAAGTAACTTATGTAAATATATAGTAGAAAAATGTGATGTTTATGATGCTAAGGGTTCAATAAATGGTTTAGCAAAGGTGTTAGTGAAGAAATATGAAAAATAAAATAATATTAACTACACTTTCTCCTAAGACGCATAGAACGTCAGAAGAAAATTTAGGAATAGAATATTTAAAGTCATCATTAGTAAAAGAAAATTATGATGTTGAAATAATTGATGCTTGGTTAAATGAATATGATGTTAAAACAGTATATGAAAAAATAATAGCTGAAGAAGATAATATTTTGTTTGTTGGTATATCCTCATATATGTCTAATACAGCTCCAACAGTTGAATTAATATCAATGTTAAAAAAACATAATCCTAATATAAAAATTGTTTGTGGTGGCTTTGGTCCAACTTTTTATCCAAAAGAATATTTAAAATCGGGATCAGATTATATTATTAGAGGTGAAGGAGAAAAAGCTATATGTTTATTAGCTAATTGCATTAATGAAAATAAAGTACCATATGATGTTGAAAATGTTGGATTTCTTAACGAAAATAATGAATTAATATTAAATTCTATGGAAAGATTAAATGAAAATTTAGATTCCTTACCATTTCCAAGTAGAGATACAATGGATGTTGTTTTAAATAAAAAATCCACAGTAAATATGGTTACTTCAAGAGGTTGCTCTGGAAATTGTGAATTTTGTTCAGTTATTTCATTTTTTAGATTAAGTGATGGAAAAGTATGGAGAACACGTAGTATTAAAAATATTGTTGATGAAATAGAAATGTTATCTAAACAAGGTGTAAAATATATTAAAATGGTTGATGATTCTTTTGTTGATGGAATAAGAGATGAACAATGGTGCAAAGATTTCGCCGATGAAATTGAAAGAAGAAATATTAAAGTAAAACTTAGAGGTCAAATAAGAGCTGATAAAGTTAGTGATTCAATATTATATAATTTAAAAAGAGCGGGATTTTTTTCCTTCGCTTGTGGAATAGAAAATGGTTCTCAAACAGCATTAACAAGAATGAACAAGAAAGCAACTTTAGAAGAAAATAAAAAAGCATTAGAACTATTTAAAAAATATGGATATATAGTTCAAATGGGGTATATATTATTCGATAAAGAAACAACTTATCAAGAATTGTTAGAAAATTATCAATTCATGGAAGATTATGATTTTGCTGTAACCAAAGGCATATTTTCAGAAATGTTTTCAGCTGAGGGAACAAAGTTAAATACAAGATTAAAAAATGAAAATAAATTACAAGAGAGTGATTTTATTTTAAATAATAACAAATATACAATAGATGATATTATTGTTAATAAAATATATTATGCTCTTAAAAAATGGCATAAAAGTCATAGTGAAATATATGATATGACAATCGATCCTTTAACCGCACCAAAAGCAATATCAGATGATGCTATGAAACAATTTTATGACTATACAATGATATTAAAGAAAAAAGATTTGTTGTTATTTAAAATTATTCTATTAAAAATAAAAGAAAATCCTAATATAGATGTAGATCAATTAGTTGATAGTCTTATAACAGAATCACATCAAGATTATGAAGAAATAAAGCAAAAGGTAAAAATATTATATAAAGAAAATGCTATTTGTTATAATGCTTTAGCTAATCCTTTTATATAATTAATCTATTAATATAAAAAATATTATGTTATAATATAGTAAATAAAGAATAGTAAAATGGAGGGAAGATTAAAATGGAAAAAACAAATGCAAAAGATTATTTAGGAAAAGAGGTAACAGTTGAAATTGATAGACAATTAGGTACGAGACATCCAAAACATGGATTTATGTATATGTTAAATTATGGTTTTATACCAGGTACAGTAAGTGGTGATGGCGAAGAATTAGATGCTTATTTAGTTGGCGAATATGAACCTGTTGCCTCTAGTAAAGGTAAAGTTATCGCTATTATTCATCGAACAAATGACGATGATGATAAATTAATAGTTTCAGCAAATGGAAAAGATTATTCTGATGATGCAATAAAAGCAATGACAGAATTTCAAGAAAGATATTTTGAGTCTATTATTATTAGATAATTATTAAAAAGTTAGGGGGTTAACGATGGATGAATTAGAAAAAGAAAAAATAAAATTAAGTAAAACTTTAGAAATAATTGAAGAATTATTATCAAAAGAACAATTTGATTTAAACAAATTATTTAGTGATTTTACTGGTAAACGAGATGAACTGTGGGCGATTGCTGATATGAAAAAAATCCATATCAGTAATTTAGAAACCGCTCTTGATAAACCTTATTTTGCAAGAATTGATTTTACTTCAGATGAAGATGGTAAGACTAGTTCAATATATATTGGGAAAAATGGTATTAGTAAAGATGTTGATATTATAGTAACAGATTGGCGAGCTCCTATAAGTTCCTTATATTATGATTCTTCCGTTGGGAAATGTAGTTTCACATCACCAACTGGAACTATCAGTGGAAATATGTCATTAAAAAGACAATATGAAATTGAAAAAGGTGAATTACAAGAATATTTTGATGTTGATTTGGTTTCAAATGATAAATTACTTCAAAAATATCTTAATAGTAATAATGATGCTAGGTTAAAAAGTATTGTTTCTACTATTCAAAAAGAACAAAATGATGTTATAAGAAAAGAAATTTTTAATAATTTAATCATTCAAGGAGTAGCTGGATCTGGGAAAACTACAGTTGCTCTACATAGAATAGCCTATTTAATTTATAATTATATTAATAGTATTAAACAAAACCAATATTTAGTAATTGGACCTAATTCTGTATTTTTAAAATATATAAAATCAGTTTTGCCAGAGCTTGATGTAACTGGTGTTATACAGTGTACATATGAACAATATGCAAGTGAATATATTAATGAAAATATAAAAATTAATCCTTCTGATAAAAAAGTTGTTGCAAGTATAACTGGTAAAAATAATACCGATATAGATAAATTCAAATGTTCAATGAAATATAAAGATATGTTAGAAAAATTTCTTGAATTATATATTTATAGTATTGTTTCAAAACCATTGATGCTTGGAGATTTTGAAGTTTTATCAAAAGAAAAAATAAAAGAAGTATTTGAAAGTACTGCAAGTTCATATTCAAGTAGTATGAATAGTAGAATTGAAAATACGATAGATATATTGTGTAAAATTATTGAAGAACAACAAGATGATATAATAAGCCGATATGGAAATTACTCATCTATATTATTTAAAACTGCTAAAACAGATGATGAAAGAAAACAAATGCGTAATAAGTTTACTAAAGATAGAGCTGAATTATCAAAAAATTGTCGAACCATTATAAGAAAATATTTTAATAAAGGGAAAATTAATACTACTAAATTATATAAATTATTTATTAGTACTATTGAAGATTTTAATATTTATAATTATGATCAAATAAATAAATTAAAAAAAGATACATTAAAAAACATTAAAAATAATGCTTATGATTTTGAAGATTTAGCCGCACTTATTTATATAAAATCATTTATAGCACCAAATAAAGATTATGAAAAAATTAGACATGTTGTTATTGATGAAGCACAGGATTTGGGTGAATTTAATTTCTTTACATTAAAGAAAACATTACCTCATGCAACTTTTAGTATTTTTGGTGATTTAGCGCAATCTATTTATGACTATAGAGGAATAAATAATTGGGATGAAGTTAACCAAACAATGTTCGATGATAAAGGTGAAATTATTAATTTTAATAAAAGTTATCGAACTACATCAGAAATAATGACTGTGGCTGATGATGTTGCTGAAAGTATTGGATTAAATAGATCAGATCTTGTAGTTAGACATGGAAATAAGGTTAATGTAACAGAAATAGAAACTGAACAAAATATTCCAAAATATATTGCTCAAAAAATATGTGAATATAAAGAAAAAGGATATAAAAATATCGCTGTTATAAGTAAAACTGATTTACTTTCAAACTATATTAATGATGATTTAGCTGAATTAGGAATAAATATACCTAATGTATCTTCAAATGATGATTTAAATGATGAAAAATTTAGAATTTGTACAATATCAAACCAATTAGCAAAAGGATTAGAATTTGATGCAGTAATAATTAATAATGCAAATGAAACTATATATTCTTCATCTAATACTTTAGATATGAAATTATTATATGTTGCAATAACAAGAGCATTACATGAACTTGATATAGTTTATTCAGGGGAAGTAGCTAAACCTTTAAAAAAATATGTAAAAAAAAATTGTGATAAGCAATTGACAAAAGTTAAGTAATATGCTGATTGTGTATTACTTTTTTTATTATTTTAAAACCTTTTTATATCAAAAATAAACTATTGTCATAAAATAACGTGAGGAGGATAACTTATGGATTATAAAATAGTTATAGATGCTGGTCATGGTGGAGATGATCCAGGTGCAAGTGGTAATGGTATAATTGAAAAAGATTTAAATTTAAAAATATCTAATTATATGTATGATAGATTTAGAGAATTAGGTGTACCTGTTAAAATAATTAGAAGTACAGATGAAACAATAAGTCCTACTGAAAGAGTTGATAGAGTTTTAGATGCTTTTGGTAATAGTGATGATGTAGTAGTTATATCTAATCACATAAATGCCGGAGGTGGCGAAGGTCAAAGTGTAACAAATAAATGTATAACAATTAAAGCCTAAATA
This sequence comes from uncultured Bacilli bacterium, assembly GCA_944371325.1. Taxonomy (GTDB): domain Bacteria; phylum Bacillota_I; class Bacilli_A; order RF39; family UBA660; genus Faecisoma. Next base: position 11,431 of record CALVXO010000010.1, on the reverse strand, counting down.
TAAAAAAGAAATGAGGAAATGTTATGAATATTAGTTACACTAAACAAGGTGATTATTTATTACCTAATTTAATATTAGAAAATAAAGAACAATACAATATAAAAAAATATGGATTATTGAGATTAGATTATATTAAAAATAATAAGAAAAGCTTATATATTAAATTGCTTATGAATGATGAGTTAAATAAATATTTACATGATATAGATGAATTAGTAGAAGATAAAGTAAATGAATTAGTAAGGGTACTTGCTGAAAAAGAAAATATAAATGAAGAAATGAAATATAATCAACAATTACTGTGGATAAAAAATATGAATAATATAAAAAATAGAGCTGAAGAAATTATATTAAAGGAGTATATCTATGTCTGATATAACCGAAAAAGAATGGAATCAAAAATATCAACCTTTTTACAATAATTTCAGTAAGTATATGATTAATTATATTATTCCTGATGTAGTGGCATTTTATATAGCAAATAGTTATAGTAGAAAATGTTTATGTGATTCTCCACTTTATAATCATATTAATTCTGCAAAAGATGTATTTAATATAAAATGTGATACAAAGAAATTAATACCTAAAATAGAAGAAATATTAAGAATAAAATATAATCTAAAAATAGTAAATAATAATCCATTAAGATTAAAAAAATATGCTTAAAGAAACTAACACTATCAGAAATGGTAGTGTTTTTTGTTTATGGGATTATCTTTATTGTCTAGCCAGCACTGAATTTGTACTCCCGTACGAAATTCTTTTGTGGGAAAACTCCCAAAACCCTATCTCTAATATTATAAAAAATTAAAATTACTAGTAGTATTTAAGCCAAAATCCAAAAATTGACAAAATATATGGTATAATTATACAAGGAGATTACTTGTAATGGAGTGTGAGTATATGAATGATAAATTAATTGAATTATTAAATATGTCTTCTACAGAATTATTAAGTGAGATAGCAAAGCAAAATTATAATATGAAAGAACTAGAAACTTTTAACAAAGGAAAAGAGTTGGTTGATAAACTTTCAGAATTAAATAGTGAAGAATCTTATAGAAAAGTTTCAATAGGTGTAATAGCTTATATTTTATATAAAAGAAATGGTGGTAAGTAAAATGGGAAAAGATATGCAAGAGATGGAAAAAACATTATGGGCAGCTGCCGATAAAATGATAGGTGGTTTGTCTGTATCAAATTATAAATTCGTAGTATTAGGTATAATATTTTTAAAATATCTTTCTGATAGTTTTGAGGAAAAATATAATGAACTTGTAAAAGAAGGTTATGGCTTAGAAGAAGTAAGAGATGCTTATGAAGAAGATAATATATTCTTTGTTCCTGAAAAAGCAAGATGGTCTTATTTAGTAGCACATTCTAAAGATTATAATATTGGAGAAATATTAGATAATGCTTTAGACCTAATTGAAAAAGAAAACCCTTCTTTAAAAGGTGTATTATTTAAAATTTACAATAGTCCAGATTTTAGGAATGTTAATCTTGGAGAAATAATTGATTTATTTACTAATATGAAATTAGGTACTAAAGAAGCATCTGAAAAAGACATGCTAGGAAGAGTGTATGAATATTTTTTAGGGCAATTCGCATCTAAGGATGGTCAAAAAGGTGGAGAATTTTATACACCTGCTTGTATAGTTAAAACAATGGTTGAAATGATAGAGCCATATAGTGGTAGAGTATATGATCCAGCTTGTGGTTCAGGAGGAATGTTTGTTCAATCATTAAAATTCATTCAAAATCATCAAGGTAATGTTAGAGATGTTTCAATATATGGTCAAGAAAAAAATCCGACAACTTGGAAATTAGCAAAAATGAACTTGGCAATTCGTTCGATAGATGGTAACTTAGGTAAGTTTGCAGCAGATACATTCCATGAAGATTTACATAAAGATTTAAAAGCAGATTATATATTAGCAAATCCACCATTTAACATAAGTGACTGGGGGCAAGAAAAACTAGTTGATGATTACAGATGGAAATATGGGGTTCCACCAAAAGGAAATGCAAACTATGCTTGGTTACAACATATGATATCTAAGTTATCAGTAATTGGTAAAGCAGCTATAATTCTTGCTAATGGGTCTCTTTCGGCAGGAGGGCAAGAAGCAGAAATAAGAAAAAACATTATTGAAGCGGATTTAGTTGATTGTATAGTGGCAATGCCATCAAATTTATTTTATACAGTAACTATTCCCTGCTCAGTTTGGATAATTAATAGAAATAAAAAGCAAAAAGGTAATACATTATTTATAAATGCAACTAATCTTGGGACAATGGTTACAAGAAAATTAAGAGAATTGTTAGAAGATTCTGAACATCACGATATTAGTAAAATCGCAGATATTTATCACAGATATCAAAATGATGACAATTATGAAGATATTCCAGGATTTTGTAAAAAATCTACACTAGATGAAATTAAATCAAATGATTATGTCTTAACTCCAGGAAGATATGTAGGCACTGAAAAGATAGAAGATGATGGTATTTCTTTTGAAGAAAAAATGAAACAATTAACAGAAGAATTATCTAAACAAATGAAAGAATCTAATGAACTTGATAATGAAATTAAAAAGGTATTAGGAGCTATAGGATGGAAACTATAGAAATATTCTTTGATACCAACTTTCTAAGAAATAGAAATCATCAAGATTATTCTAAATTTCAATTTGGTAGTGAGTACTCAAATTTTATTGATTTTATATCTTCAAAAGATCTTATTGAATCATGCCATGTTAATATTACTGAAATAGTTTTAGAGGAATTAAAAAAACAATTTATTGATAGCTTTAAAGAAGAAGATAAAAATCTTAGAAATCTAATTAAAAAATTTAGAGTTTATTATAATTTTGAGGAACCAGATTACAAAGATATTATAAGAGAGTTAGATAAAAAAATAATTGAATATTTAATAAATGAAAATATTAATTTAGTCTTAATTCCAAAGGATAGGAGTGTTTTTAATAGTATAATTGACAGAGCAATAAATAAAGAAAAACCTTTTTCTGGAAAAGATAAAGAATCTGATAAAGGTTTTAAAGATGTATTACAATGGGAATCTATGATAGAATATGCAAAAAAAATAGATGCAAATACTTTTCTGTATATTACAAAAAATAAAAATGATTTTCCTGAAGAAATCGGAAAAGAGTTTGAAATAAAAACAAACAAAAAAATTGAAATATTTTATGAAATAGGTGAACTTCAAAATAGAATATTAGAAATAAATAAAATACATTCAAATTATTTATTGGTTGATGCCATTATAAAATCATTATTAGATAGCGGAGAACTTATCGATATTATCAATGAAAAAATAAAACTTTATTATGAAGCAAAAATAGAAAAAATTATTAACTACAATAATTTAACTGATCAAAATGGAAATCATTATAGTTTTGATATAGAAGCTGAAGAAGAAAATGGTACTGCAATGTATAATATTGAATGTACTTTAGAAGGAAACGAAAATATCATTATAACAGATGTTGTTGTTTGTAAGTAGGTGAATAATATGTTAAAAAAATTAAAAGATCAATGCTACATAGTTATGGGGCAATCTCCTAGTTCTAAATATTATAATCAATGTAATAATGGAATTCCTTTCTTGCAAGGTAGAAAAACATTTGGAGATAAATATCCTAAAATAGATACATGGACTACTAAACCGCTTAAAATAGGTATTAAAAATAGTGTTTTGATGAGCGTTAGGGCTCCGGTTGGGGATGTAAATATTGCTCCATTTGATATTTGTATAGGCCGCGGATTAGCATCGATAAAAATGAAGAATAATAATAATCAATATTTATATTATTTATTAAAAAATAATATTGAAAATATAAAAAGAAAATCTTCTGGCACAGTTTTTGAGGCTATTAGTAGAAGTGATTTAGAGAACTTAGTTTTAAATTTTAATAGTGAAGAAGAACAATTAAAAATAGAAAAAATTTTAGATAATATTGATAAAAAAATAGAACTAAATAATAAATTAAATAATAATTTGCAGGAATTAATATTAACATTATATAAAAAATTTATAGAAGATAATAGTGAAGCAGAAGAAGCAACTTTAGAAGACTGTGTAAAAAAAATAGGGACAGGTGCAGATGCAATTCAAAGAGCACCTATTGTTGACTATGATACAGGTATCCGTTGTATTAGAGTTGGAGATATGACTAATAATAGGAATTGCTATGAATGGGGATTTGCTAAAATGACCGATAAAGATTTCAATAATTATAAACTTGATATAGGAGATATAGTTATTACAAGAACAGCAGTTAATGGATTATCTTATTTAATTGAAGATTCAATGAATATAGTGTGTAATAATGGACTTATTAGATTAAAAGTAAATGAAAATTATAATCCATTATATATATATTTAACTATGAAAACAAAAGATTTTTATGATTATATACATAGAATTGATAGTGAAACTTCTGTGCGACCAAATATGAAAGTTGATTATTTAACATCATACAAAATAAAGAAAATATCATTAGAAAAGCAAAATCAATTTTGCGATATGATTAAATCAATGAGGCAAAGACAAAAAGAAATAGAATATGAAAATAATAATTTAACACAACTACGAGATACATTACTACCAAAGTTAATGAATGGAGAAATTAACCTAGAAAATATAGAAATTTAGTCATACAAATAGTTATTTGCATACTAAAGGAGGATAAAATAGTGAATATTATTGAAATTTTAAAAGAAGATATTTTTTCTATTATTACTGCTATAGTTGCAATAATAGCAATATTTCAAACATCAAAGCAATTAAAAATGAGTAACAAGCAATTTCTATTTAATAAAAGAATAGAAAACTATTTAATTTTTTATGGGATTTATGAATTGTATATGGATAATATAAAATTATTAGATTATAGTGATGAAAAAAGTGATGAAGCTATAATAGTGGATATTCAGTTTTCTCAATTAACTAACAATTCTTATCTAAAAGATATTACAAAAATAATAAATAATCCTAAAAATAATGATTACAAAACAGAATTTTTAATAAAACTTGAAGATATGAAAAGAGTTGCTACTGAAATTTCATTTTTATTTCAAAACAAATATGGTTTAGCATTACATGATTTTATTGTTTGTTATCAAAATGTATTGTTAGAAATGTATAAATACCAGATATTATCTGATATGATGTGTAATAATAATGAACAATCTTTTAATAAAAAAACATATAAAGAGTTACAAAAACAATATGGAGAGCTAAAACACAGAGATAAATTATATAAATCACTTGATAAATTAAAAAATAATTATAATAAAATAATTGATGAAAAAGTTGTTGAAAAAATAAAGAAGGAAATGAGATTGTAAAGGTAGTGATAAATAGTGTTGAATGAAGAAGGATTAGAGTTAATGACAGTAGATATGTTAAAAGAATTAGGTTATGAATATGAACCTGGAGAGTCTATTGTTAGAGATTATTCAGAGGTTATATTAGAGCCTAATTTAACTATGTCATTATATAAATTAAATAGAAATTTAAAAGATGAAACTATAAGAGAAGCTGTAAGAATAGTTAAAAATTTAGATCAAAATAATTTAGTAAAGAATAATAAACAATTTACTAAGTATTTGCACACGGGGATTAGTGTTCCTGAATATACAAAAGATGGTGTTATTTATCACACGGTAAAATTAATAGATTTTGATAATATTAATAATAATGAATTTTTAGTAACTAATCAATTTACTATAGAAGAACATAGTGTTAAAAGACCAGATATGATTATTTATATTAATGGTATGCCTTTAATTGTATTTGAATTAAAAAGTATGACCCGTGAAGAAGTTGATTTAGAAAGCGCTTATAATCAATTAAAGGGTTATATGAATGTTCATATTCCAAGTTTATTTTATTATAATCAGGTATTAGTAATAAGTGATGGGGTAACTGCTAAGGCTGGAACTATTACTTGTAATTATTCTAGGTTTAATGAGTGGAAAAAGACTGGAATTAACGATGCTACAAGAAAAAATAATACGCATGAATCTTTAATTAATGGAATGTTTAATAAAAAAACATTATTGGATTTAATAGATAATTACATTTTATACAGTGATGATAATAAAATACTTCCTGCATATCATCAATATTATGGTGTAGAAAAAGCTATTGATAGAACTTTAATGGCTAAAGATGGTAAAGCTGGGATTATTTGGCATACCCAAGGTTCTGGAAAAAGTTTTAGTATGGTTTTCTATGTAGGAAATATGATTAAAAAATTAAATAATCCTACTATAGTAGTAGTAACTGATAGAAATGATTTAGATAATCAGTTATTTGCAACTTTTTCTAAATGTAGTGATTATTTAAGACAAAGTCCTGAACAAGTAGAATCAAGAGAGGGATTAAAGAAACGTTTAGAAGCAAGAATAGCTGGAGGAATAATATTTACAACACTTCAGAAATTTGAAGAAGAAACAGGATTATTAAGTGAAAGAAAAGATATATTAGTTATTGCCGATGAAGCTCATAGAAGCCATTATGGAATAGATGCTGTAATGAAGTTTGATATGAACAAATTTGAAGCAGTAAAAAAATATGGTACTGCAAAATATTTACATGATGCTTTACCAAATGCTAAATATATTGGATTTACTGGAACGCCAGTTGAAACAAAAGACCATTCTACGACTAATGTTTTTGGTAATATTATTGATGTTTATGACATGACACAAGCTATTGAAGACGGGGCAACTGTTCCAATTTTATATGAAGCTAGAATGGCTAAAGTTGGTCTAAATGATAGAATTCTTGAAGCCATAGATGAATATTATAATGCTTTAGAAGAAGATGGAAAAGCCGATACTGATGAAATTAGAAAAAGTCAAATTGAAATGGCTAATATGAAACAGATATTGGAAGATCCAGATAGATTGGGTATAATTGTAGAAGATATATTAAAGCATTATGAAGATAGAAAAGATTTAGTAGCAAATAAAGCAATGATAGTTGCTTATTCAAGAAATGCTGCTTATACGATGTATAAAAAAATATTAGAGTTAAGACCAGATTATAAAGATGTTGTTCATATGATTATTACACCTTCAAATAATGATTCAGAAGAAATGCAAATTGCTATTGGTTCAAAAAATGATAAGCAAAAGTATGAAACAGAATTTAAAGATCCTAATAGTTCATTTAAAATAGCTATTGTTGTAGATATGTGGTTAACAGGATTTGATGTTCCTTGTCTTGGAACAATGTATGTAGATAAACCAATGAAAGCACATAATTTAATGCAGGCAATAGCTAGAGTAAATAGGGTATATAAAGATAAAACAGGTGGATTAATAGTAGATTATATTGGCTTAAAAAGATGGTTGTTAGAAGCGTTAAAAACATATACAGAAAGAGATCAAGGTAAAATAGTTGATAATGAAGAAGTGGTTGTTTTATTAAAAGATAAAGTTGAATTAATCAGAAACTTATTTCATCATTTTAATTATAGTAATTTTTCTTCCTTAGATAATAGAGGAAAATATGATTTAATTAATGAAGGTGCTAATTTTATTTTAGAAACAGAAGAATCTAAAAAAAGATTTATGAGATATAGTTATGATATCAAGGGTCTATATTCAATTTGTACTGGACAATTAGATAATGATTTAAAAGAAGAAATATTGTATATTATTTCTGTTAGAAGTTTTATATCTAAAATATCTGGAAATGGAAAAATAGATGTTAAAGAAATAAATTCTAAAGTATCAAAAATGTTAGAAGATGCGATTAATGATGATGAATTAATTAATATTGGAACTATAAAGAAAAGTAATGCTTTAAGTTTGTTAAATGATGATATTTTAAATAAACTTGCTAAAATGAAATCTAAGAATGTAGCTGCAGAAGTATTAAATCATGCATTAAAAGAGTATATTATGAAAATAGGTCAAACAAACTTAATTTTAATGGAAAAATTCTCTACAAGATTTAAAAAAATAGCTGATTCTTATAATGAAAGAACTAATTTAGCAGATATTGAACAAATGATAGAAGAAATGATTGCTTTAAAAAAAGAAATAGAAAAAGAAATCGAATCTGGTACTGAATATAATCTGTCACCAGAAGAAAGAGCCTTCTTTGATGCTTTAGGAAATGATCCAGAAGTTAAAGAATTAATGAAAGACGAAATTTTAGTACAGATTGCTAGAGAATTAGTAGAAGTTGTTAATTCTAATATGACAATAGACTGGGATATTAAGAAATCATCAAAAGCGCATATGAGAATGGAAATTAGAAAATTATTAATTAAATATAATTATCCACCAAATAAGAGTGAACAAGCAGTTCAAACAGTAATAAAACAAGCTGAGTTAAATTGTAAGAATATGGTAAGTTAAAGCATCAAATTTATTAGGAGGATTTGTAATGAACTATAATTTAGGTAGATTAGAAAAAATTAGTAATTTAAGAGAAGTATGGAAGAATGAAGCTACTGATTTTACTAAATGGCTGGCTAAAGAAAATAATATCAAATTATTAAGTGAAGAATTAGGATTTAATATTACTGTTGATGAAACCGAGGCTTCAACAGGAAGATATAATGTTGATATTAAAGCACATGAAGAAGAAACTGATAAAACAATAATAATAGAAAATCAACTTGAAATGACTAATCATGATCATTTAGGAAAGGTAATTGTTTATTCAGCGGGTTTTGATGCAGATATTCAAATTTGGATAGTTAAAGATGTAAGAGATGAGCATAAGCAAGCGGTTGATTGGTTAAATGAACATTCTGATGAGCATATTAATATATTTTTAGTGCAAATTGAATTATGGAAAATTGGTGATTCACAAATTGCTCCTAAATTTCAAATAATAAGTAAACCAAATAATTGGGCAAAAGCAATTAGAAAAAGTGTATCTAAAAATATGAGTAATGCGTCTACAATACAACTTAATTTTTGGGAAGATTTTAAAAATTATTGTGAAGAAAGAAAGGTTAGTTTTTCTTTAATTAAACCTTTACCACAACATTGGTATAATATTTTTATAGGTAGAAGTGATTGTCATTTAGATTTAACATATAATACTAAAAAACATGAGATTGCATGTGAACTATACATAAATGATAATAAAGATTTATATTATTCTTTAGAAAAATATAAAGAAGAAATAAATGAAAAAATCTCACAAAATTTACAATGGATGCCATTAGAAGGAAAAAAAGCATCAAGAATAAAATTAGTATCTAATTTAGATGTTGATCCAAACTCAGATTCATGGATAGAAGCATTTGAATGGATGATGAATAATGTGGAATTATTTAAAAATACATTTAAAAAGTATTTAAAACAATAAGAAAAAATGATATAATAATTCCGTGATTTGAAAGTAGGCAATAACTGGAAAATTACATTAAGTAAAGGCAGTTGAAATAATACTGTGTGCTCAAAATTATAGGACGTTGGGAGATTTGCAAGCAAATAAATGCTATGCTGGATGTTTGTGGCAATGATCCAGTCAAGCTGTATCATTACCTACAAACATTTTTCCATCATACCACTGGAAAGCTAAATGCGAAGAGGTTAACTAAAACATCGGTCGTGTCACCTTTTATTTATTTTCAATAATTAAATAGGAGGTGAAAAAAGTGAGTAATAAAATGAGCAAAAGTATAAATGAGATTGTTATCTCTTTACAAAACAAATTAAAAATGATAAAGCCATTTGATTCTATAATAGTATTCATACTTATTATGGGTTATTTTGATTTTGGGGTTTTCCAATGTGTTGTAATTATTATGTACATTGTTTATAAGATTATAACTTATAAATCAAATTTTAATAATAAGGTGGCATTCTCATAACGAGCGAAGTATTGTCTTTTAGCTAACCAATGAAGCGCATTTAGCGCTTTTTCCTTTTTTTAGAGGTGAACAAATATGAAAAAAAATATAGTGTATAAAAACGAATTATATGCGTGTTATAGTAAGAGTAAATTAGCCAAATTATTATCAACTAAAGATTTAAAAGTGTATACAAAAGAAATAAGAAATCCGGATCATCATTTTTTAAATAAAAAAAGAACATTTTATCAATCCAAAGTTACCAAAGAAATATTTGACAAAAAACCAACTGATTATTCACCAAGTAAGTATAGAGAATTTAGTGATAGTTGTGATAAACATAAAAAAGTATTACGACGAATTTGCTTTTATTTATCTCAAATAGAAATGCCAGAATACTTATTTTCAAAAAAAGAAAGTGATTATAAGAGAAACGCTTTATATCATATTGGTAATACCAAATTTATATTGTTAGATATAAACAGTTTTTTTCCCAATTGCAAGTTTAAATGGGTTAAGAGTTTCTTTGCTAAAGAGTCTGGTTTACATATGGTAAAAGAGAAAAAAGATAACGAAGGTAATATAATCGTTTATGAAAGCGATGTAGCGGATAGAATGGCAAAAATTGTCACAGTTCCTATAGAAGGTTCGATTACTGGTGAAAGAATTATTCCGCAGGGATATCCAACTAGTCCTATAGTCAGTTTTTTGTCATATAAGGAAATGTTTGATAAAATAAATAATGTGGCTATAAAATATAATTGTAAATTTAGTACTTATGTTGACGATTTATCGTTTTCTTATAAAGATAATAATTTTAATCCTAATGACTTGATTACTGATGTTAGTAATGTTTTAGCTAATTATGGTCATTGTATAAGTGAGAAAAAAATTAAAATAATTGATATAGAAAAAGAATTAGGACCAAATGAACAATTGATATTACCATTAATTACAGGGTTAACTGTTAAAAGATATTGTGTAAGAGCATCAAAAAAGATGCATTCAAAAATGAATAAGCTATTTAATAAATTTATTTCAATGGGAGAACCTAAAGATGAATTTGAATATATTCAAAAGTGGAAATGCTTTATTTCTTTAAATGGTATGTTTAATACCATAGAATATGTTGAACCATCGTCAACAAAAAAGAATAGAGAACATATAAAAAGAGTAATAGATAAGAACAAAAAAAACTTTGCCTTTCATGTAAAAGTTCAAAGAGTTGAACAATTAAAATATGAAAGAAAAATATTTGATGCATATAAAAATGGGACATTAACAAAATTTATAAATAAAAACAAGGATAAGCTTATAAATTATAGAAGATAAAAAAATATATGGGAGTACATTTAGGTACTCCTTTTTCATATTTCGTACAATTCAACTTTATTTTTGTTTGTTGTAAGATATAGATACCTAGGGAAAATAGTATATAAAAGTGCACTTTTATAAAGATATATTTTATTTATAATTCTATATAAGGATACTATGGAAGAATATATAAAACCAATTATACCATTATCAGTTCTTAGCGATAATAGAATATCATCTTTAGAAAAGTTATTATTAATA
>CALVXO010000009.1 GCA_944371325.1 uncultured Bacilli bacterium | reverse complement strand
TGTTGCAGAAAATATTATAGGTTATTCATATGTCTTTTTCAATACATTTTGTTGCACTTCAAATTTAAATTAACAAATTGAAAAAACTTTGACAGGCAAATAAAAATATGATACAATGTATTTGTCAAGGAAACTTGCATATAATAAAAAAGGGAATACTTAACTTTCCTACGTTGAGTACTCACCTGTTAATTTTGTGATGAGTACTTAATCTGTTAGATTAGGTACTATTTTTTTATACATAAAATCAATAATGATATTATTAATAAAATGATAATTAGAATCAAATATGAAATCAACAAATCTTTTTTCTTCATAATTATCTGCCTCCTTCATTTAGAACTCGGCAAGTACCCAACAGTTATTATTCCCTATATATAATTATACTATAAATTAACTTTATATACAATAATTTTGTTAATTTTTAATTAATTTATTTTGACAATTATATTATTTTATGATACAATGTATTTGTCAAGGAAACTTGCATATAATAAAAAAGGGAATACTTAACTTTCCTATGTTGAGTACTCACCTGTTATTTCAAGCTTTGTACTTAATCTGTTAGATTAGGTACTATTTTTTTATGCATAAAATTAATAATGCTATAACTAATAAAATGATAATTAGGATTAGATAAGAGATCAACAAATCTTTTTTCTTCATAATTATCTGCCTCCTTCATTTAGAACTCGGCAAGTACCCAACAGTTATTATTCCCTATATATAATTATACTATAAATTAACTTTATATACAATAATTTTGTTAATTTTTAATTAATTTATTTTGACAATTATATTATTTTATGATACAATGTATTTGTCAAGGAAACTTGCATACAATAAAAAAGGGAATACTTAACTTTTCCACGTTGAGTACTCACCCCTATTTGGTTTAGCACTACAATCCAGATGATTGAGTGCTTCTTCTTTTATAGGTTACTATTTTATTGAAATAAAAAGCAAAGCTATTAATAAGAAAATAATAATTAATAAAGATAAAATTAATAAATCCTTTTTCTTCATAATTATCAGCCTCCCTTCATAAAGAGGCAACACTCAACAGTTATTATTCCCTATATACAATTACACTATAAATTAACTTTATATACAATAATTTTGTTAATTTTTAATTAATTTGTTTTGACAAACATATTAATTTATGATACAATGTATTTGTCAAGGAAACTTGCATACAATAAAAAAAGGGAATACTTAACTTTTCCACGTTGAGTACTCACCTGTAATTTGGATTTTGTACTTAATCTGTTAGATTAGGTACTATTTTTTTATACATAAAATCAATAATGATATTATTAATAAAATGATAATTAGAATCAAATATGAAATCAACAAATCTTTTTTCTTCATAATTATCTGCCTCCTTCATTTAGAACTCGGCAAGTACCCAACAGTTATTATTCCCTATATATAATTATACTATAAATTAACTTTATATACAATAACATGATTAATTTTTAATTAATTTTTTTGAATTTTCATTAATAAACTCATTCATTATATTTTCTAATTCTTCATTAGAAATATCATTTATATTATTTTTTAGTTTATATATTATTACTTTATTTATAAATTCCTTTAAATATTTAAATTTTCCAAAATGAACATTTAATTTTAATTCACTTGTTTTATTATTAAAAGAATAAAAATTAACTGAATCTACTGCCATATTTTTTAAATTATCAATTAATATCAATGCCTTTCCATCATTTCTTAATTTATCTAAATCATCAGTATTAAAAGAATAAAATCTTCTTTTAACAGAATCATCAATAATAATAGCTGGATGCTCAACAACAATAATTCCCTCACCAACTCTATAATCTTTACAAAAATAATATGTTTGCTGATAAGAATATGATTCATTTTCATAATGACTTGTAATTTTAGCCAAAACTTCTCCAATCATGACTAAATCAAATGAAGAATAATCTTCTATTTTTTTCTTTAAATCTAAAGATAATTTTTTTAACTCTTTTGTCATTTTATCCCTTCTTTATAAACATACTATCGCCAAAACTAAAGAAACGATAGTTATTTTTTATTGCTTCATTATAAGCGTTCATAATATATTCTTTGGTAGCAAAAGCACTTACTAACATAACTAAAGTTGACTTAGGTAAATGAAAATTAGTAATTAAACAATCAATTGCCTTAAATTTGTAACCCGGATATATAAATATATCAGTCCATCCACTACATTCTTTAAATTCTCCATATAAATTCATTATAGTTTCTAATGTTCTAGTAGTTGTTGTTCCTACTGCAATAATTCTTTTTTTATGATTATTTAATATTTCAGCAGTTTCTTTACTCATCATATAAAATTCACTATGCATTTTATGTTTAGTTACATCTTCTACATTAACAGGTCTAAATGTACCTAATCCTACATGTAAAGTTATTGGAACAATAATTACTCCTTTTCCTTTTATTTTTTCTAATAATTCATTAGTAAAATGTAATCCTGCTGTAGGTGCAGCTGCACTACCTTGATTTTTAGCATAAATAGTTTGATATCTATTTTGATCTTTTAATTTTTCATGAATATAAGGTGGTAGTGGCATTGTACCTAACTCATCTAATATTTCATACAAAATACCATCATAAATAAATTCGAATATCCTTATTCCTTCATCTTTTACTTCAACACATTTTACTTTTAATTTATCACTAAATTTAATTACTGTACCAACTTTAACTCTTTTAGCAGGTTTTACTAAGCATTCCCAATTATTACCAACTTCTTTTAACATTAATATTTCAATAACTGCATTAGTTTCTTCTTTAACGCCTATTAATCTAGCTGGTATTACTTTCGTATCATTAATAACTAATATATCATCTTTTTCTAAATAATCAATTATATCTGTAAAATGTTTATGTTCTATTTTACCTGTTTCTTTATCTAAAACTAATAATTTAGAAGCATCTCTTTTTTCTAAAGGAGTTTGCGCAATTAAATTTTCTGGTAAGTAATAATCAAAATCATCTGTTTTCATAAATTCCTCCCATTATGTATTTTATATCTTCTAATGATTTATCAATATTAAATCTTCCATTTCCTACTGGATAATATACTGAATAAAAATTATAATTTTTACCATTTATTTTTTTTATAAATAATTTTTTTCGACATTGTGAAACTGATATTTTTTCATCTAAAACAATCGAACTAACTTGATTTCCAAACAATATAATAACTTTAGGATTTATTATTTCTATTTCTTTACATAATAAATCTAAATATTTTTCATAAACACTATTTGGAAGTTCTCTTGCGTCTATTTGTGTACATTTTCCTAAATTAGTTATAAAGTATTTATGTTTTGTAACATCTTCATATACTTTATAAGCTAATTCTTCTGTCCAATCTTTTCCTTTAATACTTTTAATTTTAAAATAAATTTCTTCATCTAATAAATTTAATTTATAAAACAAATCCCAAATGTTTTTTGTTCCAATCCAAGGGGCTCTTATTCCTTTCCAATCTTTAGAAGAAGCATTATTTTTGCCTGTTGGATTCATAAAGACAAAGCAAATATCAGGATTATCACTACAACCACCATTATAAATAGAGTTTAAATCTTTAGCCCCATACTTTTTTTGTAATTTATCATATTGTATGTGCAAATCTTCTAATTTCATAAATCTTCCATATTCAATCTATTTTGATGATTTATTTTTAAATGTTCATAAGCTTTATCAGTTACGATTCTACCTCTAGAAGTTCTTTTTAAAAATCCATTTTGTAATAAATATGGTTCATAAACATCTTCAATAGTTGTAACTTCTTCGCCTATACTAGAAGCAATTGCATCAATTCCTACTGGTCCACCATTAAATTTTTCTATTATTGCTTTTAATAAATTATAGTCAGTTTCATCTAAACCTAATTCATCTACTTTTAATTTACCTAAAGCTAAAGTAGTTATTTTTTTATCTATTACACCATTACCCATAACTAAAGCATAATCTCTTACTCTTTTAAATAATCTATTACAAATACGAGGAGTTCCTCTACTTCTTTTAGCTAATTCGACCGCTGCATCTTCTTCAATTGGAGTATTAAGTACCCTACTAGTTCTTTTAGCTATATCAGTTAATTCTTCAATAGTATAATAATTTAGTTTAGAAATAATTCCAAATCTATCCCTTAAAGGACTAGTTAAATCACCTGTTCTAGTAGTTGCTCCAACTAATGTAAAAGGAGGCAAATCAATTCTAATACTTCTACTACTAGAATCACTTCCAACAATTATATCTAAAGTAAAATCTTCCATAGCTGAATATAATACTTCTTCAATATATCTAGGTATTCTATGAATTTCATCGATAAATAAAACATCACCAGGCTCTAAAGTTGATAGAATAGCAGCCAAATCACCAGTTTTTTCAATAGCTGGTCCACTTGCTGTTTTTATATTAGACCCTAATTCATTAGCAATTATATTAGCTAAAGTAGTTTTACCTAATCCTGGAGGACCATATAATAATACATGATCTAATGGTTCTTCTCTTAATTTAGCAGCTTTAATAAATACACTTAAATTTTCTTTTATTTCAGTTTGTCCTATATATTCATCTAAACTATCTGGTCTAATAGTTTGTTCAAAAGTATCTTCTTTTAATTCTCTATTAGTTACTACTCTTTCATCCATACTATCCCTCCACATATTTTAATATATCTTGCCAACTATTAACCGTTTTTAAATTATCATATTCATTTTTAAACAATAAAGTATCTATTCCTTTTTTACTAACTTCTACACAATTAACATAATAATCATCAATAAATAAATCAATATTTAATTCTTCACACTTATCTGCTTTTCCAGATTCAAAACATTCAAAATAAATTTCTTTAAAAGGTAAGTTATTATCTTTTATAAACTTGGTAGTCAAATATTCTAAATTTTCTGAATAGTAATTACTCCTCGCTGTAACTAAATATAATTCATTATTTAAACTTAATTTATTTAAAGCATCAACTACATCATCAAAAAATTCTAAATTTTTTGTTATATCATCAATATGCTTTTTATAAAATTTATATTTTTCATCGACATTTTTTAACTCTTTTATATTATACTTATTTAAATACTCTTTTACTTTATCACTAGTTCTTACAACTGTATCATCAAAATCAATAGCTATTCTCATTTTAAAAATAACTTTAATGCTTCCTTAATTTGATCTTCTAGTGATAAATTAGTATTTACTTGTCTTACAACTTTTAATATATCTTGAGTTTTATAACCTAATCCTTTTAATACTTCAATTAATTCATCATTGTTATTATTTGTAACAACACCATTAGTATTTAATTTACCTTTTAAATCTAAAATAATTTGTTTAGCTACTTTATCTCCTATTTTAGGGAATTTTTTTAAATATAATATATTTTCTCTTTCAATAGCATCTATTATACCATTAATTGAACCTGTTGCAATAATAGGAAGAGCCATTTTGCAACCTAATCCTTTTACTTCAATTAATTTTAAAAATAAATCTTTTTCTTCTTTTAATTTAAACCCATATAAAGTTAATTCATCTTCTTTAACATTTTGATAAATATAAACAGTATATTCCTCATCAATATTAAATGTATATGGATTAGGTGTATATATCAAATAACCTATTCCATTGTTATCTAATACAATATAATTACTTTCTATTTCTTTAACAAATCCTTTTATATATGAATACATAAATAACCACCTATATAATTATATCAAACATCTGTTTTTAAAACAATATTTAAAATAGCAGATTTTCTTAATTATATATCATAAATATAAAAGATAGAAAAAATAGAAGTGTTATTATTCAATTCAATAAACACTTCTACCATTAAACCATCATTAGATCTAATTATATATAATAAATTAACAAGATATCTTTATATAATTCATTTTATTACTACATGCATTTATCTATTGTAAAGAGTATGGTGATTGAGCTGTTCCATTTCCACTAGTAAAAGTTAATCCTGACTTCAGATATATAACTGCACGGACGCCAAACGCATTCGTAGAACTACCGTAGATGAGGCGACCAGAGCTGCTGGCGTCGCGAACGTTAGACGAACTATACCTATTCATTGTCCAATAATAATATGATATCGTTGGATTTTCGATTGTATTTACATCGACAAATGTTTTAGCACTTGACGTACTTAAATCAATGTCATTCCCACTAAACATCTCTCCTACTGTTGGTAATCCTATACTTGCTTCCAAGGTTTCATCTTGTACATCTTCATAATTTGCTCCCGATGGATAATCTCCTATATAGAATGTTTTATTTCCGGTATATCGATATGTGTCACTTATTCCTTCAGCAAATGTATTCAGTGGAGTATATATTGTATGACTTGTACTTATTGTTGCTGTACTTCCATATTGACTTGTTGTTGGAAGTAATCCATTTAGTACTACTTTGATACTATCTTCATCTTTACTTACTACTCTAAATGTACACATTTTATCACTTCCACATGCATTATCACTTCCACTATATAGTACATTGATATATTCTCCTACTTGTACTTCACTTGTATTTGTTGCTTTATTTCCTACTTGATAATTGCTCGCAAGAGTACCATCCCCTCCGGTGATGGTTATATCAGAAATTTTTATAACTGCACGCACGCCGCAACTGCTTGACGGACTATTGTTGTGGAAGCTGCCATTGCTGTCCACGTAGCTAACGTTAGACGAACTATACCTATTTCCTAACCAAAAATAATCTTTTATATCCAAGAATGAATAGGCTTCTCCTGCTCTTTTATATTGTTCTTCATCTAACAATCCTACTTTTTGTGTTGTCGTAATTTCGTCAATATCAGTATATATTCCTATATTAAATGTACTATCTAATATATTATTTTGTATACTGCTATTTAGACTATTCCAAAAATAATCATTTAACCAAGTATTGATATAACTTGATTCATATGCTTCTTTTGTTTGCCATACTGCACTGGCTGGTTGAATTGCTGTTAATGGCTGTTGTGTTATTAGCGTCAATGTTCTAGCTTCAGTATCAAACTCTAATACTCGCCATTGATGGCCACCATACCATAAGAAATTATTGCTTACTTCTTCATTTGTTCCTGTATAATAATATAAATTTTCATTTGTACCATCTTTTACTAACCCTTTAGTATTTCCTTCAGAATATTGTTCTAATAATATTGAAATCAAACTTGTTGGTATATCAGGATAAGATGGACAAGGATCTTCATATTTAAATTCATACTGTTTCTTCGAATCGTCCCATTTATATATAACACAACCGGTCATATTTTCGTTAGTAACTGGATTAATAGTTTCTTTTTCTAAAAAACCTGATTTTTTTAGTTCTTCTAAAGATAATTTATTATAAAATGTTTCATACCCTAAATCATTTTTTATACTATAATTATAAGCTGCTTCTTCTATATTATCAATTGCCCTTTCCAAAGCTTTTTCCTTACTATTTTTAATTGATTTATCAATTATTGGAAAAGTTATTAAAGCTAAAACTCCTAATATTATAATAACTCCTAACAATTCAACCAAAGTAAATGCTTTTTTCAAAATTACCATCTCCTATTATTAATTTTACATTATTTTAATTAACTAGTCAATAAAAAAAATAACCGAAGTTATTTCTTTTTCCAAAAAATTCTTATTAAATAAATATCTAAAAAAATATATAATACACACAATACCCACATTAATATTGTATTAAATATACCACTTGAATACATATTTATTATAGTTGGAACACTACTTGGAAAATAAGTATAAATAAAATTACTTATTTCTTTAATTGGAATGTTTGCTGCTATAAAAGATAATATTCTTAAAAATATATCAACTATTCCTACATAATAAACTATATTACTAAATCTTTTAAAAATTAAAACTGCTAAAGCACCAACAACTAAAATGATTATTACTACGTTCATACCTAACTCCTCAATTCTATATTTACTACATAACCATAATAATTAGTTAAATCTAATACTATTTTTGATTCATATTTAGTTATTTTAATATATTCATCATTTACTATTTCATTATTATGAATTATTCTTTCAAAATCACTTATTTTTATTATATATGTATCACTTTTATCTATATAATTAGTTGATTCTAATGTTCCTACTTCTAATAATTTAGAAATATTACTAGGACTAAATATAGTTAAATCATATTTACTTATAATTTCTGGAATATTATTAATTTCATAATAATTTCCATCATAAAATACTTTATTAGTACTTGAATCATATGTAAAATTATCTGTACTAATTATTTCTAATTTATAATTTGTTATATTTTCTAGTTTAAAATTTTCATTATTTTCAACATTTGGTTCTTTCTCAGTAACTGGTCTTTGATAATTATGAGTTCCACTAGAAATCAATAAAAAGACAAAAGTAAAAAATATAACATACATAATTAAAACCGATATAGATTTTGTTCTTTTATTTGACCATAATTTTTTAATTAATTCAATAGTTTCTTTCATTCTAATACTTTTCCTACAATATTTTTGTCTCTTAATCCATTAATAAAACTAATAGCATCCATTTTATTTTTACCTTCTGGTTGAACTATTTTAAATACGATTTCACCATTGCTTACTTTAACACCGATACCTTCTTTATAAATAGCAGTAATCTCACCATTAAAACCAACAGGATAATTATCTGTTATAAATGAATCCCATACTTTAAGTATTTTACCTTCAAATATACAATAAGCTCCAGGCCAAGAATTTAATCCTCTTATTTGATTATGAATTTGTCTTGCTGTTTTATTAAAATTAATTTTTTCATCTTCTTTTTTTAAAGTAAAAGCATAAGTTGCTTGTGAAGAATCTTGTTTAGTTCTGCTATTAATTCCATTAATAATACTTGGTAATGTTTTAAGTAATAAGTCTCTACCTAATATACTTAATTTATCATGTAAAGAACTAGCAGTATCAGTATCTAATATAGGAATTTCTTCTTGTGTTATAATATCTCCTTCATCCATTTTAGTATTCATATACATAATTGTAACACCTGTTTTAGAATGTCCTTCAATTATCGCTTTATGAATAGGAGCCCCTCCTCTTAATTTAGGAAGTAATGATGCATGAACATTAATACAACCTAATCTTGGGCATTCTAATAATTCTCTTGGAATAATTTGTCCATAAGCACAAGTAATTATTATATCTGGATTTAAATTAATTATTTCTTGATAATCTTCTTTAATATTTTCTGGTTGTAACACTAATATTGCTTTATCTTGTGCTAATTTTTTGACTGGTGGAACATTAATTTGACCATGATTTCCTTTTCGATCTGGTTGTGTAACAACAGCCCTTACTTTATAATTATCTATTAAGCCTTGTAAAACAGGAACTGCAAATTCTGGTGTACCCATAAATACAACTTGTAATTCTTTTTCTATTTTTATATTGCTATAATCCATTATCTATCACCTACTAATAATTTTACCACAAAAAAAGAAAGGTGTAAATTAAAAATAATCTTCTTCCTTTTTCTTTTCTTCTAAAATAACAGCTTCTCTTTTAATTGTTTCAGTTTTAATTACTTTTCTCGTTGTCTCATCAACGTCATATATTTGTTTTGGATAAAATTTTAATGCTTTTGATAATAAATTGTTAGGAAAAATATTAACTGATCTATTATATTTTTTTACTATATCATTATAATACTTTTTAGCTACAATTATTTCTTCTTCAACCATATTAAACTGTTTAATAACATTTAGAAATACTGGATTTTGTTTTAAAATTAAATTTGAATCAGCTATTTCCCATAATCTATCAATTAACTTATTTAATTCAATATTTGTAATTATTTTTTCTTTTGACGTTTGTTCAACGTAACTATCTTTAGTTAAAAATAAAATCCTATCAATTGTATCTTTTTCTAAATTATATTGTTTGAATATATTAACTAACGTTGGAAGTAAATTAATTCTTTTTTGAAAATAAGAATCCAACTCTATAAAATGTTTATCAGCTTTATTATTTAAATGATTAAATAAATTATACATTCCATAAACATAACAAACTAAAATAATAATTATTATTACTATCCACATTTAAACCACCTATACTTATTATACCATAATTTTTTAAATTTTATTTGGGTTAAAATCAATTCCCACATTTACTTTACTATTTAAATATTTATCATTTATGAATTTTAAATGATTATATATTTTTTTTGTATTTTTATATTTAATTATTATTTGATAATAATAAATATTATTTATTTTAGGTATTACTGATGGACTTGGACCTAAAATAATTTCATCTTTTAAATTATGTTTTAAATAACTTATTATTTTATTTGCTTCTTCTTCACACTTAATATTATCGGTTCCTTGTATTCTAACTACACATAAATTATAAAATGGTGGATATTTCAATATTTTTCTTATTCGCATTTCTTCATTATAAAAACCTAAATAATCATGTTTTTTAGCATATACCAAACTATAATGATCAATATTAAAAGCTTGAATAATAACTTCACCTAACAAGTCACTTCTACCTGCTCTACCTGCTACTTGATTTAATAATTGAAATGTTCTTTCACCACTTCTAAAATCTGGAATATTTAAAGATGCATCACCATTTAAAACACCAACTAAAGTTACTTTAGGAAAATTTAATCCTTTAGCAATCATTTGTGTTCCAATTAAAATATTATATTTTTCATTTTCAAAATCATTTATTATCTTTTGATGAGCTTGTTTAGTTCTAGTAGTATCAACATCCATTCTTACTACTTTTGCATTACTAAACTCACTTATTACCTCTTGTTCTAATTTTTCGGTCCCCATACCTCGTTCTTTAATATCAGTACTATTACATTCTGGACACTTATATAATTTATTTGTTTCATAATTACAATAATGACAAATCATTTTTTTTGAATTTAAATGATATGTTAAAGGAATATCACACTTAGGGCATTTATGGGTAAAGCCACAGTTATTACAAGTTGTAATTGTTGTATAACCTCTTCTATTTAATAAAATAATAACTTGTTCATTATTATTTAATTTTTCATTTATTTTATCTTTTAAAATTCTAGAAAATATAATATTTTTATTTTTTATTTCTTCTTTCATATCAACTAAAGTTACTTTAGGTAAATAATTATTAACTCTATTTTTCATTTCTAATAATTCATATATATTAGCTTTTGCTCTTGTATAACTTTCAATAGAAGGTGTCGCACTTCCTAAAATAATTGGAATATTATATTTTTTAGCTCTATATATTCCCACATCAATTGCATTATATCTTGGATTATTTTCTTGTTTATAAGTATTAGAATGTTCCTCATCAATTATAATAATACCTAATTTAGTTAAAGGTGCAAACACAGCACTCCTAGCACCTATTACTATATTAACTTCTTTTTTTTCTATTTTTCGCCATTCATCGTACTTTTCACCATTACTTAAATGACTGTGTAATATTGCTATATCATTACCAAATCTTTTTTTAAATGTTTCAACTAATTGTGGCGTTAAACTTATTTCCGGAACTAAAACTAAAGCTTGTTTATTTAAATCAATTACTTTTTTTATTAAATTCATATAAACTTCAGTTTTACCACTTCCCGTAACTCCATGTAACAAATAAGGTTTAAATTTATTTAAATCTATTTTTTTGATAACATTCTTTTGTTCTAAAGTTAATTCTTTTTCTTGTTCATGTTCATATACTTCATCATTTAATCTATAAATTTCTTTTTCATATTTTTCTATAATATTATTTTTAATTAACTTATCTACTGCGTATTTAGATATCTGATTAGCTTCCTTTAAAGAAATATCCTTATTATTTAGCATATTAATTAATATCTCTTCATTTTGATTTTTAGGTTCATAATCTTTTATTTTTCTTATAAAATAAACATATTTTTTATTTATTTTTGTATTTGTTTTTGCTTTTAAAGCTGTAGGTAACATTGTTTGATAAGCACTAGTTAATGTACATAATGTTTTCTTACTAATGTAACTACCTAAATCTAATAATTCTTCATTTAAAACAGGATTCTCATCAATCAAACTTATTATTTCTTTTAATTTATAATCACATTCAATATTATCTTTTATTTCTATGATAAAACCTTCTAATTTTCTATTACCAAAAGGAATTAAGCATCTGATTCCTACTTTGGCTTTCATATTATCAGGTATTAAATAAGAAAATGTTTTATCTAATTTTTGAATCTCAACTAATACATTAGCAATCATCTTATCACCCATTTCATTTTAACATTCACATTATTTTTTTGTCAATTAAATTATTTACATTCATTTTTTTTAATTATTTACATATTCTATTATAGAAGTGTGAGGTGAGTATTATTAATAACGAGATATATGAAAATGCTATGTGCAAAATCGAACAAGATAAACATTGCAAACCAAGATGTGTAACTTGTATTGGTGCAACTGGACCTACTGGGCCAACTGGACCTCAAGGACCTACTACAGTTGCTATTGGTAGAACTACAACAGGGCAACCTGGTAGTCAAGCAACCGTAGTTAATGAAGGAACTAATACAAATGCTATTTTAGACTTTACAATTCCAGCAGGGGCCACTGGTGCAACTGGACCTACTGGACCTACTGGACCTCAAGGTATTCAAGGTATCCAAGGTAATACAGGCGCTACCGGTTCTCAGGGAGCTACTGGTGCAACTGGGCCTCAAGGTATTCAAGGAATTCAAGGAAATCCTGGTACTCAAGGACCTACCGGACCTACTGGACCAACAGGGCCTGCTGGTACTGGTGCAAACGGTGCAACTGGACCAACTGGACCTACTGGACCTACCGGACCTGCCGGTGCTACAGGACCATCGGGTTCAGGCGCTACTGGAGCCACTGGTCCTACTGGACCTACTGGACCTACTGGGCCAAGTGTAACTCCAACTTTGACAATTGGAACAGTAACTACTGGGGCTACTGCATCTGCTTCAATAACAGGAACTTCTCCTAATTTTTTCATTAATCTAACAATTCCTTCTGGACCTACTGGTGCAACTGGGCCAACTGGACCTGCTGGTACTGGTGCTACTGGGCCAACTGGACCTACTGGTGCTACTGGACTTACTGGTGCTACTGGACCTACCGGACCTGAAGGTGCTACTGGACCTACCGGACCTGAAGGACCAACTGGACCTACCGGACCTGAAGGAGCTACTGGACCTACTGGACCTGAAGGAGCTACTGGACCTACCGGACCTGAAGGTGCTACTGGACCTACCGGACCTGAAGGCGCTACTGGACCTACCGGACCTGAAGGCGCTACTGGACCTACTGGACCTGAAGGAGCTACTGGACCTACTGGACCTGAAGGCGCTACTGGACCTACTGGACCTGAAGGACCAACTGGACCTGAAGGCGCTACTGGACCTACCGGACCTGAAGGACCAACTGGACCTACCGGACCTGAAGGACCAACTGGACCTACCGGACCTGAAGGACCAACTGGACCTACCGGGCCATAATAAAAAAGCCATTTTTGGCTTTTTTTGTTATATTTTTAAATAAATAATTTCATAATAAAAATGGTGATAATATGAAACCAATTATTGGAATTGTTGGAATAGATGATTATTCAATAAAACAAAAAAGTACAATTTGTATTTTCGAAAATTATAGAAAAGCGATCATTAAATATGGTGGTATTCCTATTGTGATATTACCTCCTTTATTAATTGATTATTATAAAACCAGGCCAAAAGATGCAAATAAACTTACTAGTAAAGATAAAGAATTATTAGCAAGGCAAATAAACTTATGTAGTGGAATTATAATTCCAGGTGGTTCAAAAAAATTTGAACATCATAATTTTATATGTGATTATTGTAACAAAAAAAATCTCCCATTATTAGGTATTTGTATGGGTATGCAAACTATGTGTAATTATAACAATAATAATAAAAATATAATTATTGAAAACAAATTTCATAATAGTAAAAATAATTATAAACATTTAGTAAACATTAAAAAAGATTCAAAATTATTTAATATTTTAAAAGAAGATAAAATATTAGTTAATAGTTTCCATGATTATAAAGTATATGATAGTGGTGATTATAATATTGCCGGAACCTGTGATGATGTAATTGAAGCAGTAGAAAAAAAAGAAGACCTTTTTAATATTGGTCTCCAGTGGCATCCTGAAAAAAACTACGACATAGATTTAAATAGTAAAAAAATATTTGAAAGTTTTATTGAAGCTGCTAAATTATACTATCACGAGTAAATACTGAAACATTATCTAAAGTGTAGATATTTAATACACTTTTTTTATTTGTTTTAATAAAACATAAACCTTTTATTACAATATCATTTTTATTAACTTCAATAGTATGTTTTTTTAAATTAGTAGATATTTTTTTATAATATCTTTTTACTTCTAAATTATTTGATATATAAAAAGTTAAATCAATATCAGTAGCTTCAATTTGTAAATATTTATCTACTACGATAGTTTGTGTACCTTTTACCTGATATGTTATAGGCTTTATTTCTTTTTTAGGTATTATTTTTTTTAATTCACTACCACTTATATAATTAACTATATCACCTTCATCTAATAATCCTGGTGTATCAATTAAAGTAATATCATTTAATTTTATTTCAATAGTATTTAAAGTGGTACTAGGAAGTGGACTAGTTGTTATTTCAGTTTTTAAATCAGAATAATTATAAATCAACTTATTAATCATAGTAGATTTACCAGCATTCGTATATCCTACTACATAAACATTATTAGTTTTTTTATATTTATTTATTTTTTCTAACAACTCATCAAAATTATAATTTTTATTGCTACTAATAATTATTTTATCTATAAAATCTATTTTATAATCATAATTATATAATTTATCTAATGAAACACTTTTAGGTAATAAATCTCTTTTAGTTAAAACTAATAAAATATCATTTTTTAAATATTTTCTTATAATTGATAAATCACCTATATTAAATAAATCAACTACTAATAAGACTAAATCTTTTGTTTTATTAATATTTTCTAAAATAGGAATAAAATCTTTATTAGTTTTAGATACAACTTTATAATCATTATAATATTTTATTCTAAAACATCTTTCACACAAATCGTTATTATCAATTAAAACTCCGCATCCTCTACATTTATTCATAATATTTTCCTTTAGTAAATAGGTCATTATCTCTTAATTTTTTTAATATTTTTCTTTCAAAATAACGATTAATTCTAGTTGTAAATCTTTCTTTTGTTCCAATTGGATTTACTAGTATTGTTGTAATACCTATATTATTACCGCCTTGAATATCAGTTAATAATTGATCTCCTATACAAGCAACAGTAGCAACATTTAATTTATATTCTTCTAAGATTTTATTGTATTTAAATTTAAATGGTTTTAATGCTCTAGCACAACAATCAACATCTAATTCATCTTTAAATGGTTTTACTCTTGCTTTAGGACTATTAGAAAATATTATAACTTTAAATCCTTTTGTTTTTAAGTCATCAAATAATTCTTTAACTTTTTTATTAGGTTTTTTCATAGTAATTGGAACTATTGTATTATCTAAATCAATTAATAAACATCTAATTCCTCTATTATATAAAGCATCATAATTTATTGTATAAATACTTTTTTGATAAATATCTGGTATATATTTTTCCATATCTAACAACTCCTAGATACAATTATATCAAATATTTAATTATATTTAAATAAATTTATTGTAAAAATAATCATTTTATAGCATACTTTTTTATAGGTGATTAATTTGAATATAATTGATAAAAATTTTAATGATTTGGTTGTAAAAATCAAAAACATGACTTTAGAAGAAATATTTATAAATATTAAAAACAGTTTTAGTAAAATTCATCCTGATACTCAAAAATCGATTCAAAATTTTTTAAACGACTTTAAATATTGGGGAACATTAGATATTGAGAAAAATGATTATAATGAAATATATGAAAAAGCAAAATCATTTCATGAACATATTGATGACTACGTTTGGTTATATAACAATTTAAAAGATTATAGTTCCAAAAAATTGTTATTTGGAATATTAAATAATTGGTATCAATATGATTTTATAACTTTAAAAGAATGTATGAATTATAATTATAAACATTATTTTGATTTAGATATAATTCCAAATTGTAATAATCAAGTATTTGTCGATGTTGGTGCATACATAGGAGATACTATATTAGATTATATAAATATATATAATAATTATAAAAAAATATATTGCTATGAAATAACTAATGAAACTATGGCAAAATTAAAAAATAATTTAAGTAAATATCAAAATATTGTATATAAAAATAACGCTGTTTCGAATGAAAATTCTATTATGTATTTAAAACAAAGTATAATTAATTCATCAGCTAATCAAATAGATAATAATGGCGATATTGAAATAGAATCTGTTAGTTTAGATAATGATATATTAGAAAAAATAGATATGATTAAAATGGATATTGAAGGTAGTGAATATAATGCTTTAATAGGAGCAAAAAATCATATTATAAATGATAATCCAATTTTATTAATTTCTGTTTATCATAACAATGAAGATTTATGGAAATTACCTAAATTAATTTATGAATATAATAATAATTATAATTTTTATTTAAGATATTACAGTAATTATATTTTCCCAACTGAAATAGTTTTATTTGCTATACCAAAATAAAAGAGATGAAATTCATCTCTATACAAACATCATTACTGTTGTTAAAATAACAATATTAACAATAGCAATTGTAAATACTATTTTTAAAGCAAATTTAACCCAAGTAGCATATTCTACTTTAGCTAAAGCTAAACCACCCATAATAGCACCACAAGTTGGAGTAATTAAATTAACTAATCCATTGGCTGCTACTAAAGTCATAATTGTACCTTCTACACTATATCCTAATTGATCAGCAATAGGTCCTATAATAGGAGCAGATAAAGTTGCTAAGCCTGAACTAGACGGAACTAAAATAGATAATAAAACGTGAACAACATAATTAAATGGAGCAAATATAATAATTGGAACAGTTTTCAACATATCAGCAGCATTATAAATAATATAATTATCTAAATATGTACTTTGCATTAATACAGAAGCACCACGAGCAATAGCAATTATTAAAATAACTCCTACCATATCATCTGCTCCATCAATAAATGTATCGACAAATTTCTTTTCACCTGTTCTATTAACTAAACCAATAATAACTGACATAATCAAGAACCATAAAGCAGCTTCATAGAAATACCACTCTCCCAATGGCATACCTGTTAACCAACCTGTAAATTTAGTAAATATATCAATACCAAATGATTCCCATGGAATGAATCCAATTATCATAATTATAAATGTTAAAGCAAATAACCATAAAGTAATTTTTTGTTTTTTAGATAATCTAACATTATCTAAATCTGTATTAGCATGAGCACCATATTCTTCTTCCATATTTCTTCTTTCCCTTAATGATAAGAAAGTTGAACCCTTTTTCTTAATTACTCTTTTTGCATATGCCATTACAAAGATAATTGAAATCAATAAAGTTGTAAGCCATAAACAAACGCCAATACCAATTATTAAACCTTGATTAACAACTATTCCTTCTGGTAATGCCGAAACAGCTGCACCTACAGCAAATGGGTTAACTGTTGAACCTAAAACACCAGATCCTGCTCCTAATAAAACAATACTAGAAGCAACTAAAGTATCCATTCCTGCCATAACCATAGTTGCTGAAAGTAGTGCATAAAAACCAACTGTTTCTTCAAGCATACCATAAGTTGTTCCACCAATTGAAAATATAAACATCAAAATTGGAATTAAAACTAATTCTTTACCCTTTAATTTTTTTACTAAAACCTTAATTCCCGTTTCTAAAGCTTCAGTTCGAGCTACAATAGCTAAGAAACCACCTAATATAAGTACAAATATACAAACATCGATTGCATTTTCAAAACCTAATATTGGTGATAATAATACATCTGGTAATGTAGCACCAACGACACCACTACCATTTACAATTTCTTCAACTCCATCAACTGTTACAAATTTTGCTTTAGGTAGAAAATGTGAAACAATTCCTAAAGCAAATATTAATATGAAAATAATTGAAAAAGCTGTTAAAAACTCTTTTCTTTTTTTCTTTACCATACTACTTTTCCTTTCTTACAATAATTGTGCCTGTTCTGCCTAACAATGCATCTTTTAATTTACTTAATGACGTAATAATTGCCTGGCCATTTCTTTTATGAGTTACATAATCTAAACATGCCTCAATTTTAGGAAGCATGCTTCCTTTTTTAAACTCATCATTTTTCATATATTCTTTAGCTTGTTTTACTGTTAATATATCTAATTTTTGTTCATTTTCTTTACCATAATTAATACAAACTTTTTCAACAGCTGTTAATATTAAAAATATATCAGCATTTAAATCAATTGCTAATTTAGCACTTGTTTTATCCTTATCAATAACTGCATCAACACCTTGATAACCATTTCTTTTCTTTACGATTGGAATACCACCACCACCAGCAGCAATAACAATATTTCTTTTATTTACCAAATCTCTAATTACTTTGTTTTCAATTATTTTAACAGGACTAGGACTAGCAACTACTCTTCTATAACCACGTCCTGCATCTTCTTTAAAAACATATCCTTTTTCTTTAGTTATTTGATCAGCTTCTTCTTTTGTGTAAAAACTACCGATAGGCTTAGTGGGATTTTTAAAAGCCTCATCCTTATCATCAACTAAAACTTGCGTTATAACTGTTATACAGTTTTTACGCATATTTCTTTTTAACAATTCTTTTTGAATTGATTGTTGTAAATGATAACCAATATATCCTTGACTCATTGCTCCACATTCAGCAAATGGCATATCTGGAGTATTGGCTTCTTCATGTGATACTTCCATAGCTAAATTAATCATACCAACTTGGGGACCATTACCATGAGTTATAACTACATCATAACCATCTTCAATAACATCAACTATATTTTTAGCTGTTTTTTTTATTAATTCTAATTGTTCTGTTGGGGTATTTCCTAAAGCATTACCACCTAATGCTATAACTACTTTTCTTCTCATTTGTATAACGTTGCAAACATGATAGCTTTGATTGTATGTAATCTATTTTCTGCTTCATCAAAAACTTTAGATTGTTTTGATTCAAACACTTCATTAGTTACTTCCATTTCAGTTAAACCAAATTTATCATGTATCTCCTTTCCTATTGTTGTTTTTAAATCATGGAATGATGGTAGGCAATGTAAAAATATTGCATCACTATTAGCTAAACTCATTAACCCTTTATTTACTTGATAAGGTTTTAATAATTTAATTCTTTCTTCCCAAATACTTGCATCTTCACCCATTGAAACCCAAACATCAGTATATAACACATCAGCATTTTTAACTGCTTCTTTTGGATCTTCAATAAATTCTATCTTAGAAT
Organism: uncultured Bacilli bacterium; assembly: GCA_944371325.1. GTDB lineage: Bacteria > Bacillota_I > Bacilli_A > RF39 > UBA660 > Faecisoma. Next base: position 37,148 of record CALVXO010000009.1, on the reverse strand, counting down.
TATACTTTTTAGCAAATTCTTTACATTCTTTTATTAAATCTTTATTTGGAAATAATTCTTTTGGTGAACAACAAACAAAATTAATTCCTAATTTTGAACAAACAACCATTAATGAATTAGCTACATTATTTCTTCCATCACCTAAAAATACTAATTTTTTTCCTCTTATTTCACCAAAATGTTCTTTTACAGTCATAATATCAGCCAACATTTGAGTTGGATGAAATTCATTAGTTAAACCATTCCATACTGGAACATTAGAGTATTTAGCAAGTTCTTCAACTATTTCTTGATCAAATCCACGATATTCAATTCCATCATACATTCTAGATAAAACTCTAGCCGTATCTTCAATGCTTTCCTTTTTACCCATCTGAGAACCAGTTGGACCTAAATAAGTTACTCCCATACCTAAATCCATTGCACCAACTTCAAATGCGCATCTTGTTCTAGTAGAATCTTTTTCAAATAATAAGACTACATTTTTACCTCTTAAATAAGCATGATTTTTTCCTTCTTTTTTCTTTTTCTTAAAAAGAATGGCAAGTTTAATTAAATATTCAATTTCTTCTGGTGTATAATCAATTAACTTTAAAAAATCTCTTCCATAAAAATTCATATTACATCTCCCTTTCTAATGGCATACTCATACATCTTGGTCCACCTCGACCACGAGATAATTCTGCACTGTTCATTTCTAATACTTTTATTCCATTTTTCCTTAATACTTCATTAGTTTCATTATTTCTATCATATACAATAACTACACCAGGTGCGATACATAATGTATTAGATCCATCATTCCATTGCTCTCTTTCAGCTGCTATTTTGTCTCCACCTGCACAAGGAATTAAAGTTATATGTCTTCCTAAATAATGAGATAAAATATTTTCTAATGAATCATTAATTTCTTTAACATTTAAATCTTCATCGCTATCAGGAATATCTCCTTCAGTAATTTCAAATACTTGTAAAGTATCCATAATACCTGGATGATATGTAAATTTGTCATAATCAATTTGCGTAAATACTGTATCTAAATGCATAAAGGCACGACTATTTGGAATATTAAAAGCTAAAACAGTATCAATTTTACAATCTTTATCCTTAAATAAATTTTTAGCCAATTGATCAATTGCTTCTGGACATGTTCTTTGAGAATAACCAACTGCTAAAATATGTTCATTTAAATTTAAAACGTCACCACCTTCAATATGATGAGGCAAATACCTATCATAATATAGTGATAATTGGCCTTTAAATTCAGGATGATACTCAAATATATATTCTGCATATATTGTTTCTCTATTTCTAGTTACTGAATACATTTTATTTAAAGATACACCATTACCTATACTAGCAAATGGATCCCTTGTAAAATATAAATTGGGCATTGGTTTAGCTAAAAATTTAGATTCTTCACTAACTAAATCAACTAAAGATTTTTCAACTTCTCTTTTTTCGCGATCTAATTCTCCTATCTGAATTCCTTCCATAGTTTTTAAAACTAATTCTTTAGTATCTTCAATATTATTTAAATATTCGTATACTAAATTCTTATATTTAGGAGTTCTAATACCTGCTTCATAAATAAATTGTTTTAAAAATTTTTCTTTAATACTTGGATTAAACATTAAAACTTCAGTCATTAAATCTTCCAAATATACTACTTCTACTCCGTTTTCTCTTAAAATAGAAGCAAACTGATCATGTTCTTTTTGAGCCACTGGCAAATAAGGAATATCGTCAAATAATAGTTCACTCAATGTGTCAGGAGTTAAATTTAATAATTCCTTACCAGGACGATGTAATAAAACTTTTTTTAGTTTCTTTATTTCGCTATTAACTTTTATAGCATACATATACTTCCCCTACTTTCTTTTATCTTTAATATAATAATATCATTTTTAATAAAAAAAGTAAATCGATTTGTCGAAATAAAAAAAATAATCATTTAAATTATTTTTTTAATATTTCATCTACTTTTAAATTAAAAATATTCTCATTATATTGTGGATTAATTTCGGCCATTGACTTTTCTTTTTCTACATTCAATTTTTTCTTTTTTACTTTAGTACTTACAAAATTATAAACCCATTCGTAAGTAATTGGATTTCTAAATAAATTTTTTAACACTTTTATCATATTTAAATTATTTTTTAAAGCATAATTATAAATATCCTTATAATTTAAATTACCAGTCATCTCTAAATTTTTAGTCATACAAAACATCAATTCATCAAATAATTTTTTATTATTTTCATCAAAAGTTATGCTTTTATCACCACTTTGTGATTTATCCCAAAGATAGGCGAATCTGACACCATCAATAATTGTTTTATTATATACTTTTTGTTTAGTAATTCTATCTATAACAGAACAATTTTCAAAAAAACTTTCTCTTTCCAATTGGTATCTATTTGATAATTTTTTTAAATCAATAAAATCTAAATTACTTTTTACATAATTAATTTTTATTTCTTCTTTATCACATTCTAAATAATTATTTAAAATAATAATGCCATGTTTTTCTAATGCTTGATTCTTTATTTTTGAAAACATAATTCTTCTTTTTTTTATTCCATAGCTAGAAGGAAATATTATTTTAGGATTGCTTTTTTTCATTTTTAATTGATTTATAATTTTATCAACATTAAAATTAAAATAATTTGAATATAAACTAGAATATATATATTCACATAAATCAATATCTTTTTTTATTGGTATATAACTTTGATTACTCATATAATATATATCACCATTTTGATTTAAATAGAAAGATGTTTTTTTTGAATCAAAATTAATTAATTTAATTATTTGTTTTTGTTTTTCTTCAAATAAATCAATATTTCTTTTTTCAACAGATAATTCCTCACTAGATAAATTAATATATTTTGTTAATAAACCTTCAACTTCTATTTCTCTTTCTTTATCATCTGATACCACTTTTAAAATTGCTTTAATAAAAAATTTCTTTTCTTCAATTTTTAACGAATTTAATTTTGGTAAAACTAAATTTATTATTACATTTGCAAAACAAGAATTTATTCTTTTATTATAAATATTAAAAGCAATTTGGTTGTAAGAATTATTTCTTTTTGAAACAGTTTCTTTTAAATAATATAAATCAGTTAAAGTTTTTGCTATTTTTTCAAAAAAATTATTACCACTTAATCTATTGCATTCATCTCTTAACATATTATTATGATAAAAATAGCTATTGAAAAAAGGCTTGTTTCCTAAACATAAACGCATGATTTTAGCTATTTTTTTATAATCTTTATATCCATCAGAAAAAGGACTAACAACATAACCAAAAATATCTTCGACAAACATTTGCGTAATCCCTTCATTTAGTCCTGTATAATCTATAATATAGCTTTTTTTTCTTTCATCATAGCAATTAATACCACTATAGTCAATACCTTCATTTATATCTCTAGAAAACATGTGTAGTAATTCATGACCCAATTGACTTCTTATTAATTTTAAAATTTTGTCATCAAATTTAATTATATTTTCTTTATCATCAAATATCAAAAAACTTTTATCTATAGCAATTTCATTAGCTCTACTTATCATAAGTGCTTGATTTTTTTCTTTTAAATTTTCTATATATAATGCTTTACAATATTGATCAACTCTATTTATAATCATTTTATCAAATTTAAAATAGTTAATTATTTTTTCTTTTAATCCGTTTAATACTTGTTCATCTATTCTAATTCTCATTTGCTTCACCGTTTGCTAATTTATTTAATATTTTTTTTTGTTCTTCTATGGGTAATTCATCATATATTAAAATTCCGTTTGATTCAACTACTTTGGCAAAATAATTTCCTTTATTATTAGAAAAGAAATGAGCTAACTTACTATATTTTTCATCATCTATATAACCTATTAATATAATTTCGTCTTTCATATTACACATCCTACTTTAAATAATACCATTTTTATACTTAAAAATCAATCAAAAAAATCACAAATTAATGTGATTTCAAAATTGTATATTCACCATAAATTCTTTTAGTAAAACCAGTTATATCAATTTTATCAATATCTGTTGATTTAATAATATATATACTATTTTCATCTAATTTTTCGATAGATGTTTTTTCTAAAACATTTTGATTAAATATTTCATTGTGAAAATTTATATAAATTCTGAATTGAATTGTATTATCTAAATTCAAATAATATTTTGAATTGTCATAATTACTTAAAAACTCGTAACTTTCTTTTAAACCATTACCAAAACAAAAGCTTGTATTAATATCTTTATAATAACTAGTATAGAAGAAAATATTATAACTTATAAATAAAATAGTATAAATTATTATAATTAACGTTTTTTTATTTTTAAAACAAATTAATATCCCATATAAAGTTAAGAAAATTAAAGGATACCAAATTATATTTAATCTATTAATATTTGTTCCATTAATAAATATTCCAACAAATAAACTTAAAATAGACCACAAAACAAATATTTTTATACCAATATTATTTTCTTTTTTTCTAAAATAATTAATTAAAGCAATTATTATAAATATAATAGATATATGATATGTTGTACCAAAAATAGAAGTTGCATTCCATGGTAGATTATCATATTGTGTAAAAATAACAGATAATAAACTAATTATATTTTTTAGCAATTGATTTAAAATATTATCAGAAAATAATAACATATCATTAGTTCTAGTTTGTTCAGAAAAATAAGTAATAGTAAAAATACCCAAATTAATTTCTTTATCAATTTTTAGGAAATTAATAAGATACATAATAAAAAGCGGTGTAAAAATAATCATATAGATTAAAATACAAATAATTAATTCTTTAATATTTATTTTTTTATTTTTTAATAAATAAATCGCACTTATTAATAAAAATAAAGGAATAAAATAAATTGAAACACCATATGTATACATAGTTAAACCAAAAAATACCATCGAAATATATAAATATAGTTTTTTTTCAGTTATACCACGATATAAGAAATATGTTGAAAATAAAGCAAAATGAGGAAACATATTACAATCAATTGCCCATTTAGATTGTAATATATGCCAAGGTGTGATAGAAAGTAAAAACATGGCTAATAAAGCTATTTTTTTATCTTTAAATATTCTTTTAGTAAAATCATAAAAAACAATAATTGATATTAAACTAATTAATAACATTGGTAATCTAATTGAAAACATCGACATACCAAATAATTTAATACAAAAAGCAGTTAAGTAAGCTAACATTACACTTTGACCAGCAAATCCCCATGCTTCTAAATAAACAGGAAATGAAACGCCATACATATCTTTACCAGTATTAGCAATAGAACTAGCATTTATAGCAGTCATTGCTTCATCAATATTTGCTTCAAGTAAAGTTGGCCATAAGATAATTCTTGTAATAACAGCAATTAAAAATATAATTATAAATAAAAGTTTATATTTATCTTTAATAAAACTCATATAAATCACCCTATTTTTAAAATATTAGAATCAATTATTGAATATAAATATAAATTAACTTTTTTATTAGTTTTATATTCAATAAAGTTTTTATATCCTGTTAATTGTTCAATATATTTTTTATCATCAATATTTTTTAATTTATAATCTATTATATCAATATGATCATCATACTCTAACATTAAATCAATAATACCATGATATTTTATGTCATCTTTTAAATATATAAATTCATATTCTTTATATATTTTAGCTTTGTCTATGTCTTTTAATAAATCACTGTTTAAAAATTTATTTACTTTATCATTTATCAATTTATTTTCAACATTAAATTTATCTTTAAAATTGATATTTTCTAAGATTTCGTGTACTTCTAACCCAAAGTTTAAATTATCTTTTATTTCTTTAGTAATTAAATCATTCATCTTTTTAGAAAAACTAGTATTCTCAATAACTTCATTTTCGATATCAATATTTTCTATTTTTATTTTATCATCAATTAATTCAATATTATCTTGATAATTACCTACTTTAATTAAATTATAATCTTTTGATAAATTTAATTTATTTAAATCAATAGTTTTAGTGTATGGTTCTAATTTATCTTTAATTGAATTAATTATATCAGCAAAACTACGATATTTTTCTTTAACTGAATCATCAACTTTAGTATAACTTATTTCCTTTTTAGGTAATACTAAAATCATTTTTTCTTTAGCTCTAGTAAGGGCTACATAAAACAATCTAATCTTTTCTGATATCTCTTCTTGTAGATAATCTTCTTTAACTAATTTTTTATATATTGTGTCTGCAATACCGTTATCGAAGTATGGAGTCACAATTCCATATTTATTGTTATATAAAAATCTTTCATTTAAATCTTTAATATTAAATGCTTTATAAAGGTTAGCAAAATAACAAATATGATATTCTAATCCTTTTGAATTATGAATGGTCATTATTTTAACATTATCCCCAAAATTACTTTCAATTTTATATTTCATATCTAATTTTTCTTTTAACATTTTATCTAAATGATTAGAAAAATCAAATATATCATAACCTAATTTACTTAAATTATTAGCCATATCTTTTATCTTATCAATTTTGATTATACTAGAATCGATATTACCAATTGTAATTAATTTTTCATAAAATTTAAATTCATTTAATATTTCATCAATAATACTACTAATAGAATTATTATTAATTAATTTAGTTATTTTTAAAGCATCATTATATAAAATACTTTCTTTAAAATTTTTATTAACAAAATATTTAAATATAACATCATCTTTTTCATTATATAAAAAACTACGCATTAAACTAATAAACAAATAATTATCATATTCTTTATTATATATTTTTAAAATATATTTAATTAAATTATTTAAAACTAAAATATCGTTATCATCATTCATTTTTTCATCTTTTAAAATATTTAAAGGTATTTTTTGATATTCAAATATTTTTTTAAATAAATCAAAATTAGAAGATCTATCTAGTAAAATGACAAAATCACTATATCTAATATCTCTTAATAAATTCTGGTCTTTATCAAATATTTTATATTTATTATCTACCTTTTCTTTAATATCATTAGCAATAATAAAACATTCTATTTCTTCTTTTGTATATGTTTTATCTTCTTCATAATCTATTAAATCTAAATTATAATCTTGATTAGTTTTTCCTTCATTGATATATGCATCATTACCAAATACCATTTGATGAGATACTTGATAATCAGCTCCACCTATAAAATCATTCATAATGATATTAAATATTAAATTAATATTATCTAATACTTCTTTTCTTGATCTAAAGTTTTTATTTAAATCTATTTTAATGCCACCAATATTTTTACTATATAAATCATATTTATTTTTAAATATATTAGGATTAGCATTTCTAAACCTATAAATAGATTGTTTAATATCTCCTACCATATAAATGTTATCATTAGCAATATACTTAATAAATTCTTCTTGTAAATCATTAGTATCTTGATATTCATCGATCATAATTTCCTTAAATGAATTTTTAATTTCTTCTCTTACACTTTTATTTTCTTTTACTATTTTTATAGCAAGTAAAGCAATATCTATAAACTCATAAGCATCATTTTCAAATTTAAATTTATTTACTTCTTGATCTAGTTCTAAAATAATTGATCTTATAACATCAACATAATCTTTAGTTTTTAATATGGTATTTTTTATTTCACCTATATTTTCATAAATACATAATTCATTTATTTCATCTAATGCTTTCTTTAATTTTTCTTTTGTTTTTTTTGCTTCTTCTAAACTATTTCGAGGTAACATAGGTAATTTAATTATTGCATTTTCTTTAATACTTTTATAATCAAAACTATTTAATAAATTATTTAAATCTAATTTTTCCATATAACTAGAGTCAGTATAATCACTTAAATCACTTAGTAAATTACTTATACCTTCTATTTTTTTCCTTAACAATAATATGTAATTATTGATATTTTTATTTATTATATCATCATTAAAATAATCATAATTTTCTAAATATTCTTTTTTATTAGGTAACATATCTAATTTAGAACTGATAGTTAAAATTTGATTTCTTATATCTTTATCATCTTTAACACAGAAATCATTAATTAATTTAATAAATTTATTATCATTTAAATATCTATTTTCAAATATATTATCTAATATTTCTTTTCTTTTAATTTTTAATATATCTTCCTCTAGTATATTAACGTTTTTTGATACATTTAATAAGTAGTGATATTTTTTTACAATGGATAAAGCAAAACTATCAAATGTTGTAATATATGATGCATCAATCATATCTAATTCTTCTAATAAATTATTTTCTTTTATTTTTTTTCTTATTCTTTCTTTCATTTCTTTAGCAGCTGCTTTAGTAAACGTTAAAAGTAATAACTCATTAATATGAATCCCATTTTTTAATTTAGTTATAACTCTTTCACTTAATACCGCCGTTTTACCAGAACCTGCTCCCGCACTTACTATTATATTATTATGATCTTTATTTATGGCTTCACTTTGTTCTTTAGTCCATTTAGGCATTTTCATCACCACTTTCTAATATAATAAAATCATTTTCTTTTCTAAAACAAACATCTCTAAATTCACAATACTCACAACCAATATTTTTATTATCGATTTTTTTAGGATTAATCATAAATTTAGTATCTAATATTTCATCTCTTGCTTCATTTATTTTACTATCTACTAAATTAATTAAATTATTAATCTCATCATTATTAATCATTTTAGAGTAACTACTAAAACCCTTAGATGTTGTTTTCAATGATTTTATAAAATTACTATTCTCATAATTTTTATCTAATTTTTCTAAAACATCTAAATCATCATTAGTATAACCTACTAATTTTAAATTGTCTTCTTTTAATTCTAAATAAGTATGTTTATTATCTTTTTTAATCTCGTTATTTAATATTTTTTGCAAATAAAAACCGGCAACTACAACATTTTTTAAATCCATATTTTTACTTAAATATAAATAAATTGGAAGTTGCAAACTTAATCCATATTTTGCATAATCAATATTAATATCTGTATTACCTGTTTTATAATCAACAATGCAGACAATAGTTTTATCATTTTCTTCTTTATATAAAAGTTTATCAACAACCCCCATAAAAGTTACTTTAACATTAGTACTTTTATCAACAAATACTTTTTTTTCATAAAAAGCATTATTTAAATTAGTATCTTTATATTGTTTTTTTATTGTATCTATTATAAATATTAACTCATCTTTCGCTTTTTTTATAAAGAACTTTTCCATATTATTAAATTCATATTTTTGTTTACTTAAAAATTCCTTATAACATTTATCTAAATCAAAATTATCTAAAAAAGCATTAGATAAAACATAATGATATAAATTACCTAAAACAGTATAATAAGTTTCTTCATAAGGTAATATTCTTAAAACATTATTTAAATAATATTTAAATCCACACTTAAAATAATTATCTAAACTTGAATAAGATAATAATATTTTATTATTGATAAATTTATTAAAATCATTTTTATCGATATTAGTATATTTATTATCATATTTCATATAATTAATATCTTGATAATTACTAAATAATTTAGATAAATTATTTTCTTTAATATTATATTTAACTAATTTATCTAAAGAAGACGTTAATTTTATTTTGTTATAAATATCTGATTTAAAACTATCGATATCATTATCAATTATTTCTAAATTTAAAACATCATTTAAATTAGATATTGTATATTCTTCATTGTTATTTTTTAATTTGTAAGAAATAGTTAAGTTTTTAATATTATTTATTTTATTAATTATTTTATTTTTTTCATAAATATTTTTTTCTTTAGATGTCAATAAACTTATTTTTTCTTTTATTTTATCAGATAAAAAATCTTCATTTTTATAAATATTTGGAATAACACCATAGTTAAAACCTAAAATAAATACGTAATCATTATCACTTACTAAACTATCAAAATTTATTAACTTGATACTATTTTTCAATTCAGGATCTTTTATCTTACAATTTTTAACTTCATAAATAATTAAATCTTTTACTTCATTAAAACCAAACTCTACATATTTATTAACAATATCAATTAATTTATTAACTAATTCAACATCACTAAATTTATTCTTAATTTCATCAATTATATTTGGATTATAATTTTTAATAAAATAAGATCCAACTAAAGTATCACTTAATTTAGTATCACTTGGTATTTCAATTGGAATATTATAAAAACTACTCATTCTTTTTAAAGTATTATAATAATCACTACTAACTATTAATTTAATATTGTTTATATTTATATTATTTTTTATTAAATCAACAATTTTATCAAAAACAAATTCAACTTCTTTTTCTAATGTTTTAAATTGATATATTTTGCTATGTTTATATTTTGTTTCTTCTTTTATAACTTCAATATTATTACTTAATTTTTTTAATAAATTAATATCAAATTTACTCAATTCATAACCATAAACAACAATATTTCTATTTTTATAAATATCAGTTCTACTAGTAACAATATAATCTTTTACTTCATCTTTTAATTTTAATAATAGTTTTAATTTATCATCATCAAAATCATCTTTAACATAAAACATATTATCTAAATATACTTTAGCTACTTCATATTTAAATTTATATTTATCCATTAAATAATAAATTGCTTTAACATCATAATTAAAAAACTTTTTATATAATTCTTCTAATGAAATATATTTAATATCTAACAAGTTGTTTTCACTAGTTATTTTTAAAATCATTTCTTCTTTTATTTCATTAGGTATAATTAATAAAGTATTGTCTTTTATATTCATAACTAACCTCCTTTAATTATTATAACATACAAATAAAACTTCTACTTAAAAAGTAAAAGTTTAACTATTTATTTCTAGTCCAAAAATACAATTTTCATATAAAAATTTTACTAATTTATCTTTAATATTAGTATTATAATACTCTGTTAATAAAATATTAAATTCATTAATGTTTTCTTCCTTTACAGTTATAATACCACAACCACTTTCAATCAAAATTTTATTAGCTACTATCATGCTGGTTCTTTTATTACCATCCCAAAATATTTGGCTACGCATTAAATAAAGCATTAAATCAATTGCTTTTTCTGTAACATTTTTTTCTTTTAAAATATTTCTTATATTATTTTTTATATCTTCTTCAGCTGGAATATCAGGTATATAGTCTACACCATTAATACCAACGCGACCATTTCTTAAGACTCCCCATTCCAAAGATTCGTTTCGTGAAACATATGAATTTACTTTACAAATAAAATCTAAATTAATTTCACCATCAATATTAGTTAATACGTAATTCCAAGCATCTCTTAAATTTAATATACAATTTATTTCATCAAGTTTTAAACTTGGAACATTAACTCCTTCTAATATTGTTTTAGTATCAGGATAAGTAGTATTAATACCTTCTAATCTTGCACTATTATATATATTAGAAACTAAAACTTTTTTTGCCAAAAATAAATTTTGTTCTTGTGTTAAATGATATTTATCTTTCATCTTTTCACCTCGTTTAATATTTATTAATAGTATATCATATAATTTACAATAATTGTTTACTTAACAAATCTATCACATTAAAATTTAACATTTATATATATTCTAGTATTTTATGAAATTTAAAAATACATTTTAACCTTTAGAAATACGATTTAATTCTTTATCAATATAAATTACAGTATCATTACAATTTTTTCTATTATGTTTACTAGTAAAATCATTCCATTCAGATAAATAAAAATCTATATTATCTTTATTTACTTTATCTTCTAATATTGTTTTAGCTGTTTTAAAATAATTCATAACTGCAACACCACCTAAAGCATTAGGATAAGCTTCTTCTGGTATCGTTGAAATTTTATAAAACTCTAATGCTATATCATCTGTTACTTTTCTAGGATTAGTTAAAATTATTTTATCACTTCTAAATACGCCGTGAGGAGTTGCGGAATCTTTTACATCAATAACTATAGCATCATCAGGTATTATAACATCATAAATTGTATCTCCTCTATGCAACCATCTTAATAATTTTTCTGGTGTTGTAAAATTAAACCCACCAAATTCTTTTCCACTTTTAGCTTCAGGATTCCAAACATTTGTAACATTTACTTCATCTATTTTATATTCATAATCAGCACCTTTATTACCAAACATCACTTTTATATATTTATTCATCTTAATTCTCCTTTATATTTTCTATCTTAATCAATTTATTTTTTGTAAACTCTAGTTTAAATATTTCACAATAATTCCAATTACCCATACAATTAAAAAAACAATTTCCTTCAAATGTACAATTACCTTGATTATCAATATCAACAAATTTTTTCATTTTGTACTTGTATATTATCATTATTAATATCTTTTAATGATTCTGAATGTTTAATTAAATATATTACTGTATTCATTATATTGTCCTTTATAATTATTAAGTAGTTATAATTTTCTATAAAGATTTTTACAATTAAAACAAACAAAATAAATTGCTAATTATCAAAATAAATTAAATATCATTATAATTATTAACAAGTTCAGTTATTTTTTTGCTATTTCCATTGTATAAGTTAATAACAGCTAAAAAATCATTCCATACTTTTCCAGAATTTAAAACTTGCTTTGCTGTATTATAACCTTCTTCCATTGAGTTAACTTTTCCAGCTAATAATAAAAATATTGATGCATTAATACAAATTGCGTCTCTTTGACTTTCATTACCTTCGCCCTTTAATATTTTTAATGATGATAAAACATTGTTTATTTTGTCATTTCTTTCTTTTATTTTTGAAATATTAAAACTAGATTCAAGGTTTAATGCTTCTTGAATATCAGCTGAAATAGTTTTTTCAACATGTGAATCTTTTATTCTTGTTAAATTAACACAACCTATAGGTAATAACTCATCTAAATAATGAATTCCATCATATGTACTTGAATAAACTAAAGCATTTTTTATATTAAATTTTTTCAACACTTCTGCAGATAATTTTACATTTGGATGAGATAATCCATATGCGAGTGAATCAATTTCAATAGGAAAACTTAATCCAGCTAAGGCAAAACTCATTGCATGTGGAGCATAAAACACTCCACCATACACTTCAGCAAATTTAGGGGTTGTATTCTCAATTGAAAAAAAAGATATATGATATTTTTTTAAAATTTCAACTTTTTTTTCTAATGGAATATTTATATCAATTCCACAAATGTCTAAAAAATCAGACGAACCTGTCTTTGAAGATGTAGAATGCGAACAAGCTTTAGCTATATTTGCACCACAAGAAGCAGCAACAAAACAAGACGTACTTGTAATATTGATTGTTTTTATCCCCTTTTTTCCACTTGAGGCCACTCCTACTAAAATTTCATTATTTGGAAGTGAAATTTTTGGCTTTGGTTTATTCAGTAAATTATCCATACCTAAAGATGCATTTATTAATCCTGTTATTTCATTAACAGTTGGTCCTTTTATCATAATACCATTTAAAAGCATTGTTAATAAACTAATTCTTTTAGAAGTATCTTTTTCTTTTAATATCAAAGTCATTGCTTCTTCAGTTTCATACTCATCCAATGAATTCCCTATATTTAATTTATATAAAGATTCATATGGTTCTTTTATTTTTTGTGATTTTATAATATCCATTTTAAAACCTCTTTTCTTCTAATATATTTATTATTTCAAGTAAAGAATTAACTATATTTATACATTTATCTTTATTATTATCAGATATAACATCAATATCACGCACATTAATTACTTTAATTCCTGCTGTAAAAGCAGAGATAATTCCTACATTACTATCCTCTATAGCAATTACATTTTTTTTGTTTTTTATATTCAATTTTGAAAGTGCCTTTAAATATAAATCAGGATATGGTTTTGTCATGCTCACATCTTCTCTAGTTATGACTACATCAAATTGATTTATATCTATTTTTGTTTTTTTTAACAATTTTTTAATAAATTCCAATGAATTTGATGAAACAATTCCAACAACAAAAGAATTATCTTTTAAATATTTTAACAATTCATTAAATCCAGCTTTTACCTTGATGTCACTTTTACGTAAATATTAATCTCTATAATTCAATAATTCAATCCAATACTTTTTTATTATTTCTTCATCTAAATAATTTTCTAACAAAATTTGATTAATTTGTTGCCGCGTTTTTCCTAAATAATTAGAAATATAATACTCTTCTGAAATTTTTAAATTATATCTTTTATTAAAATTTAGCATTAAATTCATATAAATGGATTCAGTATCTAAAATCACTCCATCTAAATCAAATAATATACAATTAGGATAATTCATAAAATTCATTACTTGAACACCCCACATCAAATTGTATTGGAAATTCTTTATCAAGTTTTTTCCAATCATCATCCGAAATTAAAAATTTATCAGTATCTAATATTTCTTTTATATGCTCACAATTATTGCTTTTAAAAATAATATATACATTTTCTTGTTGAAGAAGCCATTTAGCTACTATTTGAACATTTGTAACATTATATTTTTTTGCCATATAATCAAGTAAAGGATATGTCCCTGTTTCATATTTAGGATTTTTTACTCCAGGATAAGATAATAAAATTGGTCTCCAACATATAAATTTTATTTTATTCTTTTTACAATAATCGATTACACCCTTTTTTTGTGACTCTCTACATATCAAATTATACTGATTTTGAACAGCATAAATTTTTTTATTTAAATATTTGTTATATTTTTTTATTGTATTTACTTTTACATTTGACAAACCAACATCTTTAATTAAACCTTGTTCTAATAAATAGTTTAAAGCTTTACATATTTCTTTAATATCCGATTTATCATTTTGTTTATGAATATAATAAAGATCAATATAGTCAGTTTGAAGTCTTTTTAACGACTCATTACAAGCAAAAATAATTTTATCGTAAGTTAAATTCCATTCTCTAACTTTAGTAGCAATAAATATTTGATGTCTATCAAATCGCTTAATAGCTTTCCCTATTAATTTCTCACACTTACCTCCAGAATAACTTTCCGATGTATCAATATGATTAATTCCATTCTCTAAAGCATAAACTATTGCATCAATATTTTCTTGGTCATCATATCCATTGTTGGCTTTGACATCTCCTCCCATGAGCCATGTTCCAAGACCGATTTTTGTGATATCTATATTTTCCGTATTATCACCTCACCAATTAATTAAATATATTTTACACCTTTTTAATTTATTTTTCCACTTTTTTTTCAAACTAAAATAATTTTTGTTTTATTAATTATCTTTAATATTATATTTTTAATATTTTTATATAAATACCATTTTATACTACTTTTTACAGATAAATAATTGTTAATGATTTAAAAAAATGTTATACTAATTCAAAGAATTTTTCTTTTATAAAGAATGGAAGTGGAAGTATATATGAATAATATCGAAAAAAATTTAATCATTGAAATATTAAAATATAAAACTGATAATAAAAAAATTGAAGACATAATAAAAAACAACAAAATAAACTGGATGAAAATTTTGGGTTTTATATCTTATCATAGAGTTGCTGGACTGTTTTATGAAAAAATGAATATGATTAATATTAGACTATTAGACTACCCTGTATTTTTTTCAACATATATGACAAACCAAGCACAAAAAGTTAGAAATGAAATACAACTTAATGAAATTAAAAAAATAGCTAATCAATTTAATTCAAATAATATCAAATATATTTTTCTTAAGGGTACTATCCTAAATCAAACCGTATTTAAACCTGGTGCTAGAGCAAGTAATGATATTGATATATTAATAAAAAAAGATTCCATAAATGAAGCAACAAATTTATTAGAAAAATTAGGATTTGTTCAAGGTAAATATGATTACAAAAAAAATATTATAAAAACATGCAGTGAAGAAGAAAAAAATCAAAGTATAATTTTAAGAGGTGAAACTTATCCTTTTATTAAAAAAAGTGATAATATTGCTATTAAAACTATTGATGTTGATCTTAATTTTTCATTAGATTGGAATCCTGAATATAATCAAGTATTAATCTCTAATATACTAAATAATAGAAAAAAAATAAATTTAAATGATGCACAAATTTATTCTGCAAACATATATGACAATTTAATAGAATTGTGTATTCATCTCTATAAAGATATGGCACTTATCGATATTGTTAAAAAAAGAAAAGTATTTGACTTATACAAATTAATTGATATTTATTATTTTGTTAATTACTATTTTGAAGAAATAAATTTTGAAACTCTTAAGTTAAAAATTAATGAATTACATGCAGAAAAATATATCTATTTTGCATTTAAATATTTAACTTCAATATTTGATGATTTTAATTTTGATAGTATTATTAAATTAATAAATATTTTAGAAAAAAATTTATGTAGCGACAAAATATTAAATAGTGTTTTTGATCAATATAATGAAAATGTAAGTTTATATTCTAAACTAGATTTAAAAGAAAGAATATTTAAATATGAAGTAATTGATGTCTATAAATAATATAATTGAAAGGAATGATTCTAAATGAATAATTTAATAGAATTAATAAAAAAAGGAATGTATCGCAAAAATGAAAAAATAGTATTTAAAAATAAAAAATTGAATACAATAGTATATTCAAACACAAATTTATATATTAACGAATTGAGAAAGTTTTCAAATGCATTTAATTTGTTATTTAAAAGTAATAATGATAATAATACTATAGAAGCATATATAATTAAAAATGACTATATTTTTACAAAATCCTTAGAAATATTGAATAATAATGATTTACAAGAATCAGATGGAATTAAAAAATTTAACGAAGCTACAATTACTACATCACTTGCTAAATGTAGTAAAGATAATAATTATTATATAATGAAATGCTATGACTATTTTATATACATATTTGATAAAAAAGAAAAAAAATGTTATATGATTATAAAAGAAAATAAAAAAGTAATAACAATGATTAATATATTAATTTTAACGCCTTATCTCCTATATGGAGAATTATTTGCTGTGCATGGCGGATTAGTAAACAAAAATAATAATAATGTATTAATAAATAATTCAAGTTTAGGTGGTAAAACGACTTTTGCAATATTATTTGCAGCAAATGGATGGGATATTATCACAGAAGAGACTACATATATAACAAATAAAGGTGAAATTTTACCATATAACATTAGAAATTATTTTAATATACGTGTCGGAACATATTTAAATTTTATCAATTATTTTAAAGAAAAGAATATAATTGTTGATAATTTTATTAAAATGAAAAATAAAAATTCAAATGAATTATTTGATTTTGGAAAAAAAGAACAAGTTTCTATCGACTTTGAATTAATAGGAAAAAATAAAATATTAAATTTTAATCATATAACTACTTCTCTAAAAGTTTCTATTGAAAAAGGCCAAGAATTTACAATGAAAAAATGCTCACCATTAGAAAATGTTAATTCATTTCTTGAACTTAGTCTTGCACCTACTGTATTACTCTTCAAAGAATTACTGGATTATGATAATATTAATGAAGGCGAAAGAAAAAAACAACTAGATCTTATCTTCAGAGAAACCAATAGTTATATTTTAAAATCTGGATTTGATTATAAAGAAAAATTTAATGAAATTGTTAAATTCATATAAATAAAATACAAGAAACAGAATATTATATGTTGTATAATATTCTGTTTCTTTATATTAAATTAATTTATTTAAAAAAATGTAATAAAGTAAAATTTATTACATTCTTAAATTATCTTTTTTTAGTTTTTTTTTCAGTTTCAGCTTCAGCATGTAATTTAGCATATTTTTCAACTTGACTATTTATTAAGTCATAATCATTTCTATAATCTAAACCAATAGCAGCCTTAACTCTAGAAAGTGTTTTAGAAGCTTTTAATCTTGCTTTCTCACTTCCCTCAAACAAAATTTGATAAACTTCTGGTATATGTTTTTCCAATTCGTGTCTTCTAGCTCTAATTGGGGCCAAAGTATCTTCCAAAACATAGTTTAAGAATTTTTTGACTTTCATATCTCCTAAACCGCCACGTTCATAATGAGCTTTTAATTCATCTAAATTCTTATACTCAATTTCTCCAGTTTCTGAATTTTTAAAATATTCTTCAAAATGTTTATCTTTTGAAAATGCTGAAAGGTATATAAACACTGGATTACCTTCGGTTACACCTGGATCTTGTACTCTTAAATGATTTGGATCTGTGAACATACCCATTACTTTTCTTTTTACCTCTTCTTTACTATCAGCTAAATAAATACAATTCCCAATTGATTTACTCATTTTAGCTTGACCATCAGTACCTGGTAATCTATGACAAACAGTATTTTGCGGTAGAACAGCTTGTGGTTCAACCAATGTATCACCATATAGTCTATTAAACGTACGAACTATTTCTCTAGTTTGTTCTATCATAGGTAATTGATCATCACCGACTGGAATTATATTTGCATCAAATGCTGTTATATCTGCGGCTTGACTAATAGGATAAGTCATAAATCCTACTGGCAATGTGTTCTGAAATCCTCTATATACAATTTCTTGTTTTACGGTTGGATTTCTTTGTAATCTTGCAACAGTAACTAAATTCATATAATAGAATGTTAAATCACTTAACTCTGGCACTTCAGATTGTAGAAAAATTGTACATTTTTTTGGATCTATTCCACATGACAAATAATCTAATGCAACTTCTATAACATTATCTTTTACTTTTTGAATATTTCCTGAATTATCAGTTGTTGCTTGTGAATCTGCAATTTCTATATACATTTCATCATACATACCTGAATTTTGTAATTGAACCCTTTGAGATAACGATCCAACTAAATGTCCTAAATGTAATCTTCCGGTTGGTCTATCTCCTGTTAATATAATATTTCCCATATTTAATCTCCTTTTTCCCCTCTTTTTTTTATGTACTATATCACTAATCATTATTTTTGTCAACTGCTTTAATATAATTTGGTAAATTTTCCAAAGGAACATACACATCTGCCAAATCTAAAAGAGTTTTTGGAGGTTTTGAATTACCTGTTGCAATTTTTAAACCACAATCTAATTTAAACATATCAATATCGTTTAAATCATTTCCTATTATAATTAAATCCTTCAAAGATAAATTACAATACTCTGCAATTTTCTTAATTCCAGAACCTTTGTTTACTCCTATACTGCAAATTGAATGAAATTCATTTTCAGAAACAACGACATGAAAATTTTTTAAACTATCTAATGCCTCTTCCCCATCCAATCCTCTAGTAGTAATTCTACATACATTATTTAAATCTATATTATTTAAAAAGTCATTAGCATCACTATATATTTCTTCGCTATAAAACCATGGCTGTGTTAATTCTTCTGACAATTCTTTATTACCTCTTAAAAATTTATATTTATGTGTTTTTAAATCAACATATGCAAGAAATTCAAAAGAACATTTTTTTGATATTTCATTTATTAATTTTGCAACTTTTTGTCCGTTCATTTTTTCGTTATATATAATTTTTCCGTTTTTTGTAACAAGAACTGAACCATTTTCACAAATAAACGGGATTTTTAAATTTACATTTTTTATTGTTTCATATCCACCACTATATCCTTTTCCAGTACAAAAAGTACAATCATAATTATTTAAATTATTTAAAACATTTAATAATTCTTCGTTATTTACACCCTTATTTGATGCAATTCCACTCATATCACACACTATTAATTTTTTCATAATTACCTTCTTTACTTAAATAACTCATCATAGGCATTAATATTTATATCACTTTTTGAATCATCCCATAATTTTTTAATTTCTATAAAAAATTTATAATATTTCTTTTTAAAATCAAGCCATTCTTCATAGTTATTGTTTCTATTTTCAAATGCTTTTTTTGCATTATTAATAATATCTTGTTCCCAATTAGATGCCAAAATCATCATTTGAAGAATAACTTCTTCATTTCTACTACCACAATCTACTATTTTTGAATAAATTTCTTCAATTGTATCACCTAAATTGATTGATGATTCCTTAATACTTTTTGACATTTTAACATATGGAAATAATCCTCCAATTAATTTTCCATAAAGTGCACCAACTTTAGCAGCCTTATCCACAAGATTATTTATTCCGCCTGTTTTATTTTTGATTCTTTCAATTGCTACTCTTGCTAAAAATGGATATAAATGTTCTTCTAATCCCGCAGGAACAATAACACCTTTTTTCTTATCTCTTATAATAGGTAATACAATATCTGCAACTGTATATGCTTGACTTACCATTGTAGAATAATCATTTCCTAATATATTAAGTCTTTTATACATCTCATCCATTGCTTCACCATCAGCAAAATCACTAACTTTAAATACACTTGATATAATAGAAAAAATTCTTGAATGATCCAAATAATTATGAGTTCTAATTTCTCCATTTCTTTCATCAAAGCCTAATTTTTTTATAAAATTTATAAATTGATTAGTACATTCAAATAATTCATCTAAAGGTTTTTGTCTAGAATTTAAAGCACTTAATTCTGAAACAATAATATGTGTGTAAATACCTGTTTGCTTTTGAAGTTCTAATGCTTTAAATATAGAAGATAATGTCCCAGCAGTTGGAGCATTAGTTGGACCAAAACCAGTTACAATAGCTAATTCTGATTTTGAGAACTCATTTATTTCTTTTATTCCATCAT
Organism: uncultured Bacilli bacterium; assembly: GCA_944371325.1. GTDB lineage: Bacteria > Bacillota_I > Bacilli_A > RF39 > UBA660 > Faecisoma. Next base: position 16,374 of record CALVXO010000009.1, on the reverse strand, counting down.
AGCAACTATATTTATCATTTAATTCTCCGTCAACTCCATACCCCAATATATCAATATTATCAGATAATCTCTTATAATTGTGTGTATCAATTATAGAGTTTATTTTATTTAATGAATACTCTAAATCTTTTAACGCATATTTATAATCATTTGCAACTTCTTCTATTGTTTTATTGCTTTTTTTTGCCATGTCTTTTAACTCTTCTTCTGTTAAATTATTTTTTAAATTCATTGTTTTTATTCTCTCCTTTAATACTACATTTTATATTATTTATAATTGATTAATATTTTTTATGACTTGAACAAAAATTATATGTGCCTTTTCGCTTTCATTATATTTAAACGTCGATAATTGAATTTTTTACATATTCTATCATTTAGGTTATCTATTGCAAAAATATTTCCATACTCATTTTCTTAAAAAAGGAAATATTATTTTCAAAAAGTTTACTCTCTAAATATTTTACATTAGTATCATATTCATAAGTGTTTGATTTATCAAAATTTTCCCTTTTCATCTATATTTTTTTGCAAACAGCAAATAATCTATTTCAGTAACATTTGATTGTCAATATGCTCAATAAATTTATTAATTATTTTCATTATTTCAATATAACTTATCACATATTTCTTTCAAATTCTTATAATTAATCTTTATAACCTATCTTTTAACAAATTCTCTTATTAATCTTTTTGCTTGAGTAGTTACTACTTTATCAAGCCAATCTTCTCTTGGGCCATAAGATAATATATCAGTTATAATTCTAACTCTATCTTTATTTTTTAAAACATAATCTGGTTCTACAATTCTATCGTTAACTATAGCTGAAACCATTGTATTTCCAATATCTGGTCCAATACTATAAGCAAAGTCAATAATAGTAGATCCTTTTGGTAATTCTATTATATCACCTTTAGTTGTGTATACATATATTCTATCTGAAAATAATTCTGATTTTACTTGACTTACAAATTCTTGATTATCAGAAAAAACATGATTAATCTCAATCAACGATTTAAAAAACTGATATTTATTTTTTAAATCTTCTTGCATTATATCTCTAGCATTTCCTTTACTTATATCCCAATATGCTGTAAGTCCAAACGAAGCAATTTTATCCATATCAAAGGTTCTTATTTGTGTTTGAACTAATCTTTCATCTTCACCAAAAACAGTGGTATGTAAGGACCTATACATATTAGTTTTAGGATTATATATATAATCTTTAAATTTATCATTTATTGGATGATATTTAGAATGAATTAATCCTAAAGTTTGATAACAATTAGCTATATCATCAACCATTATTTTTAAAGATAGTAAATCATGAATATCAGATAATTTATGTCCTTGTTCCATTCTTTTATATATTCCATAGATGTTTTTTGTTCTTACTTTTATTTCATGCGGAATATCTTTATCATTTAATATTAAATTAATTGTTTGAAGCATTTCATTTAAACAATTTTGACTTTCTTTTTCTATTCTAGATTTTATTTCTTCAATTCTTTTATATCTATCAGGATAAAGGTATTGAAGTGATAAATCTTCTAATTCTGATTTAATCCTATATGCCCCAATATAATAAGCAAGTGGTACAAATATATCCATTGTTTCTAATGAATTTTCTTTTTGTTTAAATTCTGATTTAAATTGTAATGTTCGCATATTATGAAGTCTATCTGATAATTTAATAATTATTATTCGAACATCATCAGTTATACTAGTTATTATTTTTCTTGTATTAGCATAATTTTGATCTTGCTTTGAAGAAAAATTCATTTTAGCTAATTTAGTAACTCCATCAACTAAATTAGCAATATTTTGATTAAAATCGTGGGCAATATCCTCCTTTGTTGTGTTAGTATCTTCTAGTGTATCATGTAGTAATCCCGCACATATAGTATCACTATCAGCATGCATATCAGCTAAAATGCAAGCAACATTCAAAGGATGAATTATATATGGTTCACCACTTTGTCTAAATTGACCACTGTGTAAATTACTAGCATATTCATAAGCTTTTTTTACCATTTCTACTTCTTCTAAATCATAGTCCTTTAATTTTCCAATTAAAACATTTAAAGTCATTTAAAACACCTCCCAAATACAAAAAAGGCAACCAAAAATATTTTAGTTACCTTTTTTACCCAATAAGATTGAAGAGTTATAACAGCATAAATTTATTTTCATACTCCTCACCTCTTTAAATAATTAAATAGCATTTTACTCTTATGTTATTATATTGTCAATACTTTTAAAAAAATTTTACTCAAAAAAGTAAAATTTTATTCTAAAACAGCTTTTATTCTTCTAACACCAGCTGAAGAGCTTTGTTCTTTAACAATTTTAAATTTTCCTAAAGAAGATGTTCTTTCTACATGTGGTCCACCACATAATTCTTTAGATACATCTCCAATTGTATAAACTGTTACAACATCAGGATAAGTTTCAATAAACATACATTCCGCACCTGTTTTAACAGCATCTTCTTTTTTCATTGTTTCTTTTTTAACTTCTAAATCATCTTTTATCCATTTATTAACTAAATTTTCAACTTCTAATTTTTCTTCATCAGTTAATTTATGATCACAATTAAAATCAAAACGCATTCTTTCACTAGTTATATTACTACCCATTTGATGAATATTTTTATCAACAACAACTTTTAATGCAGCATTTAATAAGTGAGTTGCTGTATGATATTTAGTTTCCATTTCACCAGAAGAAGCTAAACCACCTTTAAATTCACCAGATAATACTCTAGATCTTTCTTGATGTTCTCTAAACTTTTCTTTGAATGCATCAGTATCTACTGAAAGACCAATTTCATTAGCTAATTCTATTGTTAATTCAACAGGAAAACCATATGTATCATATAGTTTAAAACTATCTGGTCCATTAATTACTTTAACATTATTATTTATAAGTCTATTAGTAAGCTTATAAAATTCATTCATTCCAGAATTTATAGTTTTTTCAAATTTATCAATTTCTTTTTTTAATTCAGTTAAAATAAATTCTTTTGATTTAACTAAATTAGGATAAACATCACCATATACTTCATCAATATAATTATCAGCAATTTTATAAAATACATCTGTTTTAATATTTAATTTTTTAGCTTGAACAACAGCTCTTCTTATTAATCTACGAAGAATATAACCGGCTCCTATATTAGAAGGTGTTAAATGTTTTTCATCACCTAAAAGCATAACACTAGTTCTTATATGATCAGCTATAACGCGCATTGAATAAGTCGTTGATTTTTCTTCATTATATTTTTTACCTGTTTCTTCTTCAAGTATTTTTATTGCACCATTAAATAAATCAGTTAAATATACATCACCATTAGTATTTAAGAAAGCTAACATTCTTTCTAGTCCCCAACCAGTATCAACATTTTTATGTTTTAATGGTTGATATTCATTATCACTTACTCTATCATATTGCATAAATACATCATTACCAATTTCAACAAAATGACCACAATCACAAGAAGGATTACAATTAGGTCCACATGGTTCTTTATCAGTTATATAAAACATTTCACTATCTGGTCCGCATGGTCCTCTTTCTAATTCCCACCAATTATGTTCCTTAGGTAGATAATAAATATTTTCTTTTAAGAATCCTGATTCTTCTCTTAATTTGGCAGTTTCTTCATCTTTAGGTACATTTTCATTACCACTAAATACTGTAGCCGCTAATCTATCTTTAGATAAATCAAATACTTGAGTTAATAATTCATAACTCCAAATAGTTCTTTCTTTTTTAAAATAATCACCTAAACTCCAGCTACCAAGCATTTCAAAAAATGTTACGTGACTAGAATCACCTACTGATTCAATATCATTTGTTCTTACGCATCCTTGAACATTACATAATCTTTTTCCCTTTGGATGTTCTTTTCCTAATAAATAAGGCATCAAAGGTTGCATACCTGCCACATTAAATAAAACACCTGTAGTTCCATCACCTATTAAAGAAACTGCTCCAATATCAACATGACCTCTTTGTTCATAAAATTTAATCCATTCTTTTCTAAGTTCTTTAGAAGACATTTTTTTCACTTTTAATCACCTTTTTCAATAACGTTATTATTGTACCATAAAATCTTTTAATTAGTAAATAATTTTATCAACATCTATGATAAAATTTATTTGTAAATATACAATTTAATCAAAAATAAAGAACTACCTATAGGTAATTCTTCTATATTAAACAATATGATTAATGTTATTTCAAAATATGATATAAATTATAAAACTAATTAATTTTCTTCAATATATTTTATTCCAATATTATTATTGTTTGTTATAGCACTATTTCCAGTTTCTTGTTCATATAATAATCTAGTATTTTTAGCTACATTGCCACCTCTTCTAGCAACATTCATATTTTCTTTTAGTCCAAGTGGCTTTTCTTTTTTAGCAATATCTCTTGTTGTTATTTCTCCTATATCAGTAAGAGCAATTTCAATATCACTCATATTATCTCTTAATGATTCTTTTCTTAATCCTTTAAAATTTTTATATTCATTAGCCTTCATTCCTGACCAAGTTTTATATATTTCATTTGTTAATATTGCATATTCATAATTTTGATTAATTCCATTCTCTTTCCATACATCAGTTAATTTTTTTCTATTAAGTATTCCCTTTAATCTAACTTCAATCCAACTATCATCATAACCTTTATTTCGATAATAATCTATTGCTCTATTAATAGCTTTTTCTGGATCAAAAACTTCATCAATTCTTTCTTTACCTAAATTAGCTAACCACATTTTAAAAGGTTCTGCTTTAGAACTTGGAATTGATTCAATAAGCCTTAATATTCCTTCAGTATTTAATGTATCAGTTTCTCTCATTTTACCATCTTGAGCCTTCATTTTCAACTGGTTACATAATTTAACCAGTTCACTTCCTTCTTCAACAAGTCTAAATTTTAGTACTTTCCAATAATTTCTGGACTTTTGATAATCATTATCAGTTAAAGCTTTAATTACATCAATAACACTAAAATAATAATCTTCCTTTTCACTATTCCAAATACTTCTAATTTCTGATCCTTCAAATAAATTTGTAATTGTTTTTAAACTGTTTTTTTTCAAAATTGATTCCTCCTTTGCTTAAATAATTATATTAGTAGATAATATAATTATATCAAACAAATGTTTTGTAATCAATAATTTTGAAGTATTTTAATTAAAAATTTGTTTTAAATATCTTAAATATAATTCAAATATATTAGCTTTTTTAACATCTTCTTTAACCGTTAAATCTATCGTTCTAATAACATTATTATCTTCTTTTAAAGTAAGTTTACCAACCACATCCCCCTTAGATAATGGTGCTTTTAAATTATCTATTTCAACATCATATGTAAAATTACCTGTGCCATCATTTTTATTATATAAATCATTTACCTCTTCCTTAGCAACTATACCAATACTTTCTACTTTACCTTTTTCCACATTAACTTCTTCTAAAACAGTTTCAGTATCTACTATTTTTTGTAATCCATATTGGGCATATACATAATCAAATACACTTGATACATCTTTATTTCTTGTATCACTATCTGGTTCACCCATAACAACTGTAATTATTCGCATATCATTTATATTTGCAGTAGCAGTTATACAAAATCCTGCTTCAGAAGTATAACCAGTTTTAAGGCCATCAACACCAGGATAGAATCTAACTAATTTGTTAGTATTAACTAACCAAAATGATCTATCAGTTCCTTTTCTTAAATAATCTTCATAAATAGAAGTAAATTCAAATATTTTAGTATGTTTAACTAATTCTTTAGCCATTATTGCCATATCATAAGCAGTTGAATAATGATTTGCTTCATCTAATCCATGACAGTTTTTAAAATTAGTATCTTGTAAACCTAACTCTTTAGCTCGATCGTTCATCATTTTAACAAACATTTCTTCTGTTCCTGCTATTTTTTCTGCTAAAGCAACAGCAGCATCCCTCGCTGTTACTAAAAAGCAGTAAAAAGTCGTTTAAATTTAAGCTACTGTTATCGTAGCCTACTATATTTAATTTAAAATGTAACATTACTTTATGATTATCATCGTCTTCCGATTCGAGTCTTTCAACTAATATGGTATCTATTATAGAACCGAAAATTCTAAATACACTCTCATCATCTTCAAATATTATATCGTGTACTTTTTTAAAGAAAGAATTAATATTTGACTTATAGTCAATTTCTGTATTTTTTGATAAATAATTTTGTTTCTGTTTTTCCAAAATAACCAAATCATTATTGTATTTTTCTCTCATTTCATTATACTCATCACCTTCAATTTCTTTTCTTGCTCTCATATTTATTAATTCTGATCTAGCATTTTTAATTTCATTAATTTTTTTATCCAATTCATTTAATTCTCTTGAATAATCTGATTTATTTTCAGTTTCACGAACTAAACTATATATTTCTTTCATCATATCATTTTCACTGTTTAAAATATTTTCCGCTACCTTTTTAAATATATCTAATAGTTCTTCGTAATGAATTATTGGTGTTTTGCAACCATTAAGTTTTTCTTTACCATATTTTCTATAATTAGAACACCCCCAATATTTACTTTCAACACCTGTTCGTTTATTTTTGTAAGCTCCCTTTATAAATGTTGCACCATCATGATAACATTTTATTTTGCCTGACAAAGCATATTTCATATTAGTTCTAGTTTTAGTTTGATAATTTTTTGAATTTTTATTTAATATTTTATTACATTTATCCCAAAGTTCCTCCGAAACTATTGGTGGACACGTTTTATTATCTTTATACACTATCCACTCATCAGGTTTAAATCTAATTCTTTTTCTTGAATGATAATCAACTGTAGTTTCTTTATGAGCACAAAAATAACCTTTATATTTTGGATTTCTAATTATTCTACCAATTACAGTTCCAGCAAGTGGTTTCCCAGTCTTGCTAACAATATTATATTCACTATATAGGTAATGACCCAATCTTTGAGTCCCCATTTCTCCTTTTGAATACTCATTAAAAATTAATCTAATAAGTTTTGCCTCTTCTTCTACAATCACTAATTTACCTTTATTTTTTTTATAACCATAAAAATTGTCATTTCCAGGAACAATACCCTTTTCTATACTTCTTTTATAACCAAATCTAACTCTCTCTGATAATTTTCTAATCTCATCTTGAGCTATGCTGGACATGATAGTTAAACGAAGCTCTGAATCCGAATCAAAAGTATTTATATTATCATTTAAAAAATATACACCCACACCATAAGATAACAATTCTTGAGTGTACTGAATACTATCAACTGTATTTCTAGAAAATCTCGAAATTTCTTTTGTTAATATTAAATTAAACATACCTTTTTTAGCATCATTTATCATTTTTAAAAAATTATCTCTTTTATTGACACTTGTACCACTTATTCCCTCATCAACATAACCATTCACAAATATCCAATTTGTTTGTGATTTAATATAATTTTCAAAATACATAACTTGATTTTCTAATGAATTTAACTGTTCATCACGATCTGTTGATACACGAGCATAAAATGTAACACGAAGTGGTAGGTCAATAAGCTTTTTCCCCTGTGCTAAAATATTTCTTATTGAATACAAATTCAGTAACATCGTTTTTCCTCCTTATATTTATAGTGGAATTTTAACTACCATATTCCCATTATCTTCTTTTTTTTCCAACTTATTTTCAAATTTCATGATATCTTCATCTAACTTTTTAACGATACTATTACATTGACAAAAATCTATTACACCTTTTTTACAAAGCTCATTGATAATTGCTTTTTGTAATTCTTTTTTAGCTATATCAACGGAAATATCGTTCTTCAAAGTGTTCCCTCCTCATTTAAACATATTTGAATAAATGAAAAAAAGAACTCAAATATTGAGTTCCAGTAATAATTTAAAAACTCAATATTTGTTAATGAAGATAGAATTAATCATAAAACACTATCTAAAATATTAAGTTTTCAAATAACATTCTATGAATTAAAATTAACTTTTAAATTTTTTAATCATTTTAGCAATATTAAATCCATCTAACTTTGTACCAAATGACAAAACTAAAATTTTTTCATCAAAGTAAGTTTCATTATCATATCTAATAATAATTTCACTAAACACATCTAGTTTCTCATTATAATTCAATTTTTCAAATTGTGATGCAATATTTTTATCTTCATTGCTATACATAATACCCATAATAGTTCCATTATCTTCATAAGCATCTTTACTATTAGACATACCATTATAAATCATAGCAAAATATTGTAATAAAATCGTACAAGCATTGGGTGAAAACCCAATCGCCTCTAAATTAAATATTTTTAAATTATCATCTTCCAGTAAATCTGGATTAGGCTCATTCCTATCATTAATCTGATTATTGTTTAATAAATTAAAAATATAAATAAGAAATTTTAATTTACAGATATCATTTTTTCCTTCTAATTCCTCAACTAATTTTCTTACATCTTCTGTTGTATTAGTAATATACATATTATCAATCCTCCCTTTAAATATTGCATATACTATATAATCAATTTAAAGCCATTTTAAGCGACTTTAATTTTTTATACTTATAACTATTTAAGCCAGCATACTAAAGTCAGTAGCGAATGAATTAAATACATTTAATGGCTCTTTTTGTTCGTTCTATTTATCACTTAAAAAAAGAAATTTTGCAAGAGATTTTTAACAAAAAAATCATCTTTCCATTTGTTCAAGATTATTTCTTTCTTCTACTAACATTAAATCATTATCTTTAATATCATCTATAACACTTTCATTTGCAGTAAACATCTTTTCAAATGCTTTCTTTCTAGGAATTTCATATTCATATTTGGCAAAATTATGATATTTACTACTTTGATTAATAAAGTTTTTCAATGCCTCATAAGAAGCATCACTATTACATCTAATATACAATCTTTGTTCAGCTGGCTCAAAATACTCATATCCATCTTCAAAATAACTATCATTTTTGCTATTATAAACACACACTACGTTATCTTTATCGCAAAATATTATTGCTTTATGATGATATGATTCACTATTATCAAACTCAGCATCTAATATTTCTCCAATATCAATTAATCCTGTTTTACATTTACTTGGTAAAAGTTTTACAGTAGTGCAATCAGTTGTCATAAAAGCTCCCTTTACTTCTCCTTTGAAACTACACGATAATATTCTGTCATACTCGGGGGCTTTACGTTTGTTAAAACTATTGGAAAAAAATTTTGACAATTCATCTTTTAAATTCATTTCTATCTCTCCATTTCATCTTCATTAGTTTTTTCGACACTCCTAGTGTTTTCTTGTTTATCTAAATCAAGTTCACTATCAATTCTTGCTTTCTCTTTTTGCAATTCTCTAATTCTCTCTTGCTGTGTAAACGGTTTATCAAGTTCTTCTTTGCAATCTATAAGTTGTTTTTCGGTATAAGCAATTTGGTCTTTTACAGTACCAATTTTATTATCAAAACTTTTTAGCATATTTTCTAACTTTAAGATATTACCTATTTCATCAGTATTATTAATTTCAACTTTATATTTTCCTGCACCTTTTATATAAATAACTGGCTTATACCACAATTCATCTTTAGTACCAACAATATCAAAACCACTTATTTCGCCGAGTTTAGTTTCCTCTCTCGGTTTTAAAAGAGAAAAACTTTCATAAAATTTTGTGCTAGCATCTTTTCTAGAATCATAAATTTTATCTCTAATAGTAATTACAAAATTATCAGCAGACAAGTCTTTTACATTTTTTATATCTTCTTCAAGACCACTTAAATATTGCTTTTTATATTTTAGTTCTCTTGGTAATTCAGTATTATATTTTGCCTCAAGTTCAATATGTGATTTATCATATCTACTTTTAGATAAATATAATTGTTTTAATTCGTTTTCTACTTTAAACTTTTCAAGAATTAATGGATTACCACTAGCAAGTGCTTTAACCTCTGCATAAGTAAGTGTATCTCTATCTAAATCTTCGGCAGTTCTTCCACCACCACTACTATTAGACATTATTTGATTAATGAAAGTTGCTTTTGTTTGGATTAATTGATAAGAGTAAGCATCAAAACTGCCTTCAGTAACATAACGATATATTTCTACTTCATCATTTTGATTACCTTGTCTTAAAATTCTTCCTTCACGTTGTTCAATATCAGATGGTCGCCATGGACAATCTAAATGATGTAAAGCAATTAACTTGTCTTGAACATTCATTCCTGCTCCCATTTTAGAAGTTGATCCTACCAAAATTCTTTTCGTTCCATTTCGCATATCTTCAAAAAGTTTTAATTTTTGAGGATTAGTTTTTGCATTATGAATATACTCGATTTCATCTGCTGGTACTCCTCTAGCAATAAGTTTATTTTTAATATCATCATATACATTAAAAGAACCATCATTTTTAGGAGTAGATAAATCACAAAAGACAAGTTGTGTTAACTTGTCCTCTTTGTTTTCTAACCATATTCTATAAATATTTTCTACTGCCATATTTATTTTTGAATTAGGTAAATCTGGCATACTAGAATCTATCATTCTTAAATCGAGTGCTGCTTTTCTACCATCATTAGTTACTAAAAGCATATTATCTTCTCTTGGATCACAACCATTCCTAATAATTTCACTACGTTCTGCTAATTTATTAACATATTCAGCAAGTTCTTCACTCTTTGGAGCAACTACTGTTTTATAATCTCCTCCTTTTAATTTAGGTACTGGTAAATCCAACATTTTAGATGTTTGAATATCAGCTATTTCTTTAAATAATGTCATTAGTTCAGGAATATTAAAAAATTGAGCAAATCTTGCTTTTGTTCTAAAACCACTACCATCTGGAGCAATTTCAAAACTATTAACAATTTCTCCAAAAGTTGATGCCCACTCATCAAAATGTTCAAGTCCCATTTCTCGCAATCTATCAAGTTGCAAATATTTTTGCATTACAAATAATTCACCCATAGAGTTAGAAATAGGAGTACCTGTTGCAAAAACTGCACCTTTACCACCATTATTTTCTAATACATAACTTATCTTCATAAATAAATCTGTTGCTTTTTTAGATTCACTATTATTTATTCCAGCAACATTTCTTATTTTAGAAAACATAGGTAAGTTTTTAAACAAGTGTGCCTCATCAACAATTAATTCATCGACACCTAATTCTTCAAATGTTACTACATCATCTTTTGGTCTATCAATTAACGATTTTAGTTTGGTATCCATGCTAGTTTTAATTTGTTCTAGTTTCTTTACACTTAAACTATCATTTGTTTCTTCTTTAATTCTTTCGATTGCATTAACTACTTCTTCTATTTGTTCCTCCATGTGTTTTTGTTCGTATTCTTTACTCATAGGAATTAAACCAAAACTAGAGTGAGCAATTAAAACTGCATCCCATTCTCCTGTCGCTATTTTTCCCATAAGTTTTTTTCTTCTTGTTTTTTCAAAATCTTTTTGAGTTGCAACTAATATATTTGCAGTAGGATATAATTTTAAAATTTCATTAGCCCATTGACCTAACAAATGATTCGGCACAACAAACATTGGCTTACTAACTATACCTAATCTCTTTAATTCCATTGCACTAGCAATACATTCATAAGTTTTACCAGCACCAACTGCATGAGCAAGTAAAGTATTACCACCATATAAAACACGAGCAACTGCATTTTTTTGATGTGGTCGAAGTTCTATATTTGGATTCATACCATCAAAAGTTAAATGACTACCATCATACTCTCGTTCTTTCATACAATTAAATTGTTCATTGTATAGTTTTACGAGTCTATTTCTTCTATCTTCATCTTTCCAGATCCACTCTTTAAACTCCTGTTTTATTGCCTCTTGTTTTTCTCTAGCATTAGCAGTTTCTACTGGATTTACAACTCGCCTTTCATCTTCCAACTTATCATAGACAGTTACACTTTGTAGATTTAAAGAGTTTTTAATTAAAGATAAAGCATCTGCTCTATCTGTTCCCCAAGTGCTTGTATTTTTTACTCCATATCCATATAAGCCACTAGCTTGAAATAACCAAGTATTGACCTCTTTTGCATATTTAATCTTTAGTTGACTCTTATTCCAACTAGGAATATCTAAAAGTTCACAGCAAAACTCATGATATACATCTTCTGGTATCCAAGTAGAGCCTAATTTAATACTTATTTCATCATATTCAAGTGGTCTAGGTTGTACTCTTTCAAGTGCCTCTATATTCCTATCAAACTTATTATCCTCATTAACTGTTTTAGCATAATTTAATTTTTGTTTTACATTACCACTTAAATATTCACTGGCTATTACCCAACCATAATTAAAATCATTTATCTTTTCAGGATCTTGATAAATTAAATTATCAAGTTCATCAATGATTTCACTTTCCTCTTTTGGATATAATGTTTTCATATATTCAAAATCAACACACCCACGATTGTTAAGTGAATACCTTAATGCTTCTTCAGCATTTTCTGCACTTGTTATCTTTTTACTTTTTCTGATAGTTCTCTTTGTAAATACATCTCCTTTTCCATATTTAGGTTTATCATTTTCTTCATCATCTTTACTAATTTTATTTTCAATAGATGTAAGTAAATAATAATCTGGATCACTATCAAAGGCTCTTGCATTTACACTATCGTTTATATAGCCATACTTTTTATAAAATTCATCATACTCTTTACTTAATTTTTCTTGTGCTAAAGATAATTCTTCATCACTACCATCATTAAGTTGTATGTCAAAAACCTCTCTTAAAGCATTCTTTACTTTACAAAGACCAATTATTCTTTTTGCTACCATTCCCTCTTGAATAGAATAAGGAACTAAACTAGAAAAAGACCTTTGATAAATTATATCTTTACCATCATGATTTATAATAACAAAAGCATTATTCTTAACACTATCATCAGCATCAAGTACCTCGTAATCATTATCTTCGTTTTGAATAAAAGTAGTTTGTTCATAGTTATTAGTTGGTAACTTTTCTAATGCTTTATTCATTAAAACATTAATATCTTCATCTACTGGACTTAATGTATTGTCAAAACCATAAGCAGTTGAATGTAATTCCATTTTACCAAGCATCATATCAGGATTATCAATATAATAATTATTAATTGTTATTCCATCATCATATTCACTTGTATAAATCCAATTTTCATCACTTACATCATGTTTTAAGTCATCACGTTTTTTTAGGAAAATAATATCCGATGTAACTTTAGCATTGGCATTACCTGTAAACATATTATTTGGTAATCTTAATGCTCCTAAAAACTCTGCCCTTTTTGCAATATATTCTCTTACCTTCGTATCTTTTTTATCAAGAGTTCCATCAGTAGTTATAAAAGCAATTATTCCTCCATCTCTAACTTTATCTAATGTCTTTTGGAAGAAATAATCATGAATTAAAAACTTATCTTTATATCTTCTATCATAAACTGTATTACTACCAAAAGGGACATTGCCAACTGCCACATCAAATAAGTCATCACTAACTTTAGATTCCTCATAACCACTTATTTCTATTTTTGCATTAGGATAAAGTTTTTTAGCAATTCTACCACTTATACTATCTAACTCTATTCCATATAATTTAGAGTTTGCAAATTCATTAGGTAATCTACCAAAGAAATTTCCAATACCACAACTAGGCTCTAAAATATTACCTTTTTCAAAACCAAATTGTTTTAAGGCTTTATATATTCCATCTATCGCAACATTTGGAGTATAAAAAGAAGATAATGTAGAATGAGATGCTGATTTATATTCTTCATCACTTAAAAGTAATTTTAATCTTTCTCTCTCACTCTTCCAGTTTTCTTTTCTTTCATCAAAAGCATCAGCAATTCCACCCCAACCAACATATCGTGCTAAAACATCTTGTTCTTCTTTAGTTGCATTCCTATTTTCGGTTTCTAACTTTTTTAATAGTTCTATTGCTTTTACATTATCTTCAAATCTCGATTTTGCACCAAAACTTGTATCAGTTTTATCATCAGCAATATGATAATTAACTTTAGGATATTCTTCTATTTCCTCTCCAACAGTATTATAAGTATGTTTTTCTATAACATTCGTTTTAATACCATCATGAGTAGGTATTATTTCAGCTGTTGTTACTTTATAATCAATTTCTTTATCGTTATTAATTGCAGATATTTCATCATCAATTTTTTCTAACTCTTGATTATCTATCTCACTTTGATCTACTAGTTTTGTACTAGGAATATTCATATCAAAAGTTTTATCATCAAAGTTATGCCAAAATATATGAATCATACTAGGAGTAAATGATATTGAAAAATCTTTATCTTTATATAATTCTTGTAAAAAATAATTATTTGCAATACTATTATTTAACTTTATTTCATCAGTTTTATCACTATTAAAATAAGTAAAACTATTATCTCTATCTGCAAACTCTCCTATCAAAGAACTTGTTAAAATAATAGATAAATTTCTCTTTTTACTTTTAATATGTTCCCACTTTTGTAATTCCACATTATTAATTTCAAATGTATTTTGGTATTTTGTATCAAAAGAATTGAAAATATCACATATTTTATTTGCGAGTTCTTCTTCTCTAGGTGCAAATAATGACATTTGTTCTCTAACATTTTCTTCATCACTTATTGAAGATGTATCAGTATTAATCTCCTCACTATCATCAACTATAGTTTCTTTAATACTTTCTACATTGCTTTCAGTAGTTATTTCATCTACAATATTATTTACCATTTTCTTAAAAGCACGTTCATATCTAGTAACATATCCATTATAGATATTTTCAATATGCTCACCATTAAAGAATGAATTTCGTTCTATTGATGATATAAAGTTCTGCTTTTGTTCTTCACTTATAAATGTATCTTCTTTAAATTGATTAAGTACATTTTCCCGAATAACATTTTGTATGGAAATAAGATTATCAGTTTTCTCTATAAAATCATTATATATGTTTGCAGTTTCTTTATTGGCTATCTGCATACACTTTAAAATATCATCAGTTTCCATATTTTCCAGCATTTCATAAACTGTTGGAAGATTATTTATATTAAAATTAGATTTCGCTAAAAAAAGTGAAGTCATTGTTTTAGCAACGAACTCCACTTCATCTGATGACATTGTTTTATAATTATTCATTATTTGATTTAATGATATTTCATAAAACGTATCATAAAAATTTTCATATAATGTTTTACTATCATCATTTTCAATATTATAACTATCTTGATAATAATTTAAAATGTCTTTATCAATATAGTGATTATAATTCCAAGTCCTATATTCTTTACCATAAGTTTGTCTAATATCAAATACATATATTTTTGCATCATTAACAATTATTGGGATTCCTCTACTTTTAGGTTTTATTCTTCTACCAATTTCCTCACTATTCCAATCATCAAAGGTCTTAAAAACTCTACCACTAGAATTATAAGAATATAAGTTAAGAACATTATCAATGCTATAATCATCTAGTATTTTAGACCAGTAGATAATAAAGCGATTCCAATTATAAGAATTATCTTGAATATCTTTTAAAGTTTCATCTCTTATATTAAAAAAATCATTTACAAACTCTTTATTCACTTTTAACCCTCCTAACTATTCAAATATTTATTAAGTATTTTTTCTTCTAAAATTTTTCTAATATATTTATTAGTTCTATTTTCATATTCATAAGACTTTATTGTATCTATCAATAATTTCTTATCATCAGTTTGATTAAATTGTTGGTGTAAATAAGATAAAATTTTATCATATTCATTTATTTTACCTATGATATTTTTATAAGTGCTTTTTAATTCATCATCAGAAATATTATTATAATAATTCATTAAAATATTGTTATTAGGATTATAAGTTGCACCTAATTGCATAACATAAAGACAATCTTCATAAGCAATATCTAAATATCTACATAATGTTTTTATTAATGATAATTTCGGATTTTTGATTTTACCAGATTCTATTTTAGATATTGTGGCATTATCTAATCCACTTAATCTAGCCAGTTTTCTCATAGAATAGCCTTTATCTATTCTTGCTTTTGCAATATAATCTCCAATATTAGTCATTCCTACACCTTCTTTCACATTTCTTTTTCTTTATTAACTAAAAAAACCTCAATTAATGAGTTTCTATTTTTACGATTAACTTTTCCTTTATCTGATATAGCATTATAGAAAAAATCTAATTTACTACTTAATTCTTCTAACTCTTTTAGATCGTTAGTTGATAATGGTGGTGCTAAATACAACTGGGCTATGATGTTATCAT
This sequence comes from uncultured Bacilli bacterium, assembly GCA_944371325.1. Taxonomy (GTDB): domain Bacteria; phylum Bacillota_I; class Bacilli_A; order RF39; family UBA660; genus Faecisoma. The sequence continues at coordinate 28 of CALVXO010000009.1, read as the reverse complement.
CATCTTTAACGTATTCAACATTAAAATC
>CALVXO010000008.1 GCA_944371325.1 uncultured Bacilli bacterium | reverse complement strand
TTTCTCGGCATAAACATGTTATCTGTAGAATATTATACTTATTCAAAAGTTGCACTTGACTTTTTAATTAAAAAAAAAAATAGACATAAAGTCTATTCATAAATTTTAACTAACTTATCATATATATCTGGCTCAATTTTATTAAGTGAATTAATAGTTAGTTCTAAAGATTTCTTATATTCACCTTTATAAAATAATATTTCAGAATAAGTTAAACTTTTATTTATTTCATCAGTAACAACACGATATCTATTACCATAAACTATTGCCATTTCTGCAAACATAGCTAATTTTAATAAATCTTTTGTTCCACTATATAATTTTAATACTAAATCTCTTGCAGTATCTACTCTTGTATTAAGTGTTTTTATAGTAATTGGTTTCTTTTCTAATTCATTTATTATTTCTTTTATTGCATCCTGTGCTTCACTTAATTGAGTATAATAATATTGTGGAATAACAGGAAAATTATATTCCCTCATTTTATTTTTTGATTCTCTCAAAATAGCTTTTACTTCTTCTAATTGCTGTCTAGCTCTTAATTCGTCTTCTTTCATACTACCTAAAACATCTAAAGAACTATCCAATTTATCTTCAATACTATTTAGTCTTAAAGTTAAACCTTCTATTTCCTTAATTAACTTTGAATAAGCAAAAGTATTATTACCAGTATGGTTTTTTAAAACTTCATAATCTGTAGTTAATTTATTTAATTCTTCTTTAACATCATTAAGTAAAACAATATCTTCATCAGATAAATTATATTCTGTTTTAATTTCGTCAATTTTATCAAATATATCTGTAACTATACCATTTATTTTTGAATTCTTTTTAACAAAATTTTCATTTAATTCTTCATATATATGACGATCATTTTTTTCTTTTTCAAAATCATTATATAATGAATCAAAGTAATCTAATAAAACTTTCAATTCAAACAAACTATCTTCTAGATTTAAAACTTTAGTTCTATCCATTATATCACTTAATTTTTTATTAGCTTCAGTAATATTATAATCTACATTTAAATAATCTAATGGAAAACCATCTTTAACCATTTTTTGATAAATATCATTTATTTCATTTATTTTTTTAGGAATTATACTTGTAGCCATTAATACAATTGAAGGAACTTCATCAATTACTATTTGCATATGTTTTAACATTTCATCAATTGATTTAATTATTTTTGTTACTTCATTATAATCGTTATTTTCCATAGTTGTTTCAAAAGCTTCAAATCTTTTTGATATATTTTCAAATTGTAATAAGACAGAATTAGCTATATCGCCAAATTCTGATTTAGTGTTTGTAAATTTATCATACAATTCACGGTAAACTGATTTAAATTTAGTTATTATAGCCCTGTTTCTCTCTTCACTAGATGTTATTTCTTTTATTTCATCCAGTAACATATCCGTATTAGTTCTAACTTTATAAATTTCCATCTCTAACTTGGCAATTTTAAATACAGTTGTTTTATAATCTAGTTGCTTTAAAGAATAATCAGCTTCCAAAATCATATCTGTTATCTTTGGTATTTCAGAAGTTCTTATTTCCTTAAATCTATTTTCCCAATCATTTAAATTTGAATCTAATTTATCGTTTTTTAAAAATGTTTTTATTTTAGAAATTTCAGAATTAACAGGAGCACTATCTATAACATTCTTTTCAACTTCCAAATTATCCAAAATTGTTTTAAATTTTTTGTTTCTACTATTTTGAATTAAATTTAAAACTAAAACTACTACTATGACAGTAATAACATAAATGCTAACAGCCAATAATGTTACATCCATTTCATCACCCCTCTATTATAATTTTATCATATTTTTAGACAAATTACGACATAATTAATATAATTAAAAAAACTAAGTACATTCCAGAAACTAAACCAACAATAAAACTCAACAATAAAGTATCAACAAAAGCAGCTTTTCCTTTATTGTCATATAATGAGAAAGATTTTACTTTTGGTTTTTCTATTTCATTATATTCTGGTGTTGAATCAACAACGGTATCTATAGGATTAACATATTCATTTAAAGTAGCATTTTCAACAGTTTGCTCGTTTGGTAACACTTGAGTTGGATTTGTTGTATCTAAGTCAACTATTTGTTCAGTTTGTGGTTTTTCAACTTGAGGTTCTTCAACTTTTAATGAAGTGTCTAAAGTTTCTGTTTGCATAGTTGAAATTGTATCTTGAGTTTGATTTATAACATTTTGATTTATGCTTGGTACCTCAATAACTTGTTCAACTATGTTCTCATTATTTTCCATTAATTTCAAATTACCTGATTCATCTCTTACATAATCTTTGCCATCTATTTTAAAATTAGTTAAAGAACTTGATTTTAAAGATGTAGACTTCATAACTTCATCAAAATATGATAATAATCCAGTCATTGTTTTATCAACGACATCGTCTTTAAAGTCTAATTGTTTCATATTACCTAATAACTCTGGATTAGTATTTATAAATCTATTTAAATCAGCAAGACTACTTTTTAATTCTTCTTTATTTTGATAAACATTATTTTTTATATTGTTTTTAATTGCTTCAACGATATAGTCAATAAAAACAACTTCAACTTTAGTTGCGTCTTTTATTTCAAATTTTAAATCTAATTTTAAACTGGTTTTACTTAAGTCTAAATCAATGATTTCATCATCATTTTGTAAAATCAAAAAAGACCCATTATTTAATTTAATGAAACCTATTGTTTCATATTCTTTATTCTTATATATTACTCTACTTGGTAGCATACTATCACCCGATTATATTGTAACACAATTTTTGACAATATACCACAATTTTTTTATTGATTTATGTAAAGTAAAGTGTTATCATTTTTATAGGTGGTAATATGAAATTAAATTTCTTAATCAAATCAATTAGAATAACAACATTATCAAGTTTGATTAATGTATATAAAAAAGTAAAAAAGCAAACAAACAGGAAATTTGTTCTACTTGACATTATATCTTGCTCTATAAAATATCAGGCTGCTTTTTCAGATTATTTAGAATTTGAATTTTACTTATTAAACAACAATCAAAGAAAAACATATCTTACAAATGGTAAAAACAATGAAATAGTTAGAATGTTTAACGATAAATCCTATTGGCATATATTAGACAATAAAAATGAATTTAATAATTATTTCAAAAAATATTTGAAAAGAGATTACCTAAATCCAGGATTCACTAAAGAACAATTAAATAGATTTTTAAAAGATAAAAGTAATATAATTGCTAAACCAGTAGATGGAATTGGTGGAAAAGGTATTAAAATATTAGACTGTAAAGAAAAAGATATTTATGAAAAATATAATAGTTTTTTATTAGAAGAAATTATCGTTCAACATAAAAAAATGAGTGAGTTATATCCTACATCTGTTAATTCTCTTCGAATATTTACCTATTTTGATGGTAAAGAATCACATTTTCTTCAAGCCATACTTAAAATAGGAAATAATGGTATAACAGATAATTTTTCCATTAATGGAATGTATGCTTTTTTAGATGAAACAGGGACAGTAATTACACCAGCCATTGATAAAAATGATAATATATATGGAATTCATCCAATGAGTAAAAAACAAATATTAGGATTTAAAGTACCTCAATTTGAAGAAGCAATTAATTTAGTTTTAGAAGCATCAAAAGAAATACCGCAAATTAAATATATTGGTTGGGATGTTGCTATCAGTGAAAAGGGACCTTGCATAATAGAAGGAAATAGTTATCCTGGAGTATTCCAAATAAAACCACGTTTTAGTAAAAATAAAACTGGTATATTACCAAAATATGAGAAAATAATGAAAATTAAACTATAAATGTATTGACTTAAAATATAAAACATAATATAATACTAATGCATCTAAGCAGCGTTAGTATGAAATTTTTAATGTGTTTATTACCTTTAGGGGTAATTATTGTGAAAGCTGCGTAACAATAATTAATTGAATTAAACACCCTATTAAATTGGCATATTAACCTTTTAGATTTTTAAGAAAGGAGTGAATTTTAGATGGCAAGATACACAGGAAGTACTAACCGTATTTCAAGACGTTTAGGTTTTTCTACATTAGAAAATGGTAAAGAATTAACTAAAAAACCATATGCACCAGGTCAACATGGTAATAAAAATTCAAAAAAATTATCTAACTATGGTGTACAATTACAAGAAAAACAAAAACTTAGATTTATGTACGGTTTAAGTGAAAAACAATTTAAAACTACTTTCGAAAAAGCTGGTAAAATGAGCGGTGTTCATGGACATAACTTATTTATCTTACTTGAAAGTCGTTTAGATAACTTAGTTTATCGTTTAGGTTTTTCTACAACTAGACGTGGAGCTAGACAATTAGTTAATCACGGACATATAACTGTTAATGGTAAGAAAGTTGATATTCCTTCATATACTTGTAAACCAGGTGATGTTATAGCTGTTAAAGATAATGCTAAAGAAATGAGTATTATTAAATCTTCATTAGAAGCATTATTAAAAAGAGTTGAATTCGTCACTTACGATGAAAACAAAATGGCTGGAACATATGTAAGATATCCTGAAAGAAGCGAATTAAATGCTGATATCAACGAATCATTAATTATTGAATATTACAATAGATAGTTTATGAACTGAACCCCAAAAGTTAGACAGTTTATAAATAGTTTCTAATTAGAGGATTGTAGTCTGTAATTTACAGGTAACAGTCCTTTTAATTTTACTTTAATTCTAATAATAAATATAGTCATCAATTGCTTTTATCAAATCATCTAATGTTTTATAATTACTTTCTTGATCATAAAACATTTCTATCTTAAGTATACCAAAAAAATTCTCCATCATTCCGTTATCCATACTATTTTCATTTCTAGACATACTTTGAATAATTCCATGATTCTTTAATTTTTATTGATAAGATTGGTGTTGATACTATCATCCTTGATCTGAATGAAAAAATAATCCTTCTAAATTTTTTCCTTTAAAGCCTTTATCTAACATATCATTTATTTGTTCTAAATTTGGAGATTTAGAAATATTATGAGATATAACTTCACCATTATAGCCATCTATTATTGGAGATAAATAACATTTTTCTCCACAAAGATTAAATTCTTTTACATCAGTATACCACTTTGATTTGACTTTTCTGCATAAACCTTTCTATTAATATGATTATCTGCAATTTTAACAACTGTTCCTTTATAAGAAAAAGATTTCCTTTTATTTCTTTTTAAAGGTTTTAATCTTAATTTTACCATTATTCTATAAACTTTTTTATGATTGACATTATATCCTTGATTTCTAAGTTCTAATGTAATTCTACGATAGCCATATCTTTATTTATGTTTAAGAAAGATTTCTACTATTTTATTAATTATTTCTTTGTTTTTATTATCTTTATCCGTTTTGGATTAAGTATAGTAAAAGGTTGATTTAGCTAATCATGATACTTTTAGAAGAATCATTAAATTATAGCCGAAGTTCATTTACAACATTTACTTTTTCTTCTGTTGTCGATTCTTCCTTGTTTGAACAACGGCTCTCAATTTTTTTGAATATTCTAGTTCGGCTTTTAAATATAAATTTTCCGCCTCTAATCTTTTAATTTTTTCTTTATTATTTTAGGCATAGTTTACATTCCTCGCTTTCGTTCAACTATATTATAACCGTTTTCTTTATATTTTTTAATCAAATTTTGCAACATTCTATAATTAAATAATACTTCAACGATTGAAACAAAAATACTTTCACCTCCAATCAGAGCTCTATTAATAATTTGTTCTTTTGATATGAAGTATAGTATTTATTTTTATCTTTCCTAACTATATCAAATCCATGTTTATCTATTAATCTTACTAAATACATTACAATACAATCTCGTATTTGGTATTCATTGGCAATTAATTTTCTTAATTGCCCATTTTTCTTTTTATTATATATATCAATTTTATCTTCATAGCTTAATTTACTCATACAAAAAAAAACGGATTAACCGTTTATTTTAATATATATGGTGAATTTGGAGTACCTTCTCCACCGGAGAAGGTTATGGCTGAAGTCCCTGACTTCATATATATAACTGCACGCACGCCGTAACTGCCCGACGGACTATCGAAGTTGAGGTGGCCATAGCTGATGACGTTGCGAACGTTAGACGAACTAGACCTATTCATTATCCAATAGTAACTTGATATTGTTGGATTTTCTATTATGTTTACATCTACAAATGTTTTGGTACTTGATGTACTTAAATCTATATCATTTCCACTGAACATCTCTCCCACTGTTGGTAATCCAATACTTGCAGTTATTGTTGTACTTTGTGGTACTGTATAACTATTTCCAATTGCATACATTCCTACTCCATATGTTCCTGTTGTTATATATTCACTATCTATATTTTCTATAAATCCATTTAATACATTCGTATATATTAAATCGTTTGTTGTTATATTATCACTTGCACTATCTGCCCATGCACTTGTTGTTGGAAGCAATCCATTTAATACAACTTTGATACCGTCATTATTTTTACTTACCACTCTAAATGTACACATATTATCTTCTCCACAAGCTTTATCACTTCCGCTATATGGTACATTGATATATTCTCCTACTTGAACATTATCTGTATTCGTTGTTTTGTTTGCTACTTGATAATTGTTCTCAAGAGTACCATCCCCTTTGGTGATGGTTATATCAGATATTTTTATAACTGCACGCACGCCGTACGCAGCCCTAGTACTATCGCTGCGGAGGTCGCCATTGTAGTATACGTTGCGAACGTTAGACGAATCAGCTCTATTTCCTAACCACCAATAATCTTTTATATCCAAGAAATGATCTGTACTTCCAGCTCTTATATATTGGTCTTCATCTAATAATCCTACTTTTTGAACTGTTGTTATTTCACTTACATTATCATATATTCCTACATTAAATGTACTATCTTTAATATTACTTTGTATACTACTATCTAAACTATTCCAAAAATATTCATTTAACCATGTGTTAATATAGCTTGATTCATATGCTTCTTGTGACTCCCATACTGCACTTGCTGGGTGAATAGCCGTTAATGGTTGCTGAGTTATTAATGTTAATGTATTAGCACTTGTATCAAACTCTAATACTCGCCATTGATGGCCTCCATACCATAAAAAATTATTACTTACTTCTTCATTAGTTCCTGTATAATAATATAAATTTTCATTGGTACTATCTTTTACTAACCCTGTTGTATTAGATTCATTATATTGTCCTAATAAAGTTCCAATTAAAGTTTTTACTGTACATGGATCTTGATATTCATATTTATATTGATTATAATCATCATGCCATTTATAAACAACACAACCATTCATTTTATCATTAGTAACTGGATTAATTATATTATCTTTTAAATAACCTTTTGCAATTAATTCATCTAGATTAACTTTATCATATGATGTTGTATATCCCATATGTTCACGAACTACATACTCTTCAGCAGCTTTTTCAATAGTTTTTATAATACTATTTAAAGAATCTTCTTTACTAGTTTTTATTGATTTATTTACTATAGGAAATGCTATTAAAGCTATTACTCCTAGTACAATAATCACTCCTAATAATTCAACTAAAGTGAAAGCTTTTTTCAATATTATCATCTCCTATTATTAATTTTATATCATTTATTAATTTTAGTCAACAAAAAATAACCTTAAAAGGTTATCTTGTAAAGTGATACACTAAAAAAATAATTCCAGTAATAATAATTACTAATAAAATAAATAGTAATATTTTAGTTAAAATATTATTTTTCTTTATATTTTCTTTTATTTCTTTTAAATCTTCGAAATCTTCACTAGAAAAATCTAAACTTGATGTAAAAAAAGATTTATCTAAATTTTCTTGAATTAATTGAGTATTTTGTAATTGTGTATTTTGATTATCTATTTCTTCTTTTACTTCTTTTTTTAAATTAGGATCACATATTGATTTTAAATCATCTAGTAAATCAGATGTTAATTCTGTTTTATTTTTATTTGATATTGCTTCAATCATACTTTTTAATTGATCTTCATCAACATTATCTGGCACTTTAGTTTCTGAATTCAAGTCAATATCTTTTAAGGCATTATATTTTGTATTTGAATATCTACTATCTTTATCTGTTCTTTCGCTTTTTGCTTTATTTAAAACATCTCTTATATCATAGTTTTTTTGTTCTTCTATTTCCTCTGCTAATGGTTTTATACTTTCTTTTTTATATTCTTTTGGTTTATTTACATTATTTGTCCCATTTATTAATTCCTTTATTTTTTCAATATCAATTTTTTCGTTTTTTTCAATTACTGATATTCCTTCAACATTTGTATATTCTGCTTCATCATATATAGTACGGTATAATTCTTTGTTCTTTGTTGTTCTACTTTTCATTTCATAATATTTTTCCATTCTACTTGGCATATTATCACCGTACCTTTCTAATAATATAATAACATATTTAAAAAAATAATGAAATAGATACTTGAATTTTTTTGATTATTTTTTTATAATTGTAAAGGAGGGATATAATGAAAGTTTCAATAATTAGTGAAAATTGTATTGGCTGTGGACAATGCGAAGCAACATGTAGCGATGTATTTAAAATAGAAGATGATGGTGTTGCTCATGTTGTTGGAGAAGTTAAAGATGAAAATAAAGAAGATGTAGAAATGGCCGCTGATGGTTGTCCTACAAGCGCTATAAATGTTGAAAACGCTTAAATTTTAAGCGTTTTTTAATGCATATAATTTTTTTACTTCTTTTACCGTTAAATAGCGATATTCTCCTGGTTTTAATCCTTTTAAATCTAAGAATGCTATTCTTTCTCTTTTTAATTTAACAACTTCATGATTAACTGATTGAAACATTTTTTTCACTTGATGGTTTCTTCCTTCATGAATGATTATTTGAACAAAAGAATGATCCTTATCTTTCTTTCTCACTTTTACTTTACAAGGAGCAGTTTTAACGCCATCAATCAAAACACCACTTTCTAATTGTTTAATTTCCAAACCTGTTAATGCACCCTTTATTTTAGCTACATAAACTTTATCTATATTATTTTTAGGATGAATTAATAAATTAGTTAATTCTCCATCATTAGTTAATAATAATATACCTGTTGTATCATAATCTAATCTACCTATTGGGTATATCCTTTTTGTAGTTTCAATTAAATCTAAAACTGTTTTTCTTTTTTTATCATCGCTAGTAGTTGTTACAACACCTCTTGGTTTATATAATAAAATATATTCTTTATTTTCTTTTGTAATTAATTTATTATCAACCATTATCTCATCATTTTCATTTACTTTAGTACCAAACTCATAAACTAATTTACCGTTTACTTTAACCTTGCCATTTATAATTAATTCTTCAGCTTTTCTTCTTGAACAGTATCCACTATTAGCTATAACTTTCTGTAATCTTTCCATCAAAATCACCAATTAAATTATATAATATAAAAGTAATAAAATCAAGAAATAAAGTTAATAAATAATATACTTATTGTAATACTTATCAAATCAGCTAACAAACCAACCCATAAGGCATATTTTATTTTCCTAATACCAATACTACCGAAATATAAAGTCAAAATATAAAATGTAGTATCAGTTGTTCCTTGAATATAAGATGCAAGTGTTCCTAACATACTATCGGGTCCAAACAATTCATAAATATTTGTTAGAATAGCCAAAGATGATGTGCCTGATATTGGTCGCATTATTATCATTGGTAATATTTGATTAGGAATAAATGATATAAATTTAAATAAATCAATTATATTACTTTTTAAAAAAATATTAACTGATAAAATCATCGCTAATAAACAAGGAAATAATTTAAATACTAAATCAAAACTTTCTTTAGCACCTTCAATAAAAGTATCATATATAGCAACTTTTTTAATAATTCCATAAATAATTACTAATAAAACAATTAATGGCATTATATAATTAGACATAAAACCTCGCAAAAATTCTATCAATTATTAAACCTGATAAAGTACTTAAAAAAGTTATAATTATACAAGGTAAAACAATACTAGTTGGGTTAACACTTCCGTACATCATTCTTAATGAAATAATTGTAGTAGGTATTATTGTTACGCCACTCGTGTTTAAAACTAAAAAAGTTATCATCGATCTACTAGCAGTATCTTTTTTTTTATTTAATTGTTGTAGAGATTGCATTGCTTTTAAACCAAAAGGAGTAGCAGCATTACCTAATCCAAACATATTAGCAATTATATTTGAACTTATATAACTTAACGATTCATGATTGGTTGGTATTTCTGGAAAAATATGTTTTAATACGATTGATAATTTACTAGATAGTTTTTTTAGTAATCCTGATACTTCTGCTATTTTAGCTATACCTAACCATAATGCCATAACTGGAAATATTTTTATAATCATATCAAAAGAAGTCTTAGTACTATTTAATATAGATTCATTTACTACTTCGATATTATTATTTAATAAACAATATAATACACCAATTATAATAAAATAACCCCATATTTTATTTACCATAAATTACTAAACCACTCCTTTAATTTTTGGAAAAAACTTTTTTCTTCTTTTTTAGTAACATATATATCTTCCTCATGAACTTTTTTATCATTAACTAAAACTTCAACTATTCCTACTTTATCATTATCAGAATAATTCTGTTTTTTTTCTAATTTAAAATTTAATAAAATATTATTTTTATCATTATTATTTAATGTATAATTAAAATTATTTTTTATATATAAAGTATCTAAATAATAATTTTCATCGATAATTTCTATTTCTCCTTCTTTTAAAATATTATAATTTGTATAATTATCAAATGCTTCTTCAAATAAATTTATATGATCTACAAAATCATTACCATCATTTAAAGTGACAACTACTAAATTAACATCATCTTTGGAGGCTGTTGTTACTAATGTTCTTTTAGCCACATCAGTAAAACCTGTTTTACCACCTGTAATATAGTCATGACTATGCAATAATTTATTTTTATTTATCCACGAATAATAGTTCATATTAGTCCTTAAAGTATAATTTTTTGTGCTTACTATTTTTTTATATGTTTCATTTTTCATAGCATAACTAGTTAATAATGCCATATCGTATGCTGTGGATAAGTTGCCACCATTTTCATCTAAACCATGTGGATTGTTAAATTTACTATTTTTCATTCCGATTTCCACAGCTTTTTTATTCATTAATTCAACAAAACTATCAACATCTCCACCAATATAATCGGCAATAGCTAAAGCAGCATCATTACCACTTCTTAACATTAAACCATATAATAATGATTCTAAAGTTATTTCTTCTCCTTGTTTAATATATATACCCGATCCATATGCTTTAGTTATTTCATCACCAATTTTTACAATATCATTTATATCTTTATTTTCAATTGCTACTATAGCTGTCATTATTTTCATTATGACTACATAACTGCTTATTATAGGTAAAATTATTGTAGTCCCATATATACTTAATATTTAAAATATTTATGTATATATCAAGAACTACTTTTTTTTCATTACATGGAATATTTTCTACTACAATTTTATTAATTAATAATTTAGATAATTTATCAAAATTATCATTTATAAAATCATTAACATTTATTTTTTTAATTCCAGATATTACAGCAAAAATATCATTGTTTTCTAATTTCTTTGCTTCATTAGTTAAATATAATATTTCATTATTATATTTCTTATTTCTATTTTCAAATTCATCTTTAGTAATTATTTTATCAATGTATAATTCTAGTAAACTTTCTTTTTTTAAATCTAAATTATTTATTTCTTTTTTTAATCTTTTTATTTCATTATCTGTACTACAATTAATATTTTTATAGACATTAAACAGATTGTTCATTATATCATCAAAATTGTTAATTAAATCATTGTATATATACTTAAAAATTTTATCTAATTCACTTTCATATAATCTAATACTTTTACATTCTTTTAATCCATGAGTTACATATTCATTACATATCCAATAACTTTTTCCATTATTAGCAATTCTTTTATATTTCTTATTATGATGTTTACAATAAATAATTCCACTGTAAGAATATTTTTTCATAAACACTCGTGTTTCTTCAATATTTTTCAAATAATTAGTTTTTTTTGATTTTAATATTTCATTTGCTTTATCCCAAAGTTCTTCTGATACTATAGCAGGTATTTCACCATTACTTTCCTTTATAATCCACTCTTCCATAGGAAGTCTTATTTGCTTTTTATTTTTATAATCTTTAGTCATTACCGTATTAGTACAATAAAAACCTTTATATTTTGGATTAGTTATTATTCTTCTTAAAGTAGTTATGTGAATAAAATCACCTTTTTTAGTTTTGTAGCCTTCATTGTAAAGTTTTTTTGATATTTTTGCTAATCCATATTCTCCTGATGCATACATTGAATATATTTTTCTAATTAATATAGCTTCTTTTTCATTTATTTCTAATTTACCTTTATTCTTCGTATAACCTGTAATTGCATTATTTCCAAGAACAACTCCTTTTTCTTTTGATCTTTTCATTCCAAATCTTACTCTTTCAGATAATTTTCTTACTTCCTCTTGAGCAATAGATGACATGATAGTAAGCCTAAGTTCAGAATCAGGTAATATAGTATTAATGTTATCTGATAAAAATAATACACCAACATCATTCTCTAATAATTCTTGCGTATATTTTATACTATCTACTGTATTTCTAGAAAATCTTGATATTTCTTTTGTCAATATTAAATCAAAATAACCATCTTTAGCATCCTTTATCATTTTTAAAAAATTTGTTCTATTTTTTACACTAGTCCCACTAATGCCTTCGTCTACATAGCCATTAACATAAGTCCAATTTCTATTATCTTTAATAAAATTTTCAAAATAAAGAATTTGGTTATCTAAAGAATTAAGTTGAACATCTTTATCTGTAGATACGCGTGCATAAAAAGTAACTCTAAGTGGTATATTGTAAATACTTTCACCTTTAGATATTTCATTTCTTATTTTACATAAATCCATTAATTATCAACTCCTAATTTTTTTAATGTTTCATTATAAATCTGAAAATTAATATAATTATTTTCATATAAATATTCATTTAAAATAATACTAAGTTCATTAATTAACAATTGTATCACCAATTAAATTTATTAAACAAAAAAAGAAATAATTACTAATCAATCATTTCTTTTTAATACAATTAATTTGTTCCTTAAAATAATTATTTAATTCTTCATTTACACAATATATATAACACCCTTTAATTCCTCTAGTCAATAATACTCTATACGTGTTTTTAATTATTGTATCAGATATTTCTCTTGCCATTATCTCATTTTCTTTATACATTTTTTTTATACCTTTAAAAGATGGATCAGAGGAAGCATGATTTTGAAAATCTGTACATACTTTCCCATCTTTAAAATACAAGTCTTCTCCAATAATTACTCCAACGTAATCAAATTCTAATCCTTGTACTGAATGTACACATCCTGCTTCATTTATAGAATCATCTATAGCAAAAGTTTGTTTTGCACCCAAATTCCAACTTATACCATAATCTCCTATTTGAATATCGTGATAATCAGTATTATTAATTTCATCTTTATTCCAATTCCAGCAATAACCTGCTACAATTCTTGATTTATTATTTTCAGCATTTTTAATTTTTATTAATGACTCTAATTCTTGTGGTGTATCACATACTGCTATATCATAATTTATTTTACCAACATAATTGTTGGTATTTCCTAATATATAATCAATGAATTTTAGATAATTATCTGAGCCCTTACATCTAAACTGAGATTCTAGTTTGAATTCTATTATATTAGCATTTAAATTTGCTGCCCATCTTTTTATTTCATTTTTTGTACCGATATCATTTAAATGAACTTTTTGTTTTTCATCTATAAAAAATATAGAACATTTTGCTGAATTAATTATCTCTTTTATTTGATTTTCACCATAATTATTAAACAATCCAGATTTTTCTGTTAGACAATGTGCTTCGTCTACTATTAAAACATCAAATATATCTTTATCTGTTTCTGTATATGCTCCAGATGTTTTGAACAAATTATCTATACTTGTCTTATTTAATGTTCCTTTTAATTTAGTTCCATAAATTACTCTTGGTGCTGTATTTCTAGAAACATATTGACATAGTTTTCCTTGATTTGTTAATGTTGCTAATAAGTTTACTGCAATTACAGATTTTCCAGTACCGGGTCCACCTTCTACAATGATTACATTTTTTTCTTCTCTTTTTATTGCTGATAATATTTCATCATAGATTATCATTTGATTATCTATTAATTTAAATTCTTTATTTCCTTTTAAGAGTTTATCTATATTTTCTTGCAAACTTTTAGATGGTAATAATTTACTACTATCAATTTCTTGAATTATAGATAAGTTATCTCCATAACTGAATTTTTTATTTATAAATTCTATTATTTTTTCTTCATCATTTTGAAAAAATATTGGTACTTCTTTAATTAGTTCTGTAAATTTATTATCTAGGATTGGATCATCGTTGTTTGGTATATAGTTATGTAAAATTGAACATGCTTCTACGACGATATTATTTTCTTGTATATTTTGGTTAAAATCTTTCAACAACATCTTATATGTCCAAGCTTGATATGATGGATGAACTACTTTTTTTAATCCATTTCCAACATATGTTTCTAATAATATATCACTATCTTCTATTCTGTTTACTTTTGACCATTGTTTTAATTCAATAATAAGAACATTTTTTTTATTTTCTATATCATATCCACATAACATAAAATCTATTCTGCTTGATGTCATTGGAAGATTATATTCTAGTGATACAGTACAATCTTTTGGAATATTACTTTGATTCAATATTTCACTCATATATTTTAAAGAATTTTCCCAAGATTGTTTCTCTGATATTGTTGTTCCTTCATACAGTTCTTTTTGTTTCATATTTTCTAAAATATATGTGATTTTATTATTATTTATATCCTCAATAAAATCACTAACTCTTGAACTGTATAAAATCATACTACTTCCTCCTTAATTTTCTTTGAAGATTTTCACAATTATATGTCAAATATTCACCTGTTATAACATTTCTTCTGCATTTACCTTTTGTAAAAATATTTCTTTGTCATAAAAATAATAATCGAAACCATCTTTCTCTCCTTCACGTGGTTTCCTTGTTGTACATGTTGTAAATTTTTTAAAGTTATTATCTTTCAAGAACATTTCTGTTAATGTTCCCTTCCCAGCACCGCTAGATCCACTAAAAACTATATTCATAAATATATCTCCCCCTTGAATTGCCTTGTATTATAGCATAAATTCCGTTTTTTTCCAAGCAAAAAACAACTATTTGTTAGTTGCTTTTCAAATCTATTTTAATTTCTTCGATAATATGTCCTATATTTCCTTCTCCTGCATATCTGTTCATATCAAAGAAATTATCGTTAACACTTACCCATTCTAGTTTATTTACTTCTTCGATTAGTTCTACTTCATTTTTTAATATTCCATAATAAACTTCTAATTCTTTATTCCATTTAGTATAAGTAAGATTCATAAAATGAATTAAATCTATATCCTTCTTCTTAATATTAGTTTCTTCTTCTAATTCTCTATATGCTTCATTTAATCCATCATTTTCTTTTTCTATTTTTCCACCTACTAAATTATACATTCCCATATATGGTTCTTTTGTTCTTTTACACATTAATGTATTTTCTAGTTTATTATCAAATACTACAATAACATTCATTTTTTTCATTGTACTTCCTCCATAGTAATTATATCATTTTACGATAAATGCTTCAACAAACTCATTGTTAAAATTTAACTATATTTTTGTTATTATATGAACTACAATTTCATAATACATTTTATAGTTTATTTGAAATAAATTATTAGTATTTCTTATATATTTTGAATTCATTACTATGTAGTCATAATATTAGATATGGAAGCTATACTTCTAATCTCATTCATATTATTAGAGTATATAACATTTAAGCTATCCATATCCATTAAAACTGTACTAGTGGCACTACTAGAATAAGCTTTAATATTTATTGGTATTAATAATAATAAAATTAACAACTTTTTCACAAAATCACCTATAAAATAGTATGAAAAAAAGTCTAATTATAGACTTAAATTTCTTTTTTCCACAATCCATGTTTATTACAATAAGCATAAATTGTACTATTCTCTTCATAATCAAATATAGCTTTTGGTTCATCGTTTGGTTTTAATAAATATTTAATAATTTTATTACCTTTAACCATTGCTATCCATTCTATATAATGATTTTCTTCCATCGGATGAACTAGTTCTCCTATAGTAACATATACCTTGTCATCTTTTACTTCACAAAAAGGTACATGCTTTTCTACACTAGCATCTACACTATTTACTTTAACTAAATCACCTACTTCATTTAATGATTCTAAAATTCCTAAACCTTTATAAAATTTCATAATTTACCTCCTTAATTTTTTATTAACTTTTCTAAGTTCTCTTTTAGTTTGTTTTAATTCTTTCTTAGTCTGTTTTAATTCAAATTTCATTTTAATTAAATCAATATTATTAGTAATAACTGCTTTTACTTTAGGAAATGATTCAATTAAACGTTTAGTCCAAACTGATTTAGATAATAAAATTTCCTTAACTCTTTTAGTTATTTCTTCAGTATTATCTTTTTTTAAAAATTTAACTGCAGTATTTTTAAAACTATTAATTATCTTTAATGAAATTATAAAATCAATAATAAAAATTATAAATAAAATTAAAGCTATAACTCTTAAGGTAGATATATTGGCTATATCAAATATTGAAAATATTATTGGATTTATTACATAGATAGCAAAGCAACCTAATAATCCAAAAGGTATTAAAGTTTCTAAACATACTCGACCGTTAATATTAAATTTATTTTGAGAATAATCCCACCATCTGGCCTTAAACAATTTTTCCATTATATAACTTGTAAAATATTCTAAAATAGCAAACATAATAACAGACATACCAAAAGTTACAAAAATGCTTTCTTTATATTTCGTTAAAAAAATAGTTGCTATTAACCCACCTATCCCATATATAGGACAATACGGGCCTATTAAAAAACCTCTATTAACAAATCTTTTGTCAAAAATTAAATTATTTATAACTTCTACTACCCACCCCAAAAAAGAATAAATAATAAACAATAAAAATATTTTAGTCAAATTCATAAAAATACCTCATTTGTAATTATATCATAAAAAAATTTATTTAACAATATTTAGCACTCACTATTGACAAGTGCTAAATTAAGTGATATACTTTTATCGTTGATTAAAATAATCAACAGTAAAAAGGAGGAATAAAATATGAATCCATACCAAGAAAATCTTGAAAATGTTTTAGAAAAATATGGACGAGATATCACCCAAGCAGTGAAAGATAATAAAATTGATCCTGTTATTGGTCGTGATGATGAAATAAGAAGTATAACTAGGATTTTATCTAGAAAAACTAAAAATAATCCTGTTTTAATAGGTGAACCTGGTGTTGGTAAAACTGCAATAGTAGAAGGATTAGCAACTCGTATTGTTAAAGGTGATGTTCCTAATAGTTTAAAAAACAAAACAATTTGGGAACTAGATATGGGAGCTTTAATAGCAGGTGCTAAATACCGTGGTGAATTTGAGGAAAGATTAAAAGCCGTATTAAAAGAAGTAAAAGATTCTAACGGTGATATCATTATGTTTATCGATGAAATTCATATGATTGTAGGAGCTGGTGCTTTAGAAGGAGCAATGGACGCTGGTAATATGTTAAAACCAATGTTAGCTCGTGGCGAAATTCATTGCATAGGCGCTACAACCTTAAACGAATATCGTAAATATATTGAAAAAGATGGTGCTCTAGAAAGACGTTTCCAAAAAATAATAGTTGCACCACCTACTGTATTAGATACTATTACAATTTTAAGAGGTTTAAAACCAAAACTAGAAGTATATCATGGTGTTAATATTAAAGATAAAGCTTTAATAGCAGCTGCAACATTATCAGATAGATATATAACCGATAGATTTTTACCAGATAAAGCAATTGATTTAATTGATGAAGCTTGTGCTACTATTAAAGTACAAATGGAATCAGTACCTACTGAATTAGATACTTTAACAAGACATATAATGCAATTACAAATTGAAAAAGAAGCATTAAAAAAAGAAAAAGATGATTTATCAAAACATCGTAAAGAGGAAATTGATAAAGAAATTGAATCTTTAAAAGAAAAAGAATCTAAATTAAGAAAAAATTGGGAAGAAGAAAAACAAATCAATAACTTAATCAATAAGAAAAAGGAAGAAATCGATAGTACTAAACATAAATTGGAAAAAGCTGAAAATGAATATGATTTAGAAACAGCTGCTAAATTAAGACATGGTGTCTTACCACAATTAGAAAAAGAATTAAACGAATTAAATAGTAAAAACAAGTCAGATATTTTAAGTGATACAGTTGATGATAATGATATTGCTAAAATAATATCTAAATGGACTAATATTCCTATTAATAAATTAGTTGATAGTGAAAAAGATAAATTACTTAAATTAAATGAAAATATGAAAAAAAGAGTAAAAGGACAAGATGAAGCTATTAAGTTAGTTAGTGATGCCATTATAAGAGCAAGAGCTGGTATTAAAGATCCTAATAAACCAATAGGTTCATTCATCTTCTTAGGTCCTACTGGGGTTGGAAAAACAGAAGTTGCTAGAACTTTAGCTTACGAATTATTTGATGATGAAAGACACATGGTTAGAATTGATATGAGTGAATATATGGAAAGTCATTCTGTAGCTAGATTAATTGGATCTCCTCCAGGATATGTAGGATACGACGATGGTGGCCAATTAACCGAAGCAGTTAGGAGAAATCCGTATAGTATCGTTTTATTCGATGAAATAGAAAAAGCTCATAAAGATGTATTTAATATTTTATTACAAATATTAGATGATGGTCGAATCACTGATTCACAAGGTAGAACAGTTGATTTTAAAAATACAATTATTATTATGACATCAAATTTAGGTAGTGAATATATTCTAGATAATGTAGAAAATTCACATGAATTAGTTATGAATGAATTAAGACAAACATTCAAGCCAGAGTTTATTAATCGTATTGATGAAATAATAATATTTAAATCATTAGACAAAACTGTAATTTATCAAATATTAGATAAAATTATTAAAGATATTGAAAAAAGATTAAGTGATAAACAATTAAAAATAGTTTTAACTGATAAAGCAAAAAATTATATTGTGGAAAACTCTTATGATTCTAGATATGGAGCTCGTCCAATTAAACGTTTTGTTACTAAAACTGTGGAAAATTTAATTGCTAATGAAATTATCAACAATGATGTTAAATTCAATTCGACAATTACAATTGATGTTGATGATAATTTATACATTAAAAAATAAGTAGTATCAAGCTACTTATTTTTTATGTGATTTAATTTTTTCTTGCATTTCAAATTTACTATCTTTAGAAAACAAACTTAAAGGAAAAATAACAAAAGTATCACATTTTTGAAAATATTGTCCAAAAAAACTTTCTTTATCATTAATTTCTCCATATTTCTTTGGAAAAACTTTAATACCTAAGCTATTTAAAAAATCGGATTGTTCAATAAAGCAGTCAGTTAATATAAAATTTAATTCATCTTTTTCCATATTAGTTTTTCTTAAATATAAATATTGACAAGCTCCTTTTATAACTAATTTTTTTAAATTGTTTTTTTCAGAAACAGGTAAATTTGATTCTTCTACAAGATCACATAATTGTTCAATATACATAATAACCTCCTGCAGAAGTATTATAAGTAAATTATTTTAAATTGTCAATATCATTTATAAATTCCAAAGCTTTTATAATCGCTAATTTACCATATGGATACATCAAAGATCCTTGTAAGTATGCAATATATGGTTCTCTAATAGGTCCATCACAAGATAATTCAATTGAAGATCCCTGAGTAAACGTTCCTGCAGCCATAATAACTTTATCTTGATAACCAGGCATATCCCATGGTATTGGTTCTACATATGAATCAATTGGAGATCCTGCTTGAATTCCTCGACAAAACTTAATTAATTTATTTTCATCGTGAAATATAATATTTTGAACAATATCTGCTCTTTCTTCATTATACTTTGGTTCTACTTCATAGCCTAACCTTTCAAATACTCTACTAGATAATACTGCTGTTTTTAAACTACTAGCTACTACACTTGGTGCAAAAAATAAACCTTGCAATAAATATTTATTTACACCTAAACTAGGTCCAACTTCTTTTCCTTCTCCAGGTAAAGTTAATCGTTCTCCAACTAATTTAATTAAATCCTTTCTACCTACTACATATGCACCATTAGGTGCAATTCCACCACCCAAATTTTTAATTAAAGATCCTACTGCAATATCAGCTCCAACTTCTATTGGTTCCTTAGTTGACACAAATTCACAATAACAATTATCTATCATAATTATTACTTCTTTATCAATATTTTTAATGAATTTAATAACTTTTTCTAATTTTTCAATTGTAATACTTTTTCTAGTTGAATATCCTTTAGATCTTTGAATTTCAATAACTTTAATTTTATTATTTTTTAGAACTTCTTCTATTTTTTTATAATCAAAATCATTATCTATTAAATCAATTTGTTTGTATTTCACTTTAAATGACTTTAATGAACTAGGATTATCAACAATACCTATTACTTCATCCAAAGTATCATAAGGTTTACCAGTTATACTTAATAATATATCATTAGGACGTAGTAAAGCAAATAAAGTAACAGCTAGAGCATGACTTCCCGATATAAATTGATTTCTAACAACAGCATCCTCTGCTTTAAAAATATTAGCATAAACTTTTTCAATTACATCTCTACCAGTGTCATTATAACCATAACCTGTTGTAGAATTAAAATGTGTTTCTGATACACTATTTTCTTGGAACGCTTGTAATACTTTTTTACTATTATAAAAACAAACATCATCAATTAATTTAAATTGATTTAAACATTCTTTTTCAGCTTCTTCAATCATTTTTAACACCACCATCAACTCTTATTATTGAACTATTAATATAGGTATCATTTATTAAATAATTTACTACATTAGCTATTTCAGTAGGATTAGCAAATCTATTTAATAATATTTTATTCAACTGTTTATTTTTAAATTCAATATCCATATCTTTATTCATATCAGTATCAACCCAACCACAAGCAATAGCATTAACAGTAACATATGGTGCATAAATATTAGCAAAATTATGAGTTAATGAATTTAAACCAGCTTTAGATGCATCATAATCCAAACCTTCTTTGTAATATGTATCAATAGCATTAGTAGAAGAAATATTAATTATTTTTCCTTTTTTATTTTTATACATATATTCTCCAATATATTTACTTGTTAAAAAAGGACCAATAAGATTGACATCTAAAATCTTTTTAAAATTATCCACAGTTTTATCATCTAAAATTGTATCTATAGCTATTCCTGCGTTATTAATTAATACATCAATTTCATTAAATTTTGAAATAGTATTATCTAACAATTTTATTACTTCTTCTTCTTTTGAAACATCATTTTTTAAAACTAATACATTTGTATATTTTTCTATTTCTTTCTTAGTTTGTAAAGCAGTGGTATCATCATTTACATAAGTTAAAACTAAATTGAAATGATTCTTAGCTAAAATTAATGCAATAGCTTTACCAATTCCTTTGGTTCCTCCTGTTATAATTGCTGTCATCTATCCACCTCATTTTTATTATACATTTTTCTAAATAAAAATCCTAGTAATCTAGGATTCTTTTATTTCGTCAATATATTTATTAACTTTACTAGCCCAACTTTTATCAGCTGCATACTTTGAGTTCATCTCTTCTGCGGTTGTTAATCCTTTTTGAACATAATTTTTTGCAATATTATCAATAAAACCTTTAATTCCTTCATCTAATGTATCATATTTTTTATAAGATCCGCCATTACATGATGGACCACCAACTTGACCACCGACATTATTACACTTTTTTACTAAGGTGCTACAATTCCATTTGCATCCTGTTTCATGCATAGAAATTGCAACTGCTAAGTATGGGTCAACACCTTTTTCTAAAGAATATGTGACATATAATTCACCTTTATTCTTTAAATCAGAATTTAAGAATTTATTGATTTTATCAATCAACTGTTGTTTTGTTAAGCCGTCATATACAATTTCTTCCTTAAGTTCTAAAGCTTGAACTGAAGCTTCAGCTAATAATTTTTGATTAGGCTCTATTATAGTTGGCTTTTCTATATTTACATGCATAAAATTACTTGCTATAAATAATCCTAGAAAAACGCACAGCTTTGTTTTCAAATTTTTTCACCTCTTCATAAAAATTTGGGAAAACGTCTTCAATTTTATCATATTTTTATGAATTAGTCAAATTGAGAAATTTCTATTATAAATTGTAAATTCTTAGATTTAGAGTTACCTTTTTTTAAAACATCATAATTTTCATAAACATTTATTATATTTAATCCTAATTTTTTACATACATTTTCTAATTCTTCTATACTAAATATTTTAAATATATGTGAATCATTATATGTTTTATTATTAATTTTAAAAATAATTTTACTTTTTTCTACTTTTGAATTTTTATCATAAATCCAAATCATTTTCCTTTCAATATTATCATAGCAATCTACTTTTTCTACAGAAGACTGTGGATTATGTAAATCCAATATTATTCTGCCGCCAGGTAATAAAATATTCTTTAAATTAAATAAACATCTTTCTAGATCTATAGTATCTTTTAAATGATTAATTACAGCAAACATTGATATTATAACATTATATTTTTTATTTATATTAATATCTAACATATTTTGATTATACAACTTACCTGTTATTCTAGTTTTTGCTATCTCTAACATTTCTTCATTTAAATCTAATCCATCTACATCATATTCACTTAATAAAGAAGCATGAATTCCTGTTCCACAACCAATATCAATAATTCTATCATCTTTTTTAATAAATTTTTTTAAAATTCAACTTCTTTTTTATAATTTTTCTTCCTATAAAATATATCATAATATTTAGCAAATTCTTTATATTCCATATAATTCTCCTTAATATGACTCTTATTATATAATTTTATATATAAAAAAACAAGTAAAATTTATTAAAATAAATATACATTATAATAAAAAATGACAAAATTAATTGTCATTTTATCTTTGATCACTAATTGTTGCAGAACTATTACTTGCTTCTAAAGCTGAAAGTGGATCATAAGGAGCACCTGATATAGTTCCTGCAAGTAATGCAATATCTACGGCATTTTCAGGAATACCCCAAGAATTTCCAGAAAATAAAAATATAGCTCGATCAACTACATATCCACGGGTATTATATACAACATTATCTATAATACTCCCTGTAGAATTAGGATTTAAATATGCAGGCTGACGTAAAGTGTGAAAAATATTATTTCTTACTAACAAATTTGTTGTACTTGCTTGAGTCACAAATCCTCTATTTACTACCCATGTTGATGAATCTCCAGATTGAGTTGGCCCGTATATTTGGCAGTTTAGAATTTGATCTCCATTTCCTGCAATTTGAATAAACTCAACAGGATATGCTTGATCACTAGTCATCGTAAGTCCATCAATTGTTGTGTTATCACTACTAATTAAAAACGGAACTACTGGAGCTTGAAGTAAAATTTCCGCTCCAGCTCTTCCTTTTATCGTCAATCCTGGTTTATTTATATTAATTTGACTTGTAATAGGATAAGTCCCACTTAAAACATTTATAATACCATTAGGTTGCGCTACTGCTAGTGCTTGTTGTATTGTTTGAAATGGTGAAACTTGACTTCCATCTCCACCTGGTTGTGCAGATGACTGAACATATAAATTATACGGATTGGACTCAACACTTCCAGTTGGACCTGTTGCCCCAGTTGGGCCAGTAGCACCTGTTGGGCCGGTTGCACCAGTTAATCCTATTGGACCTGTTGGCCCTGCTGAGCCAGTTGCACCAGTTGGACCAGTTACACCAGTTGGACCTATAGAACCATTCATACCTGTTGCTCCAGTTGGTCCTGTTGGGCCTATTGAACCAGCTACACCAGTAGGCCCTGTTGGGCCAGTTGGACCAGTTGTTCCTACTAATCCAGGAGTCCCCATAGGTCCCGTTGGTCCTGTTGGACCTTGAGGTCCTGGAACGAGATATAGCTTTTTTAGTGGTACACAACACATTATTTTGTTTCCATTTATTTTGTCATAACGCATAAAACAAAAACCTCCATAATATCTTTTATATTATATGAAAATAAAAATTTATTAGTTACATATGATAATTAACTATTCATAAATTATGAATTTTATTTTACATTTAATAAAAAAAATTCATAAGATATTATGAATTTAAAATACAAAATGGGGCGCAATAAGGGATTCGAACCCTTGCATAACGGAACCACAATCCGCCGTGTTAACCCCTTCACCAATTGCGCCATTAATCAACAAAATAAGTTGACACATATAATATTAACAAATTTTTCATACTTTTGCAACACTTTTTAATTATTTTATTGAAATATAGTTATTTTACCCAAACTAAAAGCCTATGTATTCATACTATAAAATGGGAGGAAAAACTATGTATAATTACAATTATCCACCAAATTTTTATTTTGATGGAAACAATTTGAGAAATTATCAAAATGATAATTTATTTAATCCATATGAAGGATTAATAAGAGGAAATCTATTTAAAAATATATATGATCCTTATAAAAATCAAAAACCTTATGCAATTAAACCTATGAATGATCAAGCTAAAATGTTAACTGATATTGATAGTCTAGAATTCGCTCTAGTTGATTTAAATCTATATTTAGATGTTTATCCTGATGATAAAAGTGCCATTGAACTTTTTAATAAATACCGTAAAGAACAAAACGAATTATTAAATTCTTATCAAAATAAATACGGACCAATTTTATTAAATAGTGATGCTTTAAATAATACGCCTTGGATGTGGGACAATAGACCATGGCCTTGGGAAAATTAAGGAGGATTTTATGTGGAAATATGAAAAAAAATTAGAATATCCTATAAATATTAATAAAAAGGATTTAAGTTTAGCTAAAACTATGATGGCACAATATGGCGGACCTGACTCTGAATTAGGAGCTGCCTTAAGATATTTGAATCAAAGATATACTATGCCTGATGAAAAAGGATTTGCTTTATTAACTGATATTGGAACAGAAGAACTTGCTCATTTTGAAATGATAGCAACTATGATTCAGCAATTAATGAAAGGTGCAACAATTGAAGAATTAAAGGAAAATGGTTTAATAGGCTATTATACCCAGCACAAAGATGCAAATTTTCCTATAGATACAAGTGGTGTTCCTTTTACAAGTGCCTATATCGAAGCAACAGGAGATTATTGGGCAGATTTAGAAAGTGATATGGCAGCAGAACAGCGTGCAAGAGTTACATATGAAAAGTTAATGAATCAAACTAATGATCCTGATGTTTTAGGTCCTTTATCATTTTTAAGACAACGAGAAGTAGTACACTATAATAGATTCAAAGAATTAAGAGATTATTATTTAAATAAATTTAAAAGGTGATTATGAAAAAATTAGTTTTAATATATGGTGGAAAATCTAGCGAACATGATGTTTCATGCAAATCTGCAAAAGAAATAATGAATAATATTGATAAAAATAAATTTATATTATCTTGTGTATACGTCACACAAAGCAATGAATGGATATATCAAGATAATAAAATAGATAATATTATTGAATTTTTAAAACAATTTGATGTTGTTTTTAATATAATTCATGGAAGCACTGGAGAAGATGGCAAAATTCAAGGAATGTTAGATCTATTTAATATTAAATATATTGGTTCAAATTGTGGTGCAAGTTATATATGTATGGATAAAGAAAGAACAAAACAAATATTAAAATATTATAATATACCACAAGTTCCTTTTCAAAACAGTAAAAACAAACTAATTCTTCCATTTCCTGTTATTGTTAAACCAGCAAATGGAGGATCTTCAATTGGAATTAGTATAGCCCATAATAAAAAAGAATACAAAAGAGCATTGAAAAAAGCTTTAAAATTTGACAACAAAGTAATAGTTGAAAAATATGTAAAAGCTAGAGAGTTAGAATGTGCAATACTTGAAGATAAAAAAATTATTATTTCAGATATAGGTGAAATCATAACCGAAAATACCTTTTATGATTATGATACTAAGTATGTTAATAATAATGCTAAAACAATTATAGCAGATATTCCTAAAAGCATTAAAAAACAAATAAAAAAATACGCTAAACAGGCATTTGAGGTTCTAGAACTAAAAGGACTTGCAAGAATTGATTTTTTCTATGATATGGAATATAATAAAATATATTTAAATGAAATAAATACCTTGCCAGGTTTTACTAAAATAAGTATGTATCCTAAATTATTAAATAAAATTAAATATAAAGATTTAATCACAAAATTAATTGAAAATGCATAAAAGATATTCTAGTTCGAATATCTTTTTTTCTTTATCTTTTGAAAAACAATTTCTTCTTCTTCATAAAAAGGATTTAATTCTTTTAATATTTTTATATTACCAACTTCTTTAAATTCGTTTCTTCTAATCATTAGTTCTTCATCATATATATTATCATTTAATTCTAAGAAAAAATCTATTAAATTTAAGAAAAATTCATTATCTGACATTACTCTTTGATAAATTTTATCAAAAGTAATATCAGGTTTCATAAATTCGTTTGCTAAAGAATGATATTTCTTTTCTATTAAAGAATCTAACGAATAAAATACAAAAAACCCTTCATATACATTAGAAAATATATAGCTATAAAAATTTTTTAAATTTTTTTCATCTGGATAAGCTTCAAATATTTTTTCTTTTAAAACAGCTATCAAAAAATCATCATCAGAATCATAATGTGATGATTCACCATCTTCATCTGAAAAAGTATAAGAAAGTGAACTATCATATATATCAATAAATTTTTGAATACTTTTTTCAGATTTTAATAAATCTTCAGGATTTTTATAATTTAAAAAATTGAGTGTTTCAAAAGGATTTATTTTTAGCAATATCGGTAGTTTTTTTTGTTTAATTACTTCTTCCATTGAATTATTATGATGTATATAATTTTTTTCAAAATATTCACAAAAATCTTCAACATAGTCAACAAGATTAGATCTATTAGACTTATTTTGAAAAAGGTTTATTATTGAATTTGGATTTAGAGATTCAATATCTTCCAAAATATTTTCATAATGTTCAAAATTTATATCATTTTTTAAAGAATATAAAGCTATATAATATGCTTTACTAATTATAATTAACATCATTACTTTTTTATATTTTTGCTTATTTAAAAGATAATCTTTAAAATAATCATTTTGAAAAATATCTTCATACCTATTATCATCAGTTGTCAAAAACAAAACTAGCTCATTAGTTAACACTTCTATTTCATTACTAATATTGTCATATACAGCAGATAATAATATATCTAGCATACTACAACATTCATCATATATTGTTCCTACCATTCCCCCACAACTCCTTACTTAAGTATATTATTTAATATATGGTTAAAACTAATTTTGATATCAGGAAATACTTCAATATCATTTAATTCTTCAAATGAAAACCAACCACAACGATCTATTTCATCATCTTCAATAACATTATCTTGATTTAATGGAATACCAACATAAGTGATATCTACATGTAATGATCCATCTTTACCTCTATTTCTTTGAATTCCTAAAGGCCTTATATAATCATCTTCTCTAGGAAATCTCTCACCAATCAATTTAACTCTGACTCCTGTCTCTTCATAAGTCTCTCTTAATGCTGTTTCTTCAGGCGTTTCATTATTTTCAATATGACCACCAGGTTGTACCCAACGATTAAATTTTTTATGATGACATAATAAAATTTTATAGTCAATTGGATTTACAACAAAAACTGATGCACAAAATTCTCTTTTCATAACTCACATCCCTTTAGATAATTATACCATATTTTATTAAAATATATTCATTTATTTTTGTAAGCACATAGTCTACATAAGTTATTATGTGAAATAAAAATTACAATTATTTTTGTGTTATTTTATTTATGAAAATGGAGGTAGTTATGTATTTTAAAAGATTAAAAGATTTAAGAATTGATAATGATTATTTACAAAAGGATATTGCAAAAGTTTTAAATATATCACAACAATATTATTCAAAATATGAATTAGGGAGTTTTACTATACCAACAGAGCATTTGATTACTTTAGCAAAATTTTATAATGTTAGCATTGATTATATTGTTGGTTTATCAAATGAAAAAAAATCACGAAAGAAATCGTGATTTTATTTATCTATTAAATGAATATTATCTAGTAATACTCCTGTTCCTTCAACAACACATGTTAATGGACTTTCAGCAACAAAAACAGGAACTTTTAATTCATGTGCTAATAATTGATCAAATCCATCTATTAATGCACCACCACCAGTAATAACAATACCTTTATCAATAATATCTGCTGCTAATTCAGGTGGAGTTTGTTCTAATACGTTTTTAGCTGTATGGATTATTATATAAATACTTTCTCTTAATGCTTCTTCTACTTCGTCTGAGCACATTGTAATTGTGTGTGGTAATCCTGTTACTAAGTCTCTTCCTCTTACTTCCATTTTATCATTTTTATTACCACTATAAACGGTACCAATTGTCATTTTAATTTCTTCAGCAGTTCTATCTCCAATTAATAATTTATATTTATCTTTAATATATTTCATAATATCGCTATCGAAAACATTTCCTGCTATTTTTATTGAAGAACTAGTAACAATACCTCCTAATGATAAAACAGCTATATCAGTAGTTCCACCACCAATATCTATTACCATATTTCCACTTGGTTTAGATATATCCATACCAGCACCAATTGCCGCAACTTTTGGTTCTTCTTCAATAAATACTTTCTTAGCTCCTGTTCTTTCTGCAGCTTCTTTAATTGCATTTTTTTCTACTTGAGTAATATTTGAAGGACAACATATTAATATTCTAGGACGTGATAAAAAACTTTTACCATTAATTTTTCTAATAAAATAGTTTAACATTATTTCAGTTATTTCAAAATCGGCTATAACACCATCTTTCATAGGCCTAATAGCCACTACAGATCCTGGTGTTCTTCCTAACATTTCTCTTGCCTCGCTACCAACAGCAAGAGGTTTTTTAGTATCTGCGTCCATAGCAACAACTGATGGTTCATTTAATACTATTCCTTGTCCTTTAACATATATCAATACATTAGCTGTCCCTAAATCTATTCCAATATCCTTTGCAAACATTTTATCACTCTCATTTCTTAATTTATTATATCATGTTTTTACCATTTTTTTACATTAAATACTTTCTTTTAGTTGATTGTCCACCCCTTATATGTCTAACATCTGTATGATACTTTAATATTTTTTCAACTTCTAAATAAAGTTTATCATCAATGTCTAATAAACGTTCATGTAAATCCTTATGAACAGTACTTTTACTAACATTAAAAATTAATGCCATTTCTCTTACTGTACTACTTGTTTTTATCATATAATTAGCTTCTTCTAAAACTCGTTTTATAATGTTTTTATTCAATATAAACACCTCTAATTAAATATATCTATTATTTTAATAAATATACCTAAAAAAGAGTTGTTACAACTCTCCTAATTGCTTATCATAATATTCTTCTGGATTAACATTTTTACTATTATGAATTAACTCAAAATGAAGATGGTTGCCTAAATCTGTTGAAATATTAGATTCACCACTTTTACCAATTACTTGACCTTGTAAAACATTATCTCCTTCTTTAACTAATGTTTCACTTAAACTTTGATAAACACTTATTAAATTGTTATCATGAGTAACTTCGATTATTTTACCTAATAAGTTATTTTCTTCTACTTTAGTTACTTTACCATCTAAAATAGATACAACATCAAATGTTTCTTTGCTTTGATAATCAACACCACTATTTGGAATATATGTATTTTCATAATAGATCAATGAATTCTTTTGTTCTTCTTCACTTCCTTGATAATCATAAAAATGTCTAGCAATAATAACATCATCAATTAAATAAGGTCTAGTTATTATATTTCTTGTATTAACAACAGGAACCTCATCTTCAATTATCACATCATCGACATAAGTTGAATTATCATCTAATTTAGAAGGACTAGATATCATTTCTAACATATAAATTGTTCCAATAATAGTTACAAAAGATAAAGCATATAAAGCATAAATAACTGGTTTTTTTAATCTTCTTTTCATATTTTTCACCTCTAAAATAAGTTTGCTCAAATATGAAAATTTTATACATTAAATTTTTTTAATTTCAACTCCTTGATAATAATATTTTAAAATTTCATCATATGTATATCCATTTAAAGCCATTGCTTGAGCTCCATATTGACTCATTCCAACACCATGACCATATCCTTTAGTTGTAATATAAATTTTATTATTTTCTAATTTTATTGTAAAATGATTTGATTTTAATTTTAAATTAGTTACGACGGTATTTCCTTCTAAAGTAGCACCATTTATTTTTAATTTTTTAACTCTTCCCGTACTAGTAGTTTCTAATAATTCAATATCTAATGATTCACTATAATTTAAATTTAATTTATTATAAAAATCTTCTAAACTAAATGTATAATTTACTTCATAAACAGGTGAAATTGAATCCCAAGTTGAAGAAACACTTCTTAGATAAGGTACTTTATTAGTAAATACTTCTTCACTATTTTCAGTGGCACCAACACTAGTTGAAAAAAACATTGCATCAACTACTTTACCATCATATTCTAAATATTCATTAAATGTTTCTAAAACTGCTTGCTTTATTTTATTAATATTATTAGTATAATCATCTTTCCATACCTCTTGTAAATGTTCATCATCTAAATAAACTTGATTCATAACAGTATCTACCACATCATATTCTTTATCAATATTAGCTTGCATCTTTTTCATAACATAGCTTCTAGCAGCAACTGCCTGCGCTTTTAAAGCTTCTAATTCAAATGATATTGGCATTTCACCTGCTAAAACACCAACAATATAATCTTCAAATGGAACATTTACTATTTCATCATCTTGCTTTACTCTTACCATCATATTAGATGTGTATTTAAATTTTATTTCTTCATCTTTTACAAATAAATTAATAATGATATAAGGAATAAAAATAATTAAACATGTTAAAAGCAGTATTTTTTTCATAATATCATCTCCATTATTAAAATACTGCTATCTATATTAAATTATACACTTGAAATATATATATCGTAAAAAAAGTTAACGACTAAATACGACAAAGCCATAACAAGAAACATATATAATATTCTTGCTTGATAATACCGAT
This sequence comes from uncultured Bacilli bacterium, assembly GCA_944371325.1. Classification (GTDB taxonomy): domain Bacteria; phylum Bacillota_I; class Bacilli_A; order RF39; family UBA660; genus Faecisoma. The sequence continues at coordinate 27,082 of CALVXO010000008.1, read as the reverse complement.
TTTTTTTAAATATATTATTGATATTTATACTATCTAAAGCTAAAAAAGAAAAAGGTAACACAACAATATATAAAATTGTTTTAATCGCCATAATTATCAATCATTTCTACTCTTCTTTTATGTTTTTCTTCATTTGAAAAATCAGTAGTTAAAAAAGTATCAACAATTTCTTTATAATTAGTGGTATTCTCACTTAATGCAATAACATTAGCATTATTATGAGATCTTGCTAAAAAAGCTTCTTCTTTAGTTGTTACTTTAGCACATCTTACTTTCTTTACCTTGTTACAAGCAATACTCATGCCAATTCCAGTTCCACAAATTAATATACCTAAATCAATTTTATTGTCTCTTATACTTTCTCCAATTTTATAAGCATATTGTGGATAATCTACACTTTCTATTGAATTAGTTCCATAATCTATTATTTGATATCTATCATTTAAATAATTTTTAATTTTTTCTTTTAAAATAACGCCTCTATGATCACTGGCTATTCCTATTTTCATCTTGAATCTTCCTTTCTACTTAATTATATCACAAAAAAACTGCAATTAAGCAGCTTTATCTTGATTAAGTCCATATTTACGCTTGAATTTTTCAACTCTACCTGTTTTAGTAACAGTTCCTTGTTTACCTGTAAAGAATGGATGACATTTGTCACAAACTTCTAAATGTAATTCTTTTTTATTAGATCTTACTGTAAAAGTATTACCACAAGCACAAGTAACTTTAGTTTCCATATATTCTGGATGAATACCTTTTTTCATAATCTATCTCCTTCCGCCATGACTAAAATAAGTCATAGAAATTTAATGCTTCTATATTATAGCAAATAAATTTGAAAAAAATCAAGCATTTTTTTTATTTTTTTCATTAATTATGTCAATTATCTTATTAGAAATTAATTTATATCCATCTTTATTAGGAAAATAACTATTAGGATTATCAAAATAAGAAGTATTATTAAATTCATTATATATATCTAAATATGTTATTTTGTAATTATCACATATTTTTTTTAATTGCTCGTTTGCATAAATAAAAAATTCATTCAAACTATATTCTTTTAAACAATTATAAAATCCAATAAAAATTATTTCTTCCTTTGAATAAGTTCTTAATAATTTAAATAAATTTTCTAAATCAACTACTACTTCTTCAAACTTTGTATATAAATCATTAACACTAAAATCACTATTAAATGTTATATTGCTAAATAAATCATTCATACCTACTGATAAAGTTATTATATCTGCCTTAATTAATACATTTTGAATTGTTTTGTCATCTATTTTCACATTATCTTCAATATCTTTAATAAAATCAATACTTCTTTTATTATTATTAGTATAACTTACATATTTTTTAACATCTAAAGATTCTTTAACATAGTCAGAATATCCATAATCTTTAGCATTATAAGAATTTATTCCATTAGCAAGACTATCTCCCATTGAAAAATAATATATATCTTTATCTTTAAAGCCTAAGTAAATTAAAAATACTGATAATAAAACAATAATTATAGTTAATATTTTTTTCATAAATTTCCTCCTAAAAAAAGTAGATTACTCTACTTAATTATATTATTTATTAACTAAATTATTCATCAACTAAAACAATATCTGCTCCAACATTTTTTAGTTTTTCTATAATATTTTCATAACCTCTTAAAATATGTTCAACATCTTTAATAACAGTTGTTCCACTTGCTTTAAGACCTGCTAACACTAAACATGCTCCAGCTCTTAAATCGGTTGCTATTACTTCTTTTCCAACTAATTGTTTAGGGCCATTTATATGAATTTTTCTTTTATCAATAATAATATCTGCTCCCATTTCATTTAAGAAAGGAACATTTTGAAATCTGTTTTCATATATAGTTTCTTCTAATGTTGAAGTACCATTACAACCAACTAATAAAGTAGTCATTGGTTGTTGTAAATCTGTAGGAAAACCAGGATATCCTTGAGTTTTTATATTAACTTTTTTCATTTTGTCTGTTTTAGAAATAATTAAATAATCATCATGAATTTCAAGAGGAACATTCATTTCTTTTAATTTTAATGTTAAAGATTCAATATGATCTGGAATTATATTTTCTATCTTTAAGTTATTACCTAATAGTGCTCCAGCTATAACATAAGTACCTGCTTCAATTCTATCAGGTATTACTTCTGTAAATCCATTACCTAATTTATTTACTCCTTTAATACGTATTTCACTTGTTCCGGCACCAGTTATTTTAGCTCCCATATTGTTTAAAAATGTTGCCACATTTACTATTTCAGGTTCTTTTGCAGCGTTTTCAATAATAGTTAATCCTTTAGCTTTTACAGCGGCTAACATAATATTAACCGTAGCACCAACGCTAGGTACATCTAAATAAATATTATTACCTTTTAATTCTTCTGCTTCAATTATATATTTATTTCCATTTTCTATTACATTAGCGCCTAAAGCTTCAAACCCTTTTAGGTGTAAATTAATTGGTCTTGCACCAATTGAACAACCACCTGGAAAATATATTTCAACTCTTTTATATTTTCCAAGTAAAGCTCCCATAAAATAATAAGAAGCCCTTAATTTTTTTGCTTTTGATTCAGGTATTTCTTTATTCTCTAAATTTTTTTGATCAATAATCATTTTATCTTTTTCTCTAGTTACCTTAGCACCTAAATATTCTAATATTTCATTTAAAGCATCGATATCGGAAATATTCGGTATATTATCTATTGTTACAACACCATCTGACAAAAGAGAAGCTGGTACTAAAGCAACTGCACTATTTTTAGCACCACTTATTTTAATTGACCCTTTTAATTCTTTTCCTCCATTTATCTTTATTTTTTTCATAACTTCCTCCACTATATTTGTATGTAATTAATTAGGCTTTGCCATTACTTCCAAATAAAATTATTTTTTCTTTAATCATATCTTTCATAGCATTTTCACCACTTTTAATTACTTTACGTGGATCATATACTTCTTTATTTTCATTTAAATAAACTCTTACTGCTTTAGACCAAGCAATTTGTAACTCCGTATTAATATTTACTTTTGTAATACCACAACTTATCGCTTTCTTTATTAATTCATCTGGAATACCTGAACCACCATGTAATACTAAAGGTAATTTAACCAAATCATGAATTTTAATCATTCTTTCAAAGTCTAATTTAGGTTCACCTTTATATAATCCATGAACACTACCTAAAGCTGGGGCTAGAAAATCAATATTTGTATCTTTAACTAATTTAACTGCATCTTCTACTTTAGCATATGCAAGTTCATCAGCAACACCATCTTCTTCACCACCAACAGCTCCGATTTCAGCTTCAACAGTTACATTTTTATCTTTAGCATATAAAACAACTTGTTTAGTTATTTTTATATTTTCTTCCAAGCTATATTTTGAAGCGTCAATCATAACAGAAGTAAATCCATTATCAATTGCTTTAACACAACTTTCATAACTGCTTCCATGATCTAAATGTAGTGCTACAGGAATTGTTATATTTAAATCACTAATTAAAGATCTAACTAAATTAGATACTGTTTTATAACCACCCATATATTTAGTAGCACCTTCACTTACACCTAAAATAACAGGACTATTTAATTCTTGACATTTTTCTAGTATAAATCTTGTCCATTCTAGGTTATTTATATTAAAATGTGGCACAGCATATTTACCACTATCTGCTTTATTAAGCATATCTTTCATATTTACTAACATTCTATCACCAATTTAATTATATATACTTTTTATTATAAAATCAAGGATTTTGATATTTTGTATGTCAAAAATGTGTTATAATATCTAAATTGAAGGGAGAAATTTATGACAAAAAACAGTTTTAAAATATGGATCGAATATAATTTTGGAATAAAAAAAGAATTAACCAAAGATGAAAAACAAGAAGTAGAAGCATGTGAATTCGCAATGCACCTTTTAATTCCAACTGAAAGTATCAATAGATATATAGACTTAATGGGCGGAATTAAAGATGTTAAAAATGATCAATTAAAAATTCAGTATTTAGCTGATTTATATGGTGTTCCTATTGAAATTATGCAAATAAAATTAAATTACTTGGCAAATAAAAATATAGAAGAAACATCTAAAATAAAATAGTTTAAAATAAATATAAAAATGCTATTATAATTAAAACTATTCCTCCTATTATAGTAGAAGTTTTACCTATAATATTATTTATTTTTTTACCAAGCATCAAGCCTAAATATGTAAAAGATAAACTAAATAAAGAAAATATAGTTGCACAATATATATAATTTTTACTAATTACATTTAAACCAATACCTACTGAAAAACTATCAATACTTACAGCTAAACCAAATAATAATATTTGTTTAAAACTGACAATATTTTTAATATCTTCTTCTTTAAAAGTTTCATATATCATTTCAATACCAATAAAAAACAAAATTAAAAATACAATTATATTAGGATTACTTACATATTTTAATATAATATTACCTAAAAATAATCCTAATAAAGGCATTATAAAATGATAAATACCTACTACACTAGACAATTTATAAATGTCTTTTTTATTTAAATTTAAAGTACCATACGCCAAAGCTAAAGAAAAAGCATCCATACTAAGACTTATTGCAATAATAATTACTAACATAAAAAAATCCTCCTACAAAAATATATTTGTAAAAGAATTTTTTATACTACTTACTCCAATCAATTGGGGTAATATTTTTACTTATTAAAAAATTATTTGTTTTAGAAAATGGTTTACTACCAAAAAATCCATTGTAAGCTGATAATGGTGAAGGATGAACAGATTCTACAATATAATGATTTTTATTAGTTATTAATTTTTTCTTACTTCTAGCATATCCGCCCCATAAAATAAAAACAATTGGCTTATCTCTTTCATTTAATTTTTTTATAATATTATCTGTAAATATTTCCCATCCTTTTTCTTTATGAGATAAAGGAGTATCCTTTACAACACTCATAATACTATTTAATAATAATACTCCTTGTTTAGCCCAATTAGTTAAATCATTATTTGTTTTTCTAATACCTAAATCACTTTCTAATTCTTTAAAAATATTATTTAAAGATGGTGGTCTTTTAACATCATCTCTAACTGAAAATGATAATCCATGAGCTTCATTTTCTCCATGATAAGGATCTTGACCTAATATAACTACTTTTACTTCATCATAATCTGTATATCTTAGAGCATTAAAAATATCTTTATACTGTGGATAACATATTTTAGTTTTATATTCATTTTTTACAAAAATACCTAGTTTTTTAAAATAGTCTTTTTTAAATTCATCTTTTAAAACTATATCCCAATTTTTATTAATCATAACTAACACCTATTTCATTTTACCACATTCCTTATATCTTCTCAATTCAAATATAACATCTTTCTTTAATTTAATTAATGCATATATATTTATAATAGCTAGTAAAGATGTTAGTATATTTACTATTTGCCAAATTGTTTTTGCAGGTATAATTGAACTTATAAATAAAACAATACATATAACTACTTTTAAATAATTTGTTTTACTTGTTAAGTATTTTAAATTAGATTCCGCATCATAAAATCCAGCTAGAATAGTTGAAAAAGCAAATAAAATTATTGATATTACAACTATTAAATTTCCTATATTTCCCAAATGATAAATAAATGCATTTTGCGTTATTTCAATACCATTTAAATTATTTCCTAGGAAATTTATATCACTAGTCAAAATAACTAAAGCAGTTGCGGTACAAACTAAAAAAGTTGTTATATATATACCTAATATTTGAACAAAACCTTGATTTGCGGGAAATTGTGTTTTAACAGTTGAAGCAGCAATAGCGCCAGTTCCTAAGCCGGCTTCATTAGAAAATATTCCTCTTTGAATACCTACTATAAAAGATGACAACACTCCAAATCCTAATGATTTAATGTTGAAAGATTCAATTATTATACTTTTAAATAAATTAGGAATTTGATTAATATTATTTATTATTATAAATATTGAAGCTATTATATATATTAATGTCATAATAGGCACTAATTTAGAAGATATTTTAAATAATTGCTTAGTACTTTTGTTTATGATAATAAATGAAATAAAAGTTATTATTAAACCACTTATAATAGGATTAATATTTATAGAATTAGTTATTGTATTAGCTTGAATACTTAAGAAACCAAATACTTGACTAATAACAATGATTAAAGCATATAATTTACCTAATTTTTTATTATTTAAACCATTTTTAATGTAATAACTTGGACCACCTTTATATAAATTATTATCTTTTTCTTGATATTTAACACCTAAAGTAGTTTCTGCAAAACTATTAGCAGCAGATATAAAACCTATTATCCACATCCAAAAAATTGAACCTAATCCACCTAAATAAATAGCTAAAGCAATACCTGCAATACTTCCAACGCCGATTCTACCACCTAATACCATCATTAAAGATTCAAAAGGAGAAATTGAATTATTTTCCTTTTTTATTATGTTTTTAAACATTTCTTTAAAGTTAAATTGGACTAGTTTCAATTTATAGGTAAAATATATACCTGAATATACCATTAGTACTGTCGCAATTGCCCATAAAATACTATCAATTATTTTTAGCATTTTATCACCTAATTAATTATATTAATAAAAAAAAGTTTAATTTCTTAAACTTTCAATTTGATCAATAGATAAACCTGTTACTTTTGATATTGTTTCTAAATCCATATTTAATTCTAACATTTTCTTAGCAGTATCAATTTTATTTTTTTCAATTCCTTCTGATAAACCTTGTTGTTTTCCCTGAAGAACACCTTGAACAATTCCTTGATTAAGTCCTTTTTCATACATTACTTCTTCATATTGTTTTTGTTCTTCTTCACCCTTGGTAAACTTCTTATCATTATTATAATAGTTTTTTATGTATTTGTCTATATCTACATTATATATTTTTATATAATCAGTTAACTCTATTTTATTTATCTTATCATATAATGTATAAATACTTTTTGTGTGTTTACTATTATAAAAATTTAATTTACTTGAATTATCGGATAACATACTTTGTATTTATTTCCTCTTTCCGTATTTTCACTTGCCAACTTAAAAACATAATGAAGATTTCTTATTTTTATTTCTTCGCTATAATTTGTATTTAATTCAACATTGATTATTTCATCTTTTGTTTTTACTAATAAATCTAATCTTTGACCATGTATTTTATAATGATTTTGAATTAAATTTGGATTTAGTATTTGTAAATTGCCAATTTTTTTATCTAGAATAGGCTCTAAAATAACTATTAAGAATTCTTTTTTAACAGCAGCATACATAAAAATAGGTTCATGCTTTGCAGTATAAAACTTTTTTATTTAAATCACCTCCTATTAGTTTTATTAGCCAAAGGTATAGTGATTTCTTGTATGATTTTAAAAAAAATTGCATTTTTTTTGCAATTTTCTATAAATTATTAGCGATATCAATGAATATATTAATGTCCAATTGTTCTGCTCGTACAGTCAAATCAAAATTATATTTATTCAATATTTTATTTATTTTTTCTAAATCATAATCTTTTAAATTATTTCTCAAATTTTTTCTTTTCTGTTTAAATGAATCTCTAACTAATTTAAAAAATAATTGATCGTTTTTTAAATTAATTCTTGATTTTTTACTAAATTCAACCACAATACTATCAACATTAGGCTTTGGCATAAACACATTTCTACTAACGTCTAAAACTTTTTTCACATCAAAATAAAAATTTAAATAAACAGATAAAGAACTATAATCCTTACTATTAGGTTTAGCCTTAAATCTATCTCCAACCTCTTTTTGAACCATTACTACTATTTTATCAACATCAATATTATCTTCGATTATTTTAATTAAAATAGGTGTAGTTATGTAATATGGTAGATTAGCTACTACATATAATTTATCATAATTATATTTTTTTATATCTTCTTTAATATCTTGCTTTAAAAAATCATTATAAATTATATCAACATTATCTAGTTCTTTTAAGTTACTATCTAGTATTTCTTTTAGTGTTGTATCTATTTCATAACATATAACATTTTTAGCATTTAAAGCCAATTTATAAGTTAATGATCCTGCTCCTGGGCCTATTTCTATTACTAACGTATTTTTATCAATATTAGCCTTATTTATAATAGAATCAATAATATTTTCATCAATTATAAAATTTTGACCAAATTTCTTTTTAAAATTAAAATCATTTAATTCCATCATTTCTTTTATTTTTTTAGGTGAATATTCCATATTTTGCTCCTTTTAAATTATTTAAATAATTCTAAATAAATTATATCATTTTTTTTATAAAATAAAAAGATGGTTACCAACCCCATCTTTGAACATTAAATTCCACATTACCACTCATATTAGTAGCAAGTTTAATTTTTTCATCTTTCTCTGTTTGATAAGCTACATCAAAATGATAAATTCCATCTTTTAATTGTTCTCTCATTGTATATCCAGTATCCATTACAATACCCATAAAATCACCTAAATTAGAACCTTTAACTTCAATTATAGTTCCACAAGGAAATTCTGATAAAGCTGCTGCTAATACCCTTACATCACCAAATTCATCATCGTTATAATAAACTCCATCTTTAATTAAATTAAATTTTTTCTTATCTTCTGTTTTACAAGAAACATTTCCTACTCCAGAACAAGTACTACAATCTGGTCCGTATCCTGTCATAACACCAGTATATTGCCCATTTTTTCCTGTTCCTATAACTACTTCTTCATTAATTACTTCCTCTAAAACTATTTCTTCGTTATTAGTACCAACTACTACTAATCCATTTTTACCTTCAACTAAAACATTAGTTATATTACTAGGAATAGAACTATCATAAGTTTTAATTGTTTCATATTCTATAACTTTAGAAACAACATTAACATTTTTATTAATATTATCATTATTTACTTCTTTTTTTGTTTCATTTACTTCAAAACCAAATAAAGATACAATTGAAAGTAATCCCAAACTCACCCATTTACCAAATAAACTTAGTAAATAAAAATTCATGGTTCACCTCTACTATCCATAATTTAAGTGTATCATAAATCAAACTATAAGTCAAATTGATCCTTAGCATTAGAAGTAGTTACATCTAGTACTTCTTCTAAAGAAATATTTTTAATTTCTGCTATTTTTTTAGCCACATATATTACATTATAAGGTTCATTTTTAGTGCCTCTATATGGCTCTGGTGTTAAAAAAGGACTATCAGTTTCTAATAATAAAAATTTTAGATCTATTTCTTTAATAACATCTTTTAACTTACTATTTTTAAACGTTAACACCCCACCAATACCTAATCTACAACCTATTTTAATGAATTCTTTAGCCATTTCTAAACTACCACTATAACAATGAATAACTTTCTTTAAATCCTTATAATGTTTTAATATATCATATGTATCTTGTATAGCTTCTCTTGTATGTATAACAACACATTTATGATATTTTCTAGCTAAATCTAATTGTTTTATGAATTTATCTTTTTGTTCTTCTTTATTATGTTCTAAATGATAATCTAATCCTATTTCACCTATACCTACTATTTTTTTATTATTAATATTTTCCTCTATTATATTTAAATCTAATTCTTCAGTTGGATATATACCAATAGTTCCATAAACATTTTCATAATTACATAAATTAATTACTTCTTTTATATCTTCTTTATTAGTACCACTTACTATAATTATATTATCCTTCATTTTATTTATAACTTCATCAATATTATCATAATATTCACTTGTTATATGACAATGTGTATCAACCATAAAAACCTCCTAAAAAAAACAAAAATTAATTTTGTTTTCTTGTTACTATAAAATATTTTAAAAATAAAATTCCTACTAATACTAAATAAACAAAATCTACAATATTAAAGCTAATTATAACTCCTATTAAAGCTATTACAACTGGAATAAACAACAATGCTAACGGCGCTAAATCAGTTAATTTTTGTTCCATAGTACTATTCCCTTCTATGTTAATACTATATCATAGATATTTGTTATATAACAATATTTTTAATATTCAAATAACGACATTTTACGCAATTTTTACATTTATTCTAAATGATTAGTTAAAAATTTGGCTGCTATTTGCGCTAATTTTAAATCGGTTTCATCAACATCATCACCTAAAATCATTACTAATCCAATAACATCACTATTAACAATAATAGGACTTACTGCATAGCAACATTCTAATTCATCACTTATTTTAATTGTTTTTTTATGTTTTTCTAACATTTCTTCTCTTCTATTTAATTTAACTTCTAAATCACTACCTATTTTTTTATTTAATAATTGCTTTTTTAAATCACCAGATACTGCAATTATACTATCAGTATCACATATTAAGACACTGTTTTTAATAAAAGATTTAATCGAATCAGTTATATTTTGAGCAAAGTCATTTAAATTTTTAATTAAAGAATATTTTTTTAAAATAATATTTTCATTATCAACTAATATTTCTAAACTTTCTCCTTCTTTAATTCTTAAACTTCTTCTTATTTCTTTAGGTATTACTATTCTTCCTAACTCATCGATTCTTCTTATAACTCCTGTTTTCATTGTTCACCTCAAAGTTAGTTTAAACAATATATTAAATAATATACTAATTTTTACATATAATATAAATGCTAATTTTTACATATAATATAAATGCAATATTGACAAATATTTTAAAATAATGTATATTAATATTGCATTTAGAAAATGTTTCTCGCTTCCGGGTGGCTTGCGAGTTAATAAATAATCCCGGTCGACAATGTTTCTCGCTTCTAGGTGGCTTGCGAGTTAATAAATTATCCTAGTTGAAAATGTTTGAAAACTTTATCTTAATAGATAGAGTTTTCTTTTTATATGTGCTATAATTTTAAATACTTAATTAGAGAGGAGATAAATATGGAAATAAAAACTGGATATTTATATCACATAAAAGATGAATTTTTTGACAAAGTTAATAATGATAACTTGATGGCTAATCATGAAAAAGGGAAAAAAAGACCTACTTATTTTACTATAAAAGATAAAGATATACTATGGTTTATTCCATTAAGCAGTAAAGTAGAAAAATATGAAAAAATAGTAAATAATAAAATTAAAAGATATGGATTTTGTAATACAATTTTAATAGAAAAAATATTTGATAGAAAAACCGCTATATTATTACAAAATGCTTTTCCTACTTTAGAAAAATATATTGACCATATCCATACTATAGATAATATACCAGCTAAAGTTCCTGAAACCTTAAGTAAAATAATATTAAAAGAATTTAAAAAATTAATGAAATTGAAAGAGAAAGGAATTAATTTATTTTTTACAGATATAGATAAAATAAAAGAACAAATGGAAATAGAATTATCTAAAAATTCTTAATACTTCTGTACTTTAAAATAACCATAATAACTACTTAATGATTTAATATATTTGTTATAATCTTTATATTTTAATATTCTTAATTTTTTATATATTCTTCTTTTATTTTTACTTAATATTTTAATTTTTTTATTATAAAATCGATAACCTAAAAAACATAAACTATTTTTAGTTATAATAGTTTTGTTATTTAATTCTAAATCATATTCTTTTAAATAAATTATAATTTTATCTAAACAATATTTTAAATAATCTTTATTCTTATGAAATAATACCATATCATCCATATATCTAATATAATACTTTATTTTTAATTCTTCTTTAATATAATGATCTAAATCATTTAAATAAAATATACCTAATATTTGACTAGTTAAATTACCAATACTTAATCCATATCCTTTTTTTAAATAATTTATATTATGTTTGTTTGCATATTCAAATATATAATCACTATTAGTACTATCAATTATTTTATAAACAATATCTAAAAATAATTTATCCTTTATTTTTTTATTTAATAAATCTTTTAAAATATTATGATTAATACTATAAAAATACTTTTTAATATCAATCTTTAAACAATAATAATTATAGTTTAATTCTTTAATATATTTTTTTATTAACTTAATACCATAACTAGTACCTTTGTTTTTTCTAACAGCTACATTACTATCAATTAAACTCTTTTCTAAAACATCAAATAAAATATATCCAACCATATGATTAATGATTTTATCCTTTAAATTTAAACTTAATATTAATCTTTCTTTAGGTTCATAAATCATAAATAAATTATATTTATCAATATTCTTACCTATTTTATCTTTAATATCAATTAAATTAATCGATAAATTTTCCTCAAACTTTTCTAATTTATTTTTATTTTTTGTATTCTTTTTAATAATTTTATAAGTATTTAAAATAAAATCAATATCAAATAATTGATTATATAAATTATTTACTCTTTTCACTTCTAATCCACCCATAAACATATTTAGTTATATTTAACAAATAATTACTAATACTTTCATATTTGTTTTTATTAATTAATTTATTTAAATAACTTAAATAAAAATAATAATCAATCATCCTTATAATTATTATTATTTCCTTTTGATAATTTAACCTATTATCCTTTAAAATATTAGCTTTATAACAATATTCTAATAACTTATAACGATTTAACTCAATATTATTTTTTAATACATATTCTACCTTAGGATAATTAACTATAATTTTATTTATATAATTAATAGTTTTCTTAACTTCAATTATTATATAAAATTTATCTTTCATACTTTTTTCTTAATTTATTTAACTTATCTTTATCAATTAATCTTAATATTTTTTCTAATTCATTTATAACATCATATTCTATTAATATATTAATTAAATCCTTTTTATAAAAATTATTTTTATAATAATTCAATACTAGATCATAACTATTTAATTCTTTTATACTTTCACATATATTATAAAATATATAGCTAATATTATTTTTATCTAATACCTCTTTTACTTTATTATATTCAGATATAGGAAAACCTGTTTTATTATCATATATTCTATAACCAAATAATCCACTTACAATATAACAATCATCATCAAATACCCGATAAAAATTACCATATCTCATAAATATAACTACATCTTTATATTCTTCTTTTAATTCATTTCTTAAATCAACTAATCTCACAATACCACCTAGATAATATTATCACACACACACACACACACGTTGTCAAGTGTTTATTCAAAAAAATACAAAAGAAAAAGCGATTTTTCGATTTTACTCTACTAAACCACTTTTATTCTAGTTGTACTATCACTAATATTTTTAGGGTTTATACCTAGGGAATAAGGCTTGTTTCCTAGTGCTTCTATTTACATAACCTTGGTCATATAAATCTCAGTTTAAAAGGAATCTGCACGCACGCCGTTACTGTTCGACGGACTATTGCTGTTGAGGTTGCCATTGTTGTTTACGCTGAGAACGTTAGACGAACTATATAGCCTTACACCCATATCCCCTCACCTTGCCCTTTTCATCGGCAAGGTGTGTCTTTTCTTCGTTTATACATTATTATTATTCCTACTAAATTTGTTTATTGTAATACATATGGTGAATTTGGAGTACCTTCACCTCCAGTGAAGGTTATGGCTGAAGTCCCTGACTTCAGATATATAACTGCACGCACGCCGCTATTGTTCGAAGGACTAAGGTCGAGGAGGAGGCCATTGTAATTGACGTTGCGAACGTCAGACGAACTATATCTATTCATTGTCCAATAGTAATCTGATGTAGTTGGGTTTTCTATTGTATTTACATCTACAAACGTTTTGATACTTGATGTACTTAAATCAATGTCATTTCCACTGAACATCTCTCCCACTATTGGTAATCCAACACTTGCTTCCAATGTTTCATCTTGTACATCTTTATAATTTGTAGCAGTTGATGGATAATCTCCTATATAAAATGTTTTTTTGCCTGTATATCGATATATGTCACTTATTCCTTCAGCAAATGTATTAAGTGGTGTATATATTGTATGACTTGTACTTATTGTTGTTGAACTTCCATATTTACTTGTTGTTGGAAGTAATCCATTTAGTACTACTTTAATACTATTACTATCTTTACTTACCACTCTAAATGTACACATATTATCACTTCCACATGCACTATCACTTCCACTATATGGTACATTGATATATTCTCCTACTTGAACATTATCTGTATTTGTCGCTTTATTTCCTACTTGATAATTACTTGCAAGAGTACCATCTCCTCCGATGATGGTTATATCAGAAATTTTTATAACTGCACGCACGCCGTAACTGCTCGACGGACTAAGGTTGCTGAGGTTGCCATTGTAATAGACGTAGCGAACGCTAGACGAACTATATCTATTACCTAACCAAAAATAATCTTTTATATCTAAGAATGAATTAGCTTCTCCTGCCCTTTTATATTGCTCCTCATCTAATAATCCTACTTTTTGAGTTGTCGTAATTTCGTCTATATCTGTATATATTCCTACATTAAATGTACTATCTAATATATTTTTTTGAATACTACTATCTAAACTATTCCAAAAATAATCAGTTAACCATGTGTTGATATAACTTGATTCATATTCCTCTTGAGTTGTCCATACTGCAACTGCACTTGCTGGTTGAATAGCTGTTAATGGTTGTTGGTTTATTAATGTTACAGCATTAGCACTCACATCAAATTCTAATACCCTCCATTGGTGGCCTCCATACCATAAAAAGTTATTACCAACTTCTTCATTACTTCCAGTATAATAATATAAATTTGGATTTGTACTATCTTTTACTAATCCTGCTGTTTCGCCTTCTTTATATTGTCCTAATAATTTTGTAATTAAAGAATTAGGGTCTCTTGGACAACCTTCATCATCCGTTGCAAATTGTCCACTTGGACATAATGTAAATTTATGATTATTGCTTGTTATAACCAATTCAGTTAATTTAGATCCATTATATGTTATTTTATCTATTGTTGCATTTCCTAAATTAACCATATCTTTTACATTATTTGCGTCCATACTTGATGTACATATTCTTTTATAACTATTATCTAATTGATATTTCATATCTTCACTAGCACAATAATTATTTATTCCACCTAATATCATATTTGCTTCTGATCTACCAGCTGTTATTCTTGCATCTTCCACCACATCTAATATTATTGGTGTAGCTATTAAAGCTACTATTGCTAAAATAATAATTACTGCTAATAATTCAATTAATGTAAAACCTTTGTGCTTTTTATACATATATATTCTTATATTCTCCTTTCAAATTTTAAGACTACTATCTTTAACATAATTCAAGTATACAATATTTTTTTATTATTTTCAAGACCTAAATTACGCACGCGCGGAAAGTTTTTTTAAAGTTTTATACTTTTTTTGCTTTTTCAATAACAAATAATAAATCTATTAAATAATAAATAAAATGTTTTTCTAATCCTTGTAATTTTAATGTAATAATTAAATTTTTACCACGAGTTCCAAATCTAAAGTTACCACTTATTTTAAATGTTTCTAAAAATAATTTTTCGCCATCTATATTAGAATCAATTGTTAATTCTATTTCTTTTGAATTTTGTTTAATACTTATAATTTTTAATTTAGAAGCTAATGATTCAAACCATTCTTGATACATATAAATAATTAATTTATCATCTAATTTACCAAATCTATCTTCTAATTCTTTTTGAACGGAAACTAACTTATCATATGAATCAATTTCATTTATTTTTTTATGTATTTCTATTTTTAAATCCATTTCTTTAACATAAGAATCAGATATATAAGTATCTACTTCAATTAATGGTTGTGTATCTTCTTCTTCTTTAACATATACTCCTTTTAATTTATCTATTTCTTGTTTTAGTAATTCTGTAAATAATTCTATACCTATTGAATCAATAAATCCTGACTGTTCATCACCTAAAAAATCACCTGCTCCTCTTAGTGATAAATCTCTTCTTGCTATAGATAATCCACTACCTAATTCAGTAAATTCTTTAATAGCATTTAATCTTTTAGTAGCTATTTCAGATAGTATTTTACTATACATTAAATAACAATAAGCTATTTTGTTAGTACGACCAACTCTACCTCTTAATTGATATAGTTGGGATAAACCTAATCGATCGGCTTCTAATATAATTAATGTATTAACATTAGGTATATCTATTCCTGTTTCAATAATAGTTGTACAAACTAAAACATCATATTCTTTATTTATAAATTTAAGCATTATATCTTCGATATCTGTTTTGTTCATTCTACCATGGGCATAAACTACTTTAGCATCTTTAACTAAATCTTGAATTTCTTTAGCTTTAGAAGCAATACTATCAACATGATTATATAAAATAAAACATTGACCTGATCTAGATAATTCTTTATAAATAGCATCTTTAATTATTTTAGTATTATAATTTAAGACATAAGTTTGAACTGGATATCTATTAGAAGGTGGGGTTTCAATAGTTGATAATCCTTTGATACCAGATAAAGACATTTGTAAGGTACGAGGAATAGGTGTAGCTGATAAGGTTAAAACATCAATATTAGTTTTTAATTTTTTAATCTTCTCTTTATGCGTTACTCCAAAACGTTGTTCCTCATCTATTATTAATAATCCTAAGTCTTTATACTTAATTTCATCATTTAATAATCTATGTGTACCAATTACAAAATCTATAGAACCTTCTTGGAGTTTTAATAAGGTATCTTTATATACTTTAGGTGTAGTAAAACGATTAATCAATCTTATATTAACGGGAAACTCTTTAAATCTATCTAAGGCATTAAGGAAATGTTGATTAGAAAGTATTGTAGTTGGACATAATAAAGCTACTTGTTTACCTGATAATATTGCTTTAAAAGCTGCTCTAAAAGCTATTTCGGTTTTACCATATCCAACATCACCACACAACAATCGATCCATTGGATGACTGCTTTCCATATCTTTTTTAATCTCATCCAATACTTTTAATTGATCAGGTGTTTCTTGATATGGAAATTGTTTTTCAAATAATATTTGTGTTTCATCATCTTCTTTAAATTTAAATCCTTTATTTACTTCTCTTAAAGCAAAAGTTTTAAGTAATTCTTGAGCTATATCATGTGCCTTAGCACGAGCCCTCATTTTAACTTTAGACCATTCAGATGAACCTAGTTTATTTATTTTAGGTACATAACCATCTTTAGACGCATATTTACTAATTAAATCTATCTTTTCCACAGGAATATATAATTTATCGCCATCTTTATATTCTATTTGTAAATAATCTTTAATTAATCCATTTTTATTCATAGTTTTAAGACCTAAGTATCTACCTATACCATGAACATTATGAACTACATAATCTCCTATTTCTAGTTTTGATATATCTTTTATTTTAGTGCCATATTTAAAATTAGTCTTATATGGAATAGAATTTTTCTTATTAAATATTTCATTTTCAGATATAAAAACATAATCATTAAAGATAAAACCTTCATTGATATTAAATATTACGACATTTATTTTTTTATCGAATATTTGATTAACATTAGTAAATACACAATCAATTTCATCAATTATTTTATTAGCTTGATATCGATTTGAAACACATATAACAATAGTTTTATTTTTATATTTTAAAATATCTTTAATACTATTAAATCTATCTTCTATTTTAAAAGAATTATAATTAAATTCACCATAATTATTTGATAGTTTAATTGAATCGTATTCTTTAAAATCAAAGAAATATTTTTTACTAGTATCATACTCTAATACTTCATTCATCAATTGTTCATAACCAGTTTTAATATCTTCAAATTCATTATAATAAACTTTACCATTTAGATAACTATAGATATCTACATAATCACTTGATAATTCTTCAGTATTAGGTATTATATCAACTTCATCAATTGTTTCGATAGTTAATTGAGTATTGATATCAAATTTTCTAATTGATTCAATGGTATCACCCCAAAATTCAATTCTTATTGGATTATCATAGTTAATGGGAAATACATCAATTACATAACCTCTTACAGCCATATCACCAGATTTATTAATTATAGTATCTTTTTCATAACCAATGTCATATAATTTATGATCTAAATCTTTAATATCATCATTTACTTTTAATTTGATAAAACTTTTTTTAAATATATCTTTTGGAGGCAAAAATCTTAAATAACCCATTAAATTAGTTACAACGATACATTTATCATCAATATTATTTAATGTTTCTAATCTAGTCATTTTGAAATCAGGAGATATAGCTAATACTTGACTAGTCATAAAATCATCCATCGGAAAAAAGTAGACATTGTCTACATAGTTTTTTAATGTTTGATAAAATTTATTGGCTTCATATAAACTATTACAAACAACTAAAGTATTTTCTTTAAAGTTATTAGCAATATATATACATTTTAATTCATCTGTTAATCCACCAATATTGTTATTACTATAATCACTAAATAGTTTATTAAATATCATAATAACCTCCAAAAAGGATACTTATTTGTATCCATTATATTTATTCATTAAATTTTCAAATGATAAAGAAACAAAATCTTCAATTATATTATAAGTAATATCAATAACTTTATTTAATTTACTTAATTCTAAAGGACTAAATTTACCTAAAACATAATCAACTTTATCTATATTATTTTTAGATATACCTATTTTTATTCTTTTATATTCATTAGTTTTTAAATTTGCTTCAATGTTTTTTAAGCCATTATGACCAGCAGATCCACCTTTATATCTTATTTTAAAAGTACCTATTTCTAAATCCATATCATCATGAATAACTAATATATCTTTAATATCTATTTTAAAATATTTAATATATTTACTTATTACATCACCTGATAAATTAATATAATTTTGTGGCTTTAAAAAAATCACTTTTTCACCATTAATTACTGTTTCTGCATATAATCCATCTAATTTAGATTTTAAAGTTAAATTATTTTTATTAATATAATTATCAACTACCATAAATCCAACATTGTGACGAGTATTATTATATTCGTTACCTTTATTTCCCAAACCTACTATTAACTTCATTTTAATCACCTACTTATGATATTCTCTATACACTTCATTTTTATTTAGTTTGCGTTCATGTGCAACTTTTTTTATTGCTTCTTTTGGATCTAATCCATTTTCAATATATAAATTAACGTGATCTAAGATTGACAGATTACTAAAATCATTTACATCTTTATTACCTTCTACAACTATGACAAATTCTCCTTTTAACACGTCTAATTCGTTAATTACATCACTTATGGTACCTCTATATATTTCTTCAAATTTCTTTGTTATTTCCCGGGAAATTGAGATATTTCTATTTCCCAATATTTTTAACATGTCATTTAATGTATCAATTAAACGATGAGGTGACTCATAAAATATTAAAGTATATTTATTATTTTTTAATTCTTCTAATTCTTTTCTTCTTTTACTTGATTTACTATTTAAAAATCCAAAAAAAGTAAAAGGTTGTGCATCAATATTAGAAGTTATTAAAGCTGATACGAAAGCAGTAGCTCCTGGTATTGATACCACATTATAATTATTATTAATAGCTGCTTTAGCTAAATAATAACCTGGATCGCTTATAATAGGAGTTCCTCTATCTGTAACTAATCCAACATCTTGTCCATCATTTAAATACTTTAATAATTTATCTATATTATCTTTTTCATTATATTGATGAGAAGATATCAATTTATTTTTTATATTATAATAACTTAATAATTGATTAGTTACTCTTGTATCTTCTGAAAATATAACTGAAACACTCTTTAATACATTAATAGCACGATAAGTAATATCTTCCATATTACCTATTGGTGTAGCTATTAAATATAAAGTTGGTTTGTTATCATAACTTTTTTGCGACATTTTAATCACCTCTATTCAAATTTTTCTTCTTCTAACAATAAATCAAAATCAGATTTATATAACTTGTCTTGTTTTATTCTATATTTTTCAAATTCAGTTAATGCTTTATCACAAGCAATTTCATGTGATATTTTTCCAGCATCTTTTAATATATCTCTATCATCAGATAATAAAAATTTATCAATTCTAGTTGCCCAATCTTCCATTGTCATTGGAATATGCCTTCTTGCTCTATTTTCTGCTATTTCCAAAAATGCACTGACAATGCCCTCTAAATCTTGCAATTCATCTTTAGATAAATAATTTTTTGTAATTATAACATCAGATTCCATTATTTTGCCATTAGGAGAATTTCTCCAATTTGTAAGTCCCATATTCTCTTTTTTTGAATTTACTCGATTATAAATAATTTCTGCTGCGGTTTGATGGGATACAGCAAAATGCATTTTATTTTGTACTTTTTTAAAAAATTTAATTGATATTGGAGATTTTGGATCATAATCTATACTTGTAGCATAAATATCAGTTACTTTTTGATAAAATCTTCTTTCTGATAATCTTATTTCCCTAATTTCTTCTAATAATTTTTCAAAATAGTCTTTGTCAATAAATGAACCATTTTTCATTCGTTCTTTATCTAAAACATAACCTTGAATAGTAAATGTTTTTAAAATATTAGTCGCCCATCTTCTAAATTGTGTCGCCCTTATTGAATTTACTCTATATCCAACAGAAATTATTGCATCCAAATTATAAAATTCAATACTCCTTTTAACATTCCTATTTCCCTCTTTTTGAACTAATTCCATTTTGGAATAAGTTGAATTTTTATCTAATTCTTGTTCATTATATATATTTATAAGATGTTTAGCTATAGCAGGTTGTTCAACATTAAATAATTCAGCCATAGCCTTTTGTGTCATCCATAGAGTCTCATTTTCATATCTAACTTGGATACCTTTATCTTTTTCTTTAAGTTTAAATGTTATAAATTCTTCAGCACTACTTCTTATAATTAAATCTTTTGCCATTTTAATCACCTTCAAAATATTTTTTTATTTGTTCTGTATATTCTCCATTTTCTAAATGAGTATAAATAGGTGATAATATTTTTAATCCTTTATTACCATTTTTCTTTCCTTCAACTAACAATATATTAGATTCCATATTAGTTTTAGGATAAATAAATTGTATTTTTTTAGGTTCAATATTATATTTTTGCATGCTAGTTAAAATATCTAATAATCTTTCAGGGCGATGAACAATAGCAACATACCCATTATTTTTAAGTAGTTTTTTAGATATTCTAAATATATCATCTAAATTTAATTTAACTTCATGACGAGCTATAGTTTTATAGTCAGATTTATTTAAATTAGATTGTTCACTTACTTTAAAAAAGGGAGGATTACAAGTTATTACATCAAAAGATTCTGTTTTAAATTTATTATATATTTCATTGATATCCGCATTTATAATATTAATTTGATTTTCTAGGTTATTTATTTTAACTGATTTAACAGCTAAATCATAAACATCTTTTTGAATCTCAACACCTGTTATTAATGCGTTAGTTTTAGTGGATAAAATTAAAGGTATTGGAGCATTGCCACAACCAATATCTAATATGTTTTTAATATTTTTATTTAACGTTACAAAATTAGGTAATAAGACAGAATCCAAAGAAAAATTAAACATTTGTGTATTTTGAACAATATATTTATCTTTATATCCTAACAAATAATTAGTTACTTCCATCTATTTCAACAATCCCTACATCTTTAATATCTACACTGTATTTTTTATTTAGAATATCAACATTAACAACTTTACCTTTTCCTTTATCAGTATCCACAATATTACCTATTTTAGGTAAATCTTTTCTATATTCTTTATAAGTTTCATCTTCATATTTTAAACAACATAAAAGTCTACCACAAACTCCATTGATTTTATTTGGATTTAAAGATATGTTTTGATTTTTAGCCATATTAATAGATACTGAAGACATATCAGAATTAAACCTTGCACAACAAAGTTGTCTACCACATAATCCACAGCCACCTATTTCTTTAGCTTTGTCTCTAACACCTACTTGTCTTAATTCAATTCTTGTTTTATAAATATTCGCTAATTCTTTAGCTAATTGTCTAAAGTCAACTCTATTATCGGATAAAAATCTAAATAACAATTGTGATCTATCAAAAGTAAAATTAGCATCCATTACTTGCATATTAAGTTCTAGTTTTTCAATTAGTTTTTTACATTTAACTAAGGCATTTTCAGCATCTCTTAGATTTTTTTTATATTCTAAATAATCTTTTTTAGTAGATATTCTAATTACATCTTTTAATATTGATTTAAGTTTAGATTCTTCAATTTCAAAAGGTGGTAAAATAACTTTACCGAATTGTAATCCTCTTTCTGTTTCTACTATTACAGTAACATTTCTTCTTAAATCAAATGTTTTAGGATTAAAATAATATATTTGTTTATTATTATCAAACGCTACTCCTACTACTTTCATCTTACACCACTTTCTAATTCAATTATAATTTTATCCATTAATAAATTTAAATTGGCATTATATTCTAAATATGTTCTATGTTCATTAATAATAGTTATCTTATTAACTAAGTTATCCACAGTATTTTTATCAGCTATATCTTCTATTAAATTTAAATAATCATTAAATATTTCAATATCACAATTAATTTTATAATTTAAAACATCTTTATAAAAATAGATCATTATTAATATATACTTACTCATTTCTTGTTTATCATTAAAATAATTAAACCAGTAATCATTCATATATAACAATATTTTTTTATGATTATTTTCATAGTATTTTATAAATTTTAATAAAGCTTCTAATTTTTCTTTATTATTTTCATCATTGATAAAATTATTATAATCTTCATTATTATCAGTCAATAATTGACCTATTTTATTAAATGTATTTTTATTTTCTAAATCAACTTGTCCATTTAAAGAAATTATTTGACACCTTGAAATAATAGTATCCAATAATTGATAAATATTATTAGTTATTAAAATAGCAATTATTCCTTCTTGTGGTTCTTCCAAAAATTTTAATATTGTGTTAGCTGAATTAACGTTTAATTTTTCAGCTTTATTTATAATATAAACTTTTTTATTTCCAACAATTGATTTTTTATTAAATTCTTCTTGTAATTCAATTAATTGTTCTTTTTTAATATTGTTACCATCAGGATTAATTATTTTTAATTCCGGAAAGTTATTATCATCAATCATCTTACATTGCATACAATTGATACATTCATCGTAAGGACATAATAATAATTTAGCAAATGTTAAAGCAAAATCAAAACCTTTATCATATCCATTTGTTTCAATTAAATAAGCATGCGCAAAATGTTTTTTATTCAAAGTATTTTTAATTATTTGATAAGCAATTGATTGACTATTTTGATATTGTTCTAACATACTTACACCTTCCTAAAAAACTACAATTAATATTATGATTAATGAAAATAAAGCCGGTAGGCCAAAAATAGTTAATAAAGATACTGTTACTATATTAATTGGTATTATTAAATTTATTGGTGTTACTAATAAATTATATCCATATAAAACAAAAGCACTAATAACAATTCTTTTGATTAAATTAAATAATTTTTTAAACATATTCTTCACCAATAAAAAATTATGAATTAATATTATTCAGTATGACTAGTTATATTTTTTCTTTCTTGTAACGCTAATTCTAAAGTTAAGGCGTCAACATAATCCATATCTGCTCCCATAGGTACACCATGAGCAATTTTAGATATTGTAACATTTTTATCTTCTAATATTTTTGAAATATATAATGCAGTTGTTTCACCTTCAACACTAGGTTTAACTGCAATAATGACTTCTTCAACGTTATCATTCTTAATTCGATCTAATAAACTATCTAAATTAATATCTTCTGGATTAATATCTTCTAATGGTGAAATTAATCCATCTAATACATGATATAAACCATTATATGATCCTATTTTTTCAAATTGAAAAACATTTTTTGGTTCTTCAACAACACAGATAACTTTTTTATCTCTTGTTTCACTACCACATATTGGACAAATATCTGTTTCAGATAAATTATTACATTTTTTACATCTTTTAATATTTTTTTTAGAATCTTTTAAAGATTGCGCAAAAAGATCAATTACTTCTTGATCTAGTTCTAACGTGTATAAAGCCATTCGTTCAGCAGATTTTTCACCTATTCCTGGAAATTTTTTATAACACTCAATTAAATTATTAATTGTCTCAGGATATAGCATTAGAATAACCCCGGCATTCCTTGAGTATATTTACCCATTTTCTTTTCAGTTTCTTTATCAATTTTTTCAATCAATTCATTAACAGTAACTAAAATTAAATCTTCAACCATTTCCATCTCATCTTTAGAAATACTATCCATATCTATTTTAATAGATGTTATTTTTTTATTTCCCATAGCTTTAACTGTTAAAAAAGATTTAGTGCATTCAAACTCTGTTTCATCTATCTCCTTTTTAGCATTCATCATATCCTTTTGTAATTTTTGTGCTTGTTTCATCATAGCTTGTATATTCATAAATTTTCCTCCTTAATTATACTCTACTATATCTCCAAATAATGATTTCATATCATCCTCTGGTTCTTTGTTTAATTGACTTAAAATATCTTCTATCGAATATATTTCATTTTGATATTCAAATTTTTGTTTTCTACTGTTGAAATTATCTTTTATAACATTCCATTTATCAATATCAACAGCTACTACTTTGTATGGTTTATTAAAAACTTCTTTTATTAAACTTTCAATATTAATTATATTTTCATTAAATAGATTTGATAAGTGTTCAGTTTTATAAGTAAATATAGCATATTCATCACTGACTGCTTTTAACTGTCCATCTAATACCATTGTAGCATAAATATTATATTTTTCATCCATCACATAGTCCATTACCCTATTTAATTCATTTTTTAACTCAATAGTTTCTTTTTTAGAAAATTTTGAAAGTGTATTATTTACTCTTATCTCAACAAATTTATTAAGTTTTTCTAACAATTCATTATCCACTGTTTTTTTATTTATTTCCCCGGAAATAATTTTATTATCCACAGCATTATTTATTTCAACTTCAGATTTTATTTCCTGGGTAATTTTTTCTGGTTGCTTTATTTCTCGGGTAATAATTTTTGTCTCAATATTTTGCTTTTCCACAGGTTTGTTTTCTATTTTGTTATTTGTTTTATTCATTATTTTTATAAAAGCAAGTTCTAAAATCATTTTAGAATTAGAAAACTTTTTCATATCTAATAATGATTCATTTAAAATACTAATATAATTTAACATTTCATCGGTATTAAAATGATTATTTATTTCCTGGTAAATTTTTTTATCTTCTAAAGTTGTTGTATTAGCTAAAATAGCATTTCTTAAAAATAAAATTATTTCCTCTGTTATCTTTATAATACTTTTACCTTTATTACTATACTCAGTTATTGTGTTAATAACCTCAGTTAAATTATTATTAACTACATTTTTCATTAAATTAAATACATTTTCTTGAGAAATAGTACCATTTACTTCATGAACATCATTTAATGTTACGGTATCAACTGCATACGATACAACTTGATCTAATATACCAATAGCATCTCTTAATCCACCATCACCTAATCTAGCAATTTCCCATATAGCATTTTCTTCTATTTTTATATTTTCTTTATCACATATGTATTTTAAACGATTATAAATATTTTTCACAGATATTTTTTTCAAATCAAATCTTTGACATCTTGATAATATTGTTATTGGAACTTTATGTGGATCAGTTGTAGCTAAAATAAATATAACATGAGATGGTGGTTCTTCTAATGTTTTTAATAAAGCATTAAAAGCACCAATCGTCAACATATGAACTTCGTCGATAATATATATCTTATATTTTCCAAGAGAAGGCACTAAATTAACTTTATTATTTATTTCCCTTATTTCGTCAACGCCATTATTTGATGCAGCATCCATTTCAATAACATCCATGTTTTGTTCGTTTGTTTGTGTACAACAAACACACTTATTACATGGTATTCCGTCTACACTATCTTTACAATTTACCAGTTTAGCAAATATTTTGGCTATTGAAGTTTTGCCACAGCCACGTGGCCCAGCAAACAAATAAGCATGACTAATTTTATCATTTATAACTGCATTTTTAAGTGTTCTAATAATAACTTCTTGCCCAGCTACATCATCGAATGTTTTAGGCCGATATTTTCTATATAAAACTTGATACATATTACTCACCTCGACTTTATAATTATATCATTTTTATTAACAATATTAAACACTTATCTTCTTTTTTTAAAGAATTCTTTTAATATATACGAACATTTGTTTTGTAATATACCGCTTTCAATTTCGACATTATAATTTTTTAATGCATTATCTATACTTTCCACAGCACCATAATATTCATTAGGTGTTCCATATACAACTTTTTTTATTCGAGATTGTATAATAGCACCGCAACACATTAAACAAGGTTCAACAGTTACATATAAAGTACAATCAATTAATCTCCAATTATTAATTTTTTTACATGCTTTATTAATCGCTAATATTTCCGCATGTGAAGTTGCTAAATTACTAGATTCTTTTTTATTATACGCACGAGCAATTATCTTATTATTTTTAACTATAATTGCTCCTATTGGTACTTCACCAGCTTTAAAAGCCTTATTAGCTTCTTTTAAAGCTTCTAACATATATTTATCCATAATAATCACCTACAAAAAAAGCACACACATTTAGAGGATCTTATGGCTGCTGTCTTCCGACTCTGACCAGATTCAAACATAAATGTTGTGCGTATATAATATACAATAATATTGTTATAAAAATCAATAATTTTAGTTATTATTTCTTAATTAAAACAATTAATGTATTTATTATCCACAATATTTCGTAGTTCCACGTGAAACATTGATTTATTTTTTTATTATAGTTTCACGTGAAACATTGATTTATTTTATTATTATAGTTTCACGTGAAACATTGATTTATTTTATTATTATAGTTCCACGTGAAACATTGATTTATTTTATTATTTAT
>CALVXO010000007.1 GCA_944371325.1 uncultured Bacilli bacterium | reverse complement strand
AGATTAAGAGAATTTTATAATGTTGGTTATTATGAAGGAATTTATAACTATGAAGATAAAGTTATGTTCTTTAACTTTTATGATAATAGAAGAATTGTAAGAATATTTCCATTAGAAGAATATAAGAAAATGAATAAGATAGAAAAAATAAAAATGGGAGTTATCTTTGTTAAAAATGATGATAAAACTTGTCTTGATAACAAAGAAGAAATCTTTGAATATATTCCACCAGTAGTAAACGAAACAATATATGAGTCAGATCAAGCAACAAAAAATAAAATAAATTTGAGTAGAACTGATTTAGGAGAATATGTACGGATTTATCATCCAGAAGAATACGATAAATATAAAGAATTTGAAAAAATATGTAATGATATGAAATAAAAGTTTTTGCTTACTTTTTTCTAAAAAGTAATAACAAACGAACACGTTTTGTTTGCATAGCAAATGAAAGTGGGAAAAGTTTGTTTAAATAAATTATGAATAAATTTCTTGCTATAGTAAGAAATTATATGAATAATTTACCTAGATAAAATTATCAATAGTATTGATTATTTTATCAGTCTTATAAAGTAAATCATTACGAAGTTTTGAGTTACTTTTAAGACAGATGGTTTCTAAGGTGTTAAACCTTAGCCCCCATATCTTGATACTTGTGTCAAGATATCTAGGGGGTTATACATCTTGACATGGTATAAATATCATACAAGATATGTAAAAAAGGAGGTTTTATATGAACGAAGGTTTATCTTATTCATTTCATTTAGGAAGTGATAAAAACAAGAAAGCAAATGTAAGAAACAAGGCAAAAGAAAATGCTAGTGGTACTACTTCATTATCTAATAATGCTATTCAAAATATTAAACAACTTGGAAAAGTCAATCACCATAATCTAAGAAAGTATGATAATCAATTAGAATTAATAAATATTATTAATGGTACAAATGATATTATTAACGATGTGAAAGATCTATATTTAGAATTGTTTGAAGAAGCAAAATTAGAATACAATAACAAACAAAAACGAGACGATAGAAAAATAGAAAATTACTTTGATAAAATCAGTAACGATACTAAACACGATCTTGCTTGTGAAATAATTATTGAACTTGGAGATATGAAGTATTGGGAAAATAAATCTCAAAAAGATAAATTAAAAATGGTTGATGTTTTTAAAGAACAAATTATAGATTTAGAAAAAGTTGTACCTAATTTTAAAGTAGCAAATGCTACTATACATTTTGACGAATCTAGTCCTCATCTTCATATTATAGGAGTTCCTTATAAAGATAATTGTAAAACAGGTTTATCAAGACAAGTTGGAAAATCTGATGTATTTACTAAAGAATCTTTAACTATAATTCAAGATAAAATGAGAGTTTATTGTATCAATTCATTTAATAAAGTTTATAGTTTAAAAGAAGAACTTAAAGAAAAACAGCAAGGTAGAAATCGAGATATTAATGTAAAAGATATGGGCAATTATCAGAGAATGAAAAAACAACTAAATCAAGATAAAGATAAATTAGATAAAGTCAACAAAAAATCATTGGAACTAGATAATAAGTCCAATGATATAAAAGAACAAATTAATAATCTTAAAATTTCTAAATTGAATAAAGATAATCTCATTTTATCGAAAGATGATAAAGAAAAACTTATTAAATATATTGATGAAGTCGATAAAACCAATAATGACTTTAAATCAATTCAAAAACTATCTATTACTTTAAATGATGTAGATACTGAACTTAAAGAAAACAAGAAAAATATTGCCAAATTAGAAAAAGAAAATTATAAGTTAAAACAAACTATTGAAGATTTGAATTATCAAATAAATAAAGACAAAGAAGAAATAAGTAAACTTAAATCTACTATAAATAATTTAAAACAAACTATCTCATATTGGAAAGATAAATTTGATAAATTGATTTCGTTCCTACATAGTAAAATTCATAACTGGTATGATAAAGATGATAAATATTTAAATGTTATTAATGATATGTATAAAGATGAAGTTCTTGATGATGAAGATATTGAAGATATAGGATTAAGTACAGAAAAAAACGATTACGAATTGTAACCGTCTTTTGTTATACTATGCCTCAATTAATTTTATTTCAGAATCTTGAGTAATTAAATTATAAACTTGTTCTAAATCCATAATGTTAGACTTTATGTTTTCTGCTAATATTAATAAATTGACAACATTTAGCGCACCTCCATGTATAGAAGTCGATTGCGCAATATTTTTTAATTTACTTTCAAATTGTCCATTAAATTCACTTGAAACAAATAAGAAGCCAAATTTTTTGATAATATCTGGAAAATTAAGCCACCATTTATTTGAATTGATTTTTTCATCACGTTTATTATTTTCTTCTATATATCTTCTCATTTCATCTGCTTGAGATATAGGTAGTGAATAACCCTTGGAATATGCTTTTGTATCAATTATTGTCCCATAATTTTCATCTAATGTATCAGTATAAATTATTCCATCAGGTTTTCTTCCGCCCCCTAAATGTAATCCTTTATAACCACATTCAGAAACAAACAAATCAACTACTTCCATTTCAAATTGTCTATTTGATTTTGGATCATATGCCAAATCAATTAAGTTTAAGTAATTATGCGGAATATTTTCTAATATATCTCTACAGAAATCTTTAAGTCTTAAAGTATCACTCTTACCTGTTCCAATAGAGTTTAATGGGATAACTAAATTTTGAATATCATCGTTTAATATATAACCATTAGAACTTTCTTTTATAAAAAGACCAATATTTTGTAAACCAATAATGTCATCTTTTATTGTTTCTAATGATTCATCAAATTTTACATCATCTAATTTCTCTTTTATTTTCTCTAATGAAATCGGTGAAGAAGAATCAGATAAAAATTTTATAATGTATGCTCTGCGATTTCTTATATAATATCTATCATTTGCCTTTGGACATAGCATTTCCCAAAATACATTTTTTGATATTTTTGATACTTTATTTACACCTTGTAATTTTCTATATGCTTTTAGTCCATCAGGAGTTATCATATATGCTTGTCCTATTTTTTCTATATATTCTTTTCCATCTAAAGTAATTTTATAATCTTTTTCAACTTGTCTTACTAAGCCTAATTTTTGTAGCCATTTACAAATTTGTCGTGCATATTTATCTGATGAACCATCCCAGTCAGATTTCATTTTATTTTTTTCTTTTGTATCAGTTGTCATCGCTAGAGAAGTCAATAAAATGTTTTGTGGTAATGAAGTAAATCCTTCATCACCAACAAATCCTAATTGACTTCCAATTTCAAATTTTGATAAATGTTCTCCATTAGATAATAATTGTAGTATTCTCGAAACAGGTGGATACTTTAATATTGCATTAAGAACAATTTCTTTTTCTTCGTCTGAATCATCTGTAGAAGAAGAATATTTTAAACCATCATCTGTAATTTCAAATGTATCATTTTCCCCATTATATTTTATAAAACCACATAAATGAGCCCATCTCAAAAAGCTATCTGATGCCCAATCACTTAAATATTGTTTAACTTGGCCACAAACAGATGCTTGTATAATTGCATTACATGGTGAGTTTTTTCTCGGATTTGAGTGAGTTCCTACCAAATCAGAATATGATATTTGTAATGGCTCAGTTTTAAGTATTTTTTGAAACTTTTTAACTAATACAGGATCTTCCACTAACATTGGAATTCTTGCATTAATTAAATTATTATGAAATTCAGATTTATTATCAAATATTTGAACAACATTTTTCAAGCTTCTAAAATCAGATGCATCTTGACACCAGCCAAAAGATCTTTTAGATGAATATTTTGTAGATAGTTCAATATTACTCATTTTCTACCTCCCCATAATTAGTTATTAAAACTTCTATAGTATCATTTTTACTTTTTCTTCTATAATTAGAATTATTAAATGTATTTTTTATTATAAATACATTATACTTTTTTGACCATTCTGTTAATATTTCATTTCTTTTATCATTTGCCACTAAAACATTAGAAAGTGCAAATTTTATTCCTCTTGAATTGAGATTATCAAGAATTTGTAATAGTTCTTTTTCATCTTCTATTGTCCAATCTTTTACACCACGATTTCCATCATTATAGCTACCTGTTGTAATTAAATATGGTGGATCACAATATACGAAATCATCTTTTTCTAATTTTGAAAAATCAAAATCAATAAATTTATTTTTAGATATTTTTAAGTTAATCGAATTCATTTTATCAACGAATTTTTTTATGTTCTTCTTTGTGTTTTGATTATAAGAACTTCTATTCTTTCCAAATGGTGTATTATATTTCATATTTTGATTAAATCTTATTTGATAATTAAAACTATATAAAATTAATGTGTAAAAATCTAATATTTTCTCTTCTTCATTGGAATATAAAAAATGATTATATTTATTTCTTAATTTTAAAAAAGCCTCAGTATTTTCTTTATTTAAGTTATTTTTTTCAATGTTTTTTTCTAAATTATTTATTACTTCATCTGATGATTTATCTGAAAAATAACTAATTAATTCGCATAGTGGTTCAATAACATCATTGTAAATAACATTGTCAGCATCAACATTAATTCCCACATTAAATCCTCCACCAAATAGATCTACAAATGTATGAATATATTTTGGAAATTTAGGAATTATTTGATCTAATATTTTATATTTTCCACCAACATAATTTAAAGGTGATTTTATATAAATAGTATCCATATTATTTTTCTCCTTTTATTCTTTTAATAGAAGATAAATAATATTTTTCCTCTAACTCAAATCCAATATAATTTCTATTTGTTCTTATAGAACTAATTGCTGTTGCACCTGATCCCATAAATGGATCAAGAACTAAATCATTTTCGTTACTATGTAATTTTATTAAATATTCAATAAGTTTTATTGGTTTTTGAGTGGGATGATATCTTTTATATCCACCTCCACTTTCAGAAGGAAAAGATAAAATACTGCTTTCATATTTATCGTTCTGTCTGTTAAATGTCCACTTATTACCTGGTTTAACAAACCAAATCATCATTTCAACATCAGGAACATATCTTCTATCTCTATTTCTAGGCATAGGATTAGTTTTTTTCCAAATTAAAGTATCTTTATAAATAAATCCTAAACTTTGAGCGTAATCTATAATCTCAGTTGCCTTTTTAAAATCATTAAATACAATTAGAGAACCACCTTTATTTAATAATTCATATGATTTTTTTAGCCAAGGCTTATTATTAAATTCTTTATCCCAATCTCCAAAATCAGTACCATTTCTAGGATTTTTTCTATCTTTCATTGTATGAAATTGTGATTTTTTTGAAATTACATAAGGAGGGTCTGCAATAATTAAATCAACTTTTTGATTTTCTTTTATCATTTTATTCATACCTTTGTTGCAATCCATATTATAAATATTGTTGATTTCCATTTTACACCTCCTAAATATACAATTATATTTTATCATAAATCAGTATTTTTTTTAACATCACTTTAATCATTTTATTAGATTATGTTATAATATTTTAAAACAATTAGTAAGGAGGTAAAAAATGAGTTCTTGGAATAGAATAGATTTACATCAACATACAGATCATGATATCGACTGCAAAGGAAAACATGTAAATAATAACTATACTCATATCGACTATTATAAATGGTTAAAAGAAGAACAAGTAAAGTTAAAAGCAGTAACATGTCACAATAATATTAATATTGCTTCACATATAAAACATGCTATTATATCTGATTTGCTAGGTATTACACATTTAGTTGGAGTTGAAATTGACTATAAATTTGAAAAAATAGAATTTCACGCAATTAGTATTTTAAGTCCAAATGTTGATATTATTAAATTTGCAGATACTTTAAATGAGTTGAGAATTAAAAAAAATAATAATATTTACTTTGATAAAGAAGATTTTTGTAAATTACATAAGGAAATTGAATTTATATTTATTCCTCACGCAATAAAAGATAAAGGTATTTTAGAACAAAAAATCGGAAAACTTGAAAAGTCAACAATCGACTGGGTTATTAAATCATTAATTTCGGGAATTGGAGAGCCGATTTTGTTCGAAAACACAAGAGATTATTATATATACACAGTTGTTGAAAAAATAAATAAAATCTTAAATCTCGAAAATGTTGATATTGATATTTCGGCATATGTTGGAGATGATTATAAATTTGACAATGATGAACAAAGAAAAGAAAAAATTAGACAAAAAATTAAATATTCAATAAATTCTCTACCAACATATAGAGGATTAGAAATTGCTATTAGAAACGCAAAGACAAGATTATCTATTGATAATCAAATAATCCAACGAAGTAAATATATAAAAAAAATATCTTTACCAAATAATAACATATTTGAAAATAGTGTTTTAGAATTATCACCTGGATTAAATGTAATTATAGGAAATTCTGGAAGTGGAAAAACTTTACTACTAAATGAAATATATTACGAACTAAAAAAGAAAAACCTGACAGCAGCAATTAAGGACAATAAAAAAGATGTTAAAGATAATCAGTATAAAAGTAAAGTTGGTAATAAAAACTTCTTAAATATTGAATTTGATGAAATAACAACAGATATTGGCAATGTAAATATTCTTGAAATTCCAAATATTTATTCAGAAATTTTAAAAACTCATGAAAATTCTGGAAATAAAATACCAGAAATGTTTGGAATTGATAATACAACAAATTACAATAATATTTTAGAAGAGTACAAACAATTAATATCTAGTTATAATACTTTAATAAAAAATAATGCTTTGCATTATAAAAATGGTGAGCAAAATTTAACAAATATTAAATCAGCAATAGACTTTATAAACAAAAATAAATTAGATGTTACAAACTACAATCTAAATAAAATTGTTTACGATGATACAACTTTGCATAGTTTTAATAATAAAATAGATAAAATAGATAATTATATCAATAATAAAGATAAAATAATAAATTACTTTAAAGAAATAGAAAAATTATTAAATCCTGAAAAAGAAAATGATAATGTAAAAAATATAATTAGTAATTATAATCTATTGCTCGAAGATTTAGAGTTAGAAAAACAAATTACCATAAAAAAGAAAAATATTATCTTAATAGACAAAATTATAAGTGAAAAAATAAATAATGTTATAGATAAATATACAAAAATGCTAGGAAATAAAGAAAAAACTGTTAAAGACAGAATTCAAATACTTGGTCAAGAATCAAATAAACTTATTATTAATATTAAAAGTATTTTACAAAATGATATTGAAGAAAAAGGATTTTGCTTGGAGTTTCCTTTTGAAAAATTAAAAGAAGAATTAGAAAAAAATTCTAATGAATATGCAAGATTATCATTAAACATAACTAAAAATGAATTAGATAATGTAGATATAATTGATTCAAAAATATTTAATTTACAAAATGTAAAAACAAAATTAAAAGATTTAAAAATTAAAAAATTCAGTATGCTTAATAATGAAGATATCAAAAAAGTTATATCTCAATTATCCAAAAGCGATATTTCATTTTCGAATTTAATTATTACTGGAGATGAAATCCCTAAGAATGTAGAATTGTTTATGTCTGAAACAAAAGAGTGGAAATCTATTGAAAATATAAATAAAGGAGATATTGCGAAAAAATCAATAGAATATTATTTCAAAAAATTAATTAAAGAAAATCAACCTAACATAATATTAATAGATCAACCAGAAAATGATGTTGATAAGACATTCATTTCAACCACACTTTCAAATTTTATAAAAGAACAAAAGACTGATAAACAAATAATTGTTACATCGCACGATGCTATAATTGCTATTAATTCAGATGTTAATAAAATAATACAAGCAAATGTTAATAATAAAAATAAAATCGAATATGAATCATATGATTTGGAGTATGTAGAAGAAGAAAAATTAATTGCTACCAACAAAGTTTCTAAAATATTAGATGGTGGAAAAAATAACATAAAAATTCGTTATCAAATTTATGGAGGTGAACTTAACTATGAAAATAGAAATATATAAAAAAGAAAATGATGAAAATATTTATGTAAATTACAATGATAAAGAAAAAATACTAAATTTTGATAATTTAAAAGAACTATCAAAAATATTTCTAGAAAAATCAATAAATAATGAAGATACATCATATTCTTTTGATTGTATTCCAGAACTAAATTTATACAAAAATACAGTAGATGATGTTATAAAAAGTGTAATTGAAGATGAAGATTTAAAAAATTTATATAAAAAACACAAAAATGATGAAAAGAATTAAATAATATGGTACTATGGATATAGAAATTGATATTACTTATCAAGAAGTGAAAAGTTGTAGATAACTTTACCACTTGCTCCATAAGGTAAAATCGTCACACCAATGTGACGTTATTGATTAAATCAATCTGAAAAGATTGATTTTTTTTGTTAAAAGAAAGGATTGGTGTGATATAATGATTAAAATAATAAAAAAGGAAATCAATATGAGTGATGAACTCAAATCCAAAATAAATTGGTCTTGCAAATTTAATAATAGACCATACCAAATTATAGAGGGTTATCTAAGAATTGTGAAGAATATTAATTAAGTGTTCTTGATGGGAGTATTTCTTGCAGAAACACTTATAACCATAAAGTATTAAATAATGAAAAAAGAGAAAATTTTAAGAAAAGATATCAAAGAGTAAAAACTAAAGAAGATAATTTTAAAATAAATTCTATTCAAACTTTTATTAAAGAACTTCTGGAACTGAAAAATTTTTGCAATAATATTGAAGAAAAAAAGACAATTTTAGGTATTTATAATCTAATTGTCTTTTTCACACACTGAAATTACTTTCCTAAAGCTTTCTTATTTATGTCAATATTAAATGTTTGTTTATCAGTACATATTTGTGTAATAGTGCCATTTTTAATTAAAAATGATTTACCACAAACTATAATAGATTCATCTGTTTCTAATATATGAGAGCCATCACTCAAAGCGTAAATTGGTCTTTTTTTAGATTCTTCTAGTAAATGTTTTCTTTGATACATTTGCAAATCATCAAACTCAGTTGTATCTAAAACAAAATGTGGCTCGATATTAATATTACTTAGTCCAAGCCCTTTAAAATAAATTGGTTCAGATAGTTCTCCATCCTCAGGACTATTATAAACAAATTCAGCCATATTTATAGATCCTGCGCTTTGGCCTATAATAATACCTTCAAAGTTTTGTAATAATTCTTTTAAATGTATTTGATTAAAAAATTCATTTTGTATATAAGTATCTCCGCCACTTAAAAATATAACATTTGCTTTTTTTATATATTCACTAGCTTTATTTTTAGTTCTATTATCCAAAATGAAATATTCAGAAAAAGATATGCCGGATAATTTTAATCCATTAAAAATTAAAGATGCATAGTTATCTACTTTTTCATCATCATCTGGATTAGAAGCAATGTATAATATTGCGTTATTAACATCAATTAAATTTTTAATTTGATCAACAATTCCATTAGTATTATCTATTTTGTTAGGAACTTTTTTACCATCAATTTTATGGTAGTGTTTAGTATTACTTGTAAAAAATAATTTTTTCATATTTAACCTCATTTCTCTATAATAATTATACCAAAATTAACAAAAAATGACTACACTATCACTTGAAATAATTATAATATTTGTTATAATTTATTTATCAGTTGATTTAATCAATCTTAGGGGTATAATTTTTCGAATATAAGTAAAGTTATGATCCATAGTGAAATGTGCTTGAATTTTCAACTTTTGATAAATAACTAATTCAAAAATGGATTAGTTTTTTGTTTTAAGAAACTATCCTACTCTAAAAGAAAGGGTGGTATTATGATGAATATTATTAAAGAAGAAATTTTAGTTGAATAATTGTTAATAAAAGTTTAAATTTATATGTGATTTTTTTAAAGTAAAATACACTATTATTAATGATAGTGTTAGGAAAATAGATATAACAAATCTTAACCTACATTGAACCATATAGATTAGTCATTAATAAAACAACATTTTTTTGCGTTTATTTATTCTAATGATATATTTCTGGAATATTCAAAAACACAAAATGCTAAGATTCGGTGTTTTTACCTTCTTCAATATTATCTTTATGTCTTTAAATATTGTTTATTACATCTTACATGCCTTTTTATAAGGATTTTTTTATGGAGAAATATTTAGTTTATCGAAAGTAATCAAGGTCCTTACTTCTATAATAATTTGCAAAATAAGAGAATTCATGCTATACTGTAGTCGTGTGAGGTGTTATATGAAAAAGAAAAATATAGTTGTATCTTTTCCATTAGATAGAAGAAATGATTATTCTAGAAACGATTTGCTTGATGGAACAAATCATGAAATAGAAGTTAATCAAATATCGACTTTTGAACAAGAAAATCAACATTTTTATATTGTTAACGGTTTTGATATTACGAGAAATTGTGAAATTGTAATATTGTTAATAAAACAAGGAAATGTATTAAGAAAAGTTCCATTATTAGATTATGATGAATTAAATCGTTATGCAATAAATTCACGAGTTCTTAGTGAATCAGAAATTCAAATTTTATTAGATAGAAATGGGTATTATGTTTCGTCAATTCCATTAACAACTATATCTAATATAGTTTCACAAAGCAGACAAGTACAAAATCAGCAACAAAACAGGAATATAACTTTAGGAAAACAAAAGATAATGGTTTTTTATGATACGGATGGAAGAAAGTTTATTTTATCTTCTGCGGCAGAATACTTAGGATTACCTGTACCAAAATCAATTAAATACTTGCCATTAAAAAATTTTAACGATTTAGCTCAAAATTATAATATTTATGGTCCAGATTGGTATAGATTATTGAGTGAAATTGAATATGAATGGATTAGAAAAAATTTTAACATTAGACGTGAAGAAATTGACGATGTTGATGTTATTGAATATCGTGATCAATATTTTGTAACAAGACCTATTTTTGAAAATAATGATTTTGGACTTGCACATGCTTTCTATAATTTTGGAGATGACATGTTCGATTGTGTTCAAATAAATAATTATCAAAAAGGTATTATAGATAGATATTATTCAACTGATTATCAAAGAAAAAATAGACTAGTTAGAATTGATGGAGATATATCAAGACTAGTTCCAGAACCTTGTTTTGAACAAACTGATACTACACATTTTAGAAGATAATATTATTTTAAAATTTTTTGATAAATTTTGTTAAAAAGAAACTATAATTATTTTAGTAATTAGTTGTTTTTCAATTTTTATTTTAGGAGTTTCAAATAACCTTTGTTATTGCTCCATTTGAATACAACCTACGAACTGTAAAAAGTTCGTAGGTTTTTATTTTGAGTAAATTTTTTTAAAACATAAATATTTAAAACAATTTTACAATTAATAAAATATGTATTATAATACTTTAAGTTTTTTTATTTAAAAAAATTTTATTTGTAGTTGTGGTGATAAAATGAATTTTATTGATATATATACTAGATTAAAAATGAGGATAAATGAAGAAATAATAGTAAGTTATTATTCAAGTTATGGTAAAAGAACGAAAAAAGAATATACTTTACTAAATATAATAGGATTTGAATACATACTTTTAGAGGATGATAAAGAAATAGTAAATATTCCTTTTTTTGGAGTTAAATCGATGATTGAATCAATAAATATTAAAGAAAGCAATAAACAAATTTATTATAATCCCTATGCAAATAAAGAAATTTTTGATGGACTTTATGTTAAAACTGGTTTAATTGAAAATATTAAACAAAAGATGCTTAATAATTTAGAATTTGATTTTGAAAAGCGAGATGATTTTATTCGAAAATATAATGAAAAAAATACAAAAATAAACTATGATGATTTATTCTTATCAGAAAAACAAAAAAAAGAATTTAACTATTTTTTTGAATTTTTAATTAAAGAATTAAAACAGTATTGTAAAAGAAATGGACTTGATTCAAAATTAAAATTTATTAATACTGGTACGACTTCAATTGTTTATGAAATAGGGGATAAAATAATAAAAATAGGCAAACCACGAAGAAATAAAATTATTCCCTATTGTGAATTTTTATTACAGCCAATAATTAATAGAGATTTTGAATTTGATGGTTATCCTATCCATATTGAAGTAACACAAAAAGTTAACACTTTTCAAAATATCAAAGATATTAAAGATTTTTCTCAAATGGAATCTATTATAAATGAATTTCAAGAAAATCTGCGTAATATTGGACTTGAAACTACTGATTTGCATTCTGGAAATATAGGAATCTTAATTTGTGATAACCGTATTCATTATGATTCAATAGAATTTGATACGGGAAATGTTTTCGCAACATCTATTATGTATAACAATAACAAACGAAGTTTTCAAAAAGGAGAATTAGTTTTATTAGATTTAGATAGTTTAAGAATAGTTGATACTGTTAAATACTCTAATTATTTAAAAAGTATTGGCTATCAAGGATATCAAGAACATTTTGACGACAATATAGAGCAAAAAAAAATACAAAAATGTTTAAATAAAATAATGAACTCAACATCTTCATATTAATAAAAATATCAATTATTTTTTAGGCCACCAACTAGACTTTTTTTTGTTAATATATAAGGATTATTATTTTCATCATTAGGTTTTACTAACGATATACGAGAATATTCACCTGCAAATATTTTAAATAAAGCACTACTTATGCAATCATCAAATACAGTTTTTAAACTTCTTGCACTGCTTTGTTTAGCAATCGCTAATTCTGCTATATATTCAATAAATTCATTATTAAATTCAAAATCAACATTTAATAATTTAAATAATTGTTTATATGTATTTAAAGGACTAAAATCAGATTTTTTTAATATTTTAATTATATCTTCTTTAGTTAAAGGATTCATTGCAATTGTCTTTGAAAATCTTCCAATTAATTCTCGCATAATTCCATATTTTATAAAATCATCAGTTGTGATCTTTGCATAGTTATCACCATTAGTGATTCCAGTAAAAGCACCTAAGGCAACTACTGTTAATTTTGACGTATCAAATTGCTTATTATTAAAATAAAATAAAGTACCATCAAGCAGTTTTAATAAAGATCTTTGAACTCCTTCTTTTGAAACATGTGATTGATTATTTGCTTTTTCTGCAAGCTTATCAAATTCATCTAAAACTAAAATTCCTTTTTGGGCTAGATCAATATCACCGTTAGCTGCAAGGCATAAATTTTCTAACATATCATCTATTTTTCTTCCTACATAACCGGTTTCAGATAAAGAAGTAGCATCTTCAATTACTATAGGTATATTGTAAAGTCTAGAAATCCTTTTTAATATTTCTGTTTTACCAGTACCTGTTGAACCATAGATTAAAATATTTTCTTTTAATTTAGCAATTAAATCTATACTTAAATTAGAATTTACTACTTTTTGATTTTTAAATAATGAAGTTAATATTTGCATTATTTGTTCGTCTTGTGAAATAATAGTTTTTTTTATTTCTGAATACATTTTAGATATATCAGATATATTTTGAAACTCTGCTTCATTAAAATCTGATTCTTTCTTCTTTTCATTGTCTAATTGTTCTATTAAATTATTGTTCACCAAACTTTTTAAAGTTGTTCCATTGCTATCTCTTAAATAATATTTTGAAGTAATTGATATTAATTTTTTTCTAATAGAATTGAAATCAACATTATTATCATTTTGTTTGATGGAATCATTTAAACTTGTATCTATAAAAACATATTCGTCTTCATTTCTTTTTTTATCTATTAAATTTGCATATATACCAGCGTATTTCCCTGTTAATATATTACATCTATCAACGTTATTTGTATTAGTAAATGTGATACCTATTACAACATCTATAAGTTCAAATATTTCATATTCTTCATTTTTATATGATGTATATTTCTTTTTAAATAAATAACCTATTTTAAAACTTGCCATAACTACCTCCAAAATGTGATATTTATTATATCATAAATAAATGGAATTATTAATTAAATATTTTAAAATTTAAGTTATATTTATTTACCAAGAGCTAGATTTATAAACAATTTCATTAGTATTTTCATTTATTGCAACTAATAGATAATTTCCATGATTACAATATTCCGAATTATCACATTCTCCTTCTATTAAATATATAATAAAATCATCTTTTTTTTCATATTCGATAGGAGTATGGGAAAATATACTAGTTAATAATCCTTTTTTTTCGGTATATTCATTTTCGTGACCAATCCAAATTGATTTATTTTTAAATTTTTCGTTAAATTTATCTAAAGTTATATTATTATCAATATAATATAAAACATAATCAGTGCCACCTTGCAAAACACCAGGGGCATAATAAAATTGGACATTTAAAGTATTATCTGGTATTTGTTTAGGGAATATTTTAGTTAATTCATCATAATTTACAAAAAATTTATAATATTTTGGGTTAGTAACAGGATTTAAAGCCATTAAAATTGTAATCATGAATATAGCCATAAAATAATAAAATACTTGTAAATAGGAAAGTATTTTGGTAGTTATTTTAATAATTTTTATTGCTTTTAAATTATTTTTAAAATGATAACTTAATAAAGAAATTATAAAAAATATTATAAAAGGTAAATAACTTAATAATAAAGTTAATAAGATAATATTAATAGGCCTAAATAATGCATCATAAAAAAGTAGGGTACCAACTATAAAATCTATAATAACAAAATTAAACGCTAATTTGTTATTTTTTTTCATTTCTTTTAACATAATATTTCTCCTTTGTTTTGTTATAAATTATATAAAATAACATCATGCCTAAAGTACATAATATTAAATCATCAATATCTAA
Source organism: uncultured Bacilli bacterium (assembly GCA_944371325.1). Taxonomy (GTDB): domain Bacteria; phylum Bacillota_I; class Bacilli_A; order RF39; family UBA660; genus Faecisoma. The sequence continues at coordinate 45,849 of CALVXO010000007.1, read as the reverse complement.
TACACCAACTTTAAACACATATTGCATTATTTCAATAATTAAAATAATTATAAATGAAATACTAAAATTTAATATAAATTTATTTACTTTAAATAATTCGATAATAAAATATTCTAATGGCATAAAAATTAATAAATTACCAAATATATTTATTATAATAGAGTAAATATTACCACTATTAAATATTATAATTATTGATTTAAATGGTATTAAATTAAAACTATTGATAGTATTATACCTTGCAAATATTACCATATTAAACAATAAGATTATATAATATATGAAAATAATAGTTAAAGAAAAGATTTTAACTTTATTTTTATCACTTAATTTTTCAACATAATTATTACTATATATTAAGTTGCTGATAATTATAAAAATAGAAGCAATGATAATTAACGATAATCTTATAAAATAATTTAATTCAACGTTAGGATCATATTCGAATCTTAAATATATTAAAAATGTTAAAATAGATAATATATAAAATAATATAATTAATTTAAATTGAAAATTAAATTTATTTTTTTTGTTTATTTCATTATATTTAATAATTTTATCAATATTATTTTCACCATTTAATAATTCATTTACATTAACTTTTAATATTTTTGATAAAGGAATTAATAAAGATATATCAGGTGTACCACGACCGGTTTCCCATCTTGAAACAGCTTTTTCAGTAACAAATAATTTTTGTGCTAATTCTTCTTGCGTAAGACCTAATTCTTTTCTTTTTGTTTTAATAAAATTAGATATTTTATTTAAATCCACCAACATCACCTACCAATTTGCAATTATTATTTTCAATAAATTTTGTATATTCTTTTAAGGTTGTTTCATTTCTATCACGATAAACTATATTAATTATACCATTATAATTTAAAATATCATAATATTTACCAATGCTATAATGAAATTTATCTGTTGCTCCTGCTGAGTAAGTATAAGTTTCATAATTATTATCACAATAATTATGACTATATTCATATATATCATTCATATATTTTTCTTCATCTAAATTTATGCCAAAAAATATAAAAAGTACAAACAATAATGGTAACCAACAAAAAGTTATAAATATTCCAAAGAAAATTGAAAATATTTTAATAAATTTATTTTCTTTAAAACCTATTATACACAAAATAATTATATTAGATAAAGCAAAAAGATATTGCATTATATTTTTAGTAAATAAAGAAGTTAAACAATAAATAATTAACATATTTTTATATTTAATTTTTTTTCTAAAAATAATTAATATAATTATATTAATAACGATAAGTAATAGCATAATTATTTTATATAATAATCCCATAATTATTAATTCATCTAAAATAAAATTGTAAATAACAAATAATATTACTATAATTAAAGCATAATAATTAATTAAAAAATTTTTCATAAAATTTCATCACCTGAAATAATAATATAATAAAAAAAGATATAAGTCATCCTACGAATCGTAGAGTTATATCTTTTTTTTTAGTATATTAATTTTCAATATTGTTAATTTTAACTATAAATTTGTTTGAACTTTTATACCACTTATATATGCTTTTTTTCTTTTCTTTGTATTTGTTAATTTCCTCATTAGTAGCATTTGGATTGTTGTCTTTAAATCTGTTTATACATCTTTTATAACAATTATCAATACATGTTCTCATTATTATTATTTTTCCTTTTAACAAATTAATATCTTTTATGCAATGAAATTGAGCACAATCTATAACAATTGTTTTATTGTATTTTTTACAATAGTCTAATATATTTTGATATATCAAATCAAAATCATCTCCTAAATTTGGTAGGGGATTAAATTTTGATCTAAAGTATTCACCTAATTCTTTATTTATTCCAGTAGTTAATCGGAACAAACGTTCATTAAATATTTCATCAGTATCAATAATTAAATGATTTTTATATTGCTTACAAAAATATGATTTACCAGATCCGGATTGACCAGTTATATTTATTATATTATCGTTTGTTATTTTTTTTTCATATGGAGATTTATCTATTGTTAAGCATATTAATAAATCGCTTTGTATTTCTTTTAATATATCTAGTATCTCATTATAAACTGTTTCGTTCATATTTTCGTTATGTCCTGGTCCATTAAATTCTTCGTAGTCTTCAATAACTTTATCAATATTATTTTTATTTACTTTATCTCTAATTATTTCAAGACAAGTATTATAACATCCTTTCATAGCTAAAGCAGATAATGTTTTATAATATGTTAATTCTGGCATATTTGATTTTTTATATAATTCCATAGTCAATTCATCAGTTACTTTTCTAGGATTTGTAACTATAATTTTGTTACTTCTATAAATGCCATTTGGAGTTTTATCATTTCTAACATTTAAAACTTCTGCATCACTAGGAATTATGACATCATATAAAGTATCACCTCGTGATATCCATCTTAATGCGTTTTCTTCGTTGGTAAAATTTAATCCTCCCTGAGTTTCCCAATCTTTACTAGTAGGATTCCATTTTTCTGCTATGTTAATTTCATCTACTTTGTATTCTAGATTAGTACTACTATTAGAATGAGTTCCATAAATCCATTTTAAATATTTCATAATCATCTTCCTTTTATACATTATATCATTATTTAGCATAATTAAGAAAGTGTATTATTGTAAAAACTTATCTTTTTATTAATTTTTTTACATAGTTACATGTGTGATTTAAATCATTTTTTTGTAAATTATTATCATCAAAATAATAAAAGTATTTATTTATATTTATAACTGGAATTTGATGTAAGACTAAATTCAGTTTTCAAATATTGAAACTGGAATTTACTTTTTCAATTCACATATTAATAATAATAACTTATAATAAAAAATAAAGTAACAAAATTTAAAATTTGTGGTATAATTATTTAATTGGGGAGTGATGTAATTTGAAAAAAACAAAAATAATTTGTAGCATAGGACCTGCTAGTTGTGATTATAATGTAATGGCTGAAATGGTTAAAAATGGTATGAATGTTGCTAGAATTAATTTTTCTCATGCAACATTAGAAGAAAAGCAAAATGTTGTAGCTTCAGTAAAAAAGGTAAGAGAAGTAACTGGAATGAATGTGGCTATATTATATGATACAAAAGGTCCAGAATTTAGAAATGGAATGTTAGAAAATGGTGAAATAAAATTAATTGAAGGAAATACTATTAGAATGGTTAAAGAAGATGTTTTAGGAAATGAAGAAAGATTTTCAGTAAATCATCCAAATGCTATTGATTCAATTAATGTAGGTAATACTATTTTATTAGAAAATGGTTTGATGAGTATGGAAGTTATTTCTAAAGAAGAAGATGGTATTACTTGTAAAATAACAAGTGGTGGTGTACTTGGAAATAAAAAAAGTTTAAGTGTTCCAGGTGTTCACCTAGATATGCCATTTATTAGTGAACAAGATAAAGAAGATATTATTTATGCTTGTCAACATGAAGGAGATTTCTTAGCTTTATCATTTGTATCTACAAAAGAAGATGTTTTAAGTGCAAAAGAATTATTAAAACAATATAATAGAGAAGATATGAAAGTAATAGCTAAGATAGAAAGTACTACAGGTATTAAAAATTTAGAGGAAATAGCTAGTGTAGTTGATGGAATAATGGTTGCAAGAGGAGACTTAGGTGTTGAAGCAGCAATGGAAGATTTACCAATTTTACAAAGAAAGATTATTGAATGTTGTCGTAGACATGGTAAATTTTGTATAGTAGCAACTGAAATGTTAGAATCAATGAAAAAGAATATGCGACCAACACGTGCTGAAGTATCAGATGTAGCTAATGCTGTTTTAAATGGAACTGATGCCGTTATGTTATCAGGTGAAACTACAATGGGAAAATTTCCTATTGAAACAGTAAAATATATGGCAAAGATTTGTGAAAATATTGAAAAACATTTAGATGGTACAATTAATACTAATTATGTTAATAGAACTATTGAAGGAATAATAGCAACTAATGTTGCAGAAACTGCTAATTTATTAGATGTAAAATTAATAGTAGCAACTACAATAAGTGGGTCTACAGCTTCATTAGTAAGTAATTTAAGACCAAAATGTTTAATTTTAGCTACTTGTCCTACAGAAAATGTTGCTAGATCTTTATCTTTAAATTTTGGAGTATATCCTTTAGTTACAAATTTATTTAATTCAACTGATGAAATAGTAAAAGATGCTAAAGAAAAAGCTATAAAATTTATGGATTTAAATAATGACGATATCGTTTTAATTACAGGCGGATTTTACGAAAAAAATAAAAAAGGAAAAACTAATTTTATGAAAATTGAAAGAATATAGTTTATTCTTTTTTTTCTTGACTAAAAAGTATATTTAATTTATAATTATTATTAGAATAGAAGGGATAAAAAATGAATAAAACTAAAATTGTTGCTACAGTAGGGCCAGCTACTGCAAGTAAAGATGTATTAAGAAAAATGATAGAAAATGGTGTTGATGCTTTTAGAATTAATATGAATTATTCAACACTTACATTTTGTCGTGGAATTATAAAAATAATAGATGAATTAAATATAGAATTAAAAACACATGTTGCAACTATGATCGATATAAAAGGACCAATAGTTAAATTAGATCATATTTTAAATGGTAGAGCAATCTTAAAAAAAGATGACAAAATAAGAATTTATAGAAATAGTGTTTTAGGTGATAGTACTAAATTTAGTGTAGACTATAAATTTTTAATTGAGGATGTTCCATTAAATTCTAATTTAACGATTGAAGGTACAACTGAATTAAAAGTATTAGAAAAGCATTCTGATTATTTGCTTTGTAAAGTTTTAAAAGAAGGCGAAATAAAGGATAATATGATTTTAAATATTCCAAATGTTAAGTTGAATAGGCCTTACTTAACTAATAGTGATAGAGAAATAATTAAGTTTGCAAGTCAAAATAATGTTGATTTTTTAACACTTCCTTTTGTTTCAAGTGCGGAAGATGTTTTAGAAGTAAATGATTTATTAATAAATATAGGTGATGATCATTTACAAATAATATCTAAAATAGAAAATAATTTTTCAATTGATGATATTGATAAAATAATTAAATCTAGTGATGGAATAATGATTGATAGAAAAGATTTAGGTTTAGAGATTCCTATAGAAAAAATTCCTGGTATTCAAAAAAAGATTATATCAAAGTGTCAAGCTAATGGAATAATAAGCATTATTGCAACAGATTTATTTTCTAGTACGAATAGTTATAATTATCCAACTCGTGCTGAAGTATCTGATATTGCTAATGTTGTATTAGAAGGAACAGATTGTATTATGCTTTCTTCAGAAACAACAATTGGTAATAATCCTGTTGAAACTTTAACAATGCTAGAAAATATTATACAAACAGTTGAATATGATATTGATTATGATTATATGTTAGAACAAGCAATAAAAACAGAAAAAAGAGATGCTACTGGTTCATTAGCTTATAGTGTTGCAGGATGTGCATTGAGATTAAATTGTAAGGCAATTTTTACGCCAACAATGAGTGGTTATACTGCAAAAAAAATAAGCAGATTTAGACCAATTTGCCCAATTATTGCCCCTAGTCCTAATGAATTAACAACCAAGTCTTTAGCTTTAAATTTTGGTGTTTATCCAATTTTAATTGATGATTTAAAAAGTTTAGATACAATTATTGAAAAAAGTAAAAAATTAGCTAAGGATGTTTTATGGTTAAAAGAAAAAGATAATATTATTATTACAGGTGGATATCCATTTAAAAAAATAAAATACACTAATTTTATGAAAATAGAAGAAATATAAGGAGGTTGTTTTTATGTACGATTTAGGTGAATATTTTAAAATTGATTATGATAAAATTAAACCTAATCCTAATTGTATAGTTCAAGGAAATAAGTACAGATTTACTGTTTTATCTGATAGATTAATAAGAATTCAGTATAGTGAAAGTGGAACTTTTTCTGATGAACCAACTTTATTAGTAAAAAACAGAAATTTTCCGGAACCTAAATTTCAAATTAAGCAAGATAAAAATTATATAGAAATTATTACACCATATTATAGGATTTATTATGAAAAAGAGAAAAAAATAACAAATAACAATAATTTTAAAGTTGAAATATTAAATACTGATAAAGTTTGGTATTATAAACATGTTGAAGCTAAAAATTATGAAGCACCAACTTTAATTGAAAAAGGAAAAATTGAAACTACAAAAAGCTTATATTCTATAGATGGATTTGTTTCAATAGATGATTCAAAGGATAAAATAGTTTCTTTAGATGGTACAACAAGGGAAAATGATAATGATGGAATAGATATATATTTGTTTGTTTATTTAAATGATTTTGATTTATGTTTAAAAGATTATTTTACTTTAACCGGTTTTCCATCTTTAATTCCTAGATTTGCTTTAGGTAATTGGTGGAGTCGTAATAACGAATATAATGATGCTTCTTTAAAAGAATTAGTAGATAACTTTAATAAATATAAAGTACCTATTTCTGTTATTTTATTAGATAAAGATTGGCATGTTAGAACATATAAAGAAAAAGAACATTTAAAAACAGGATTTACATTTAATAAAGAATTGTTTAAAGCCCCTTATGAAATGATATCTTATCTACATAGTCAAGGTATTAGAGTGGGTTTAAATATTAACCCTACAGAAGGCTTTTATGATATAGATGATTATTTTGAACAAGCAAAAAAATATTTGGCAGTAGATGAAAATGGTGTAATACCTTATAATGTTTTAGATCCAAAATGGATTGATGTATATTTAAAATTATATATTCATCCATTAGATGCCTTAGGTGTTGATTTTTATTGGCTAGATCATTATGATAAGAAAACTATAGAACAAGATTATCTACTTAAACATTATCAGTATTATGATATGACTCGTAATTATAAAAGAAGACCAATGATGTTATCTTATAATGCTTCTTTAGCGCAACATAGATATCCTGTATTATATTCAGGTAAAACTAAAGTAAGTTGGGAATCTTTAAAACAAATTCCTAAGTTTAATAGTTCAGCTACTAATATAGGTGTTAGTTTTTATAGCCATGATATTGGTGGATATTTTAAAGGTGTTGAAGATAATGAATTATATACAAGATATGTTCAATTAGGTGTATTTTCTCCTATATTTAAATTTGGTGCTGATAAAGGAAAATACTATAAACGTGAGCCATGGAGATGGAGTGTTAAAACACTTGGTATTGTAACTGATTATCTACAATTAAGGCATAAATTAATCCCTTATTTATATAGTGAAGCTTATAAATATTCTAAAGATGGCGTTCCAATAATAAAACCAATTTATTATGTTGCTAAAGAAATGTATGATGATTTACTATATAGTGATGAATATTATTTTGGAAGTCAATTATTTGTATGTCCGATTACTAAGAAAAAAGATCTTGTAATGAATAGAGTAGTTCATAGATTTTATATGCCAGAAGGTATTTGGTATGATTTCTTTACTGGTCAAAAATATCCTGGAAATAATAATTATGTTACATTTTATAAAGATCAAAATTATCCAGTCTTTGCTAAAGCGGGAAGTATTATTCCATTAGGTACAAATGATAATATGAATGATACAACCCCACCTAAAAATATGGAAATTCATTTCTTTCCTGGAATAAGTAATGAATATTTGTTATATGAAGATGATGGCATATCTAGTTTATATAAAAAAGGTTTTTATTTATTAACTAAAATAGAATATAATTATATGCCTAGTAATTATACAGTTATTATAAGAGCTATCGATGGTAAAAGTGGAATTGTTCCTGAATATAGAAATTATAAATTAATATTTAGAAATGCTAAAAAAGCTACTGATGTAATTGTATATGAAAATAGAGAACAAATTGATTGTAAATCTTATGTCTCAGGTCCTGATTTTGTAGTTGAAATTGAAAATGTAAAATCAATAAGTCAATTGACTGTTAATTGTAAAGGTAAAGATATTGAATTTGATCCAACAAGATTAATAAATGATGATATTGCTGGTATATTAGACGATTTACAAATTGAAACATTAATGAAAGAAAAAATTGATTCAATTATATTTAGTGATTTACCAATTAAGAAAAAAAGAATTGCTATAAGAAAGTTAAGTAAATATAAATTAGAAAAGAAGTTTATTAAATTATTCTTAAGATTATTAGAATACATTAGTACAGTCTAATGTATTTTTTCTTGATTATTATTACATTTTATAATATAATAATAAATAGTTTGGAGGTATTAATATGTTATTAGGTTTTATAATATCATTTTTAATTGTATATTTATTTTATTTGTTTACGGTTATATTACAAAAAAAGAGATATGATAAGTTTAAAAAAAGTAATCAAGTTATGTATTTTGTTAATAGATATAAAATAAATGTAGATAAAATTAATATGAAAAAATTTACTAACATATTAGGCTTAACTAATTCTTTAATTATTAGTATTGCTTTTACAGCTACATTTTTAGTTGAAAATATTTTTTTACAATTATTAGTTGGTTTAATTGTTTTAATACCTTTAATTGTTATTTTTTATAATTTAATAGGAATTTATTTAAAAAAGGAGTGCAAATGATGAATACAGATTATATTGAAAGAAAATGGCGTAAATATTGGGAAGATAATAATACATTTAAAACAGATATTTGGGATTTTAGTAAACCTAAATTTTATGCTTTGGATATGTTTCCTTATCCATCAGGAGTAGGATTACATGCGGGGCATCCAGAAGGATATACTGCTACTGATATAGTATGTCGTATGAAAAGAATGCAAGGTTATAATGTATTACATCCAATGGGGTTTGATTCTTTTGGTTTACCTGCTGAACAGTATGCAATTCAAACGGGAAATCATCCAGCATTGTTTACTAACAAAAACATTGAAACATTTACAGAACAATTAAAAAAAATAGGTTTTTCTTTTGATTGGGATAGATGTATTTCAACTAGTGATCCTAAATTTTACAAATGGACACAATGGATATTTAGTAGATTATATGAAGATGGATTAGCAAAACAAATTGATATGCCAGTTAATTGGTGTCCAGAATTAGGGACTGTTTTAGCTAATGATGAAGTTATTGATGGTAAAAGTGAAAGAGGAGGATATCCAGTAATTCGTAAAAATATGAAACAATGGGTTATCGATATTCCTAAATATGCTGAAAGATTATTAGATGGGTTAAATGAGATAGATTGGCCAGAATCAACTAAGGAAATGCAAAGAAATTGGATTGGTAAATCTATTGGATCTCATGTTAAATTTAAAGTTGATGATTATGAATTTACAGTTTTTACAACAAGATGTGATACTTTATTTGGAGCAACATATTGTGTACTTGCTCCTGAGCATGAATTAGTTGATAAGATATCTACTAATAAAAAAGAAGTAGAAAAGTATAAAAAAATGTGCGCTTCTAAATCTGATTTAGAAAGAACAGAATTAAATAAAGAAAAAACAGGTGTATTTACAGGTGCTTATGCTATTAACCCAGTTAATGGTAAAAAAATACCTATTTGGATATCTGATTATGTCTTAGCAAGTTATGGAACAGGTGCTATTATGGCAGTTCCTGCTCACGATGAAAGAGATTATGAATTTGCTAAAAAGTTTAATATTGATATTATTCCTGTAATTGAAGGCGGAGATATTTCTAAAGAAGCTTATACTGGTGATGGAGTACATATTAATTCTGAATTTTTAAATGGATTAAATAAAGAAGATGCTATCAATAAAATGATTAATTGGCTAGAAGAAAATAAATTAGGTAGTAAACATATTAATTATCGTTTAAGAGAATGGATTTTTGCTCGTCAACGTTATTGGGGTGAACCAATTCCAATTATTCATTTGGAAAATGGTAAAGATGTATTAGATGACAATTTACCTTTAGTTTTACCAGAACTAGAAGATTATAGTCCTTCTAAAACAGGAGCTTCGCCTTTAGATAAAGCAACTGATTGGGTAAATGTTACAGTTGATGGAATAAAAGGTAAAAGAGAAACTTCAACTATGCCTGGTTCTGCTGGATCTAGTTGGTATTTCTTAAGATATATTGATCCACATAATGATAATGCAATAGCAGATAAAAAATTAATTGAACACTGGATGCCTGTTGATTTATATATTGGTGGACCAGAACATGCTGTAGGCCACTTATTATATTCTAGAATGTGGAACAATTACTTATATGATAAAGGAATTGTAAATGTTAAAGAACCGTTTAAAAAGTTAGTTCATCAAGGAATGATTTTAGGAGAAAACGGAATTAAAATGGGCAAAAGATATCCAGAATACGCAATTAATCCAAATGATGTAGTAGATGAATATGGTGCTGATACGTTAAGACTATATGAAATGTTTATGGGACCACTTGAAGCTGATAAGCCATGGAGTAAAAAAGGTGTTGAAGGAGCACGCAGATTCTTAGATAGAGTATATAGATTATATGAAGATAAAGTTAAAGATGTTACTAATAAAAACTTAGAAAAAATATATCATCAAACAGTTAAAAAAGTTACATTAGATTATGAATCTTTAAACTTTAATACTGCTATATCACAAATGATGATATTTATTAATGCTGTTTATAAGGAAGATGTTTTCCCATTAGAATATGCTACAAATTTTGTAAAATTATTAAATCCAATTGCGCCATTTATGACAGAAGAAATATGGCAAATGTTAGGTCATGATAAGACTATTGCTTATGAGCCTTGGCCAACTTATGATGAAGAAAAAACAAAGGAAGAAGAATTTGAAATGGTTGTTCAAGTAAATGGTAAAGTAAGAGGTAAAATAGTAGTTAGTATGGAAACAACTAAAGATAAAATGGAAACTTTAGCTAAAAATTTAGATAATGTTAAAAAATTTATAGAAAATAAAGAAATAATTAAGATAATAACAGTACCTAAAAAATTAGTTAATATTGTTATAAAATAAGTTATAACTCCAAATTAATCGATTATTTATTGACTTTTTTGGAGTTATATGTTATATTTTAAATGGTGATACTTATGAAACGAAAGGCAATGGATAAGTTAATAGCATGGAAAAATAATCAAAATCGTAAACCATTATTATTATATGGAGCTAGACAAGTTGGAAAAACTTATTTAGTAAAGGAATTTGGTAAATTATTTGATGATATGATTTATGTTAATTTTGAAACAAATGAAATAATAAATAATATAATTAATGAAAATATCGAGCCTAATAATATTATTAAACAATTAGAAGTATTTTTTAATAAAAAAATTACGGAAAATACTTTAATATTTTTTGATGAAATTCAACAAAATCCTAGAGCATTAACATCTTTAAAGTATTTTTATGAAGATGCACCTAATTATTATGTAATTGGAGCTGGTAGTTTATTAGGTGTTCATATTAAAAGAGAAAATTATTCTTTTCCTGTTGGTAAAGTTGATATATTAAATATATATCCTTTAGATTTTGAAGAATTTTTAATGGCAACAAATAATGATTTGTTAATTGAAGAAATAAAAAAATCTTATACTACTAACACTAAATTATCTAAATTATTACATGAAAAATCTTTAGATTTGTATAGTGATTATTTAGCTATCGGTGGTATGCCAGAAGTAGTATTTGAATATACTAAATCTAATTCATTAATTGATGCTATTGATATTCAAACAAAAATATTAGAATCATATAAAAATGATATTACTAAATATACTACATATCAAGATGCTAACAAAATATTAGCAGCATTTGAATCAATTCCTGCTCAATTAGCTAAAGATAATAAAAAATTTCAATATAAATTAATTCAAAAAGGTGGCACTAGTACGATATTTGGCTATGCAATAGATTGGCTAGTTAATTCTGGTGTGGCTAATAAATGTTATAAAACAAACATTGGTGTTCCTTTAAAGATGTATGAACAATTAGATTCGTTTAAGTTATATATGAACGATGTTGGATTATTAACTAATTTGTCCAAATTTCCACTCTATTTAATAAAAAATCAAGAAATTGGTAATGAATTAATGATTGGTATGTTAACAGAAAATTATGTTGCTTCTTGCTTTAAATACAATGATTTAAATTTAAATTATTGGCAAAATGATTATCAATCAGAAATAGATTTTGTTATACAAACAAAAAAAGGAAACATTATACCAGTTGAAGTAAAGACTAGTAATCATGTTAAATCTAGAAGTTTAACTAATTATATAAATGAATATAATCCTAAATATGCAATTAGAATATCAAGCAAAAATTTTGGGTTTAAAAACAATATAAAAGCTGTTCCATTATATGCAGTATTTTGTATAAATTTAGATATAGGAGATGAGATATGAAAGATATATTAATAGGTGGAGCTTGGCCTTATGCTAATAACTCATTACATATTGGTCATTTAGCAGCGTTACTTCCTGGCGATGTAATAGCAAGATATCATAGAGGTTGTGGTAATAGAGTTATATATGTATCAGGTACTGATTGTCATGGAACACCTATTACTGTAAGAGCAAAAAAAGAAGGAATAAATCCTATAGACATAGCTAATAAATATCATAATGAATTTAATAATTCTTTTAAATCTTTAGATTTTTCTTATGATTTTTATACAGCTACAATGACAAATGAACATAAAAAACAAGTTCAAGAATTTTATAAAATTATTTTAGATAATGGATATATTTATGAAAAAGAAGAAGAACAAGATTTTTGTCCTAAGTGTAATGAATATTTATCTGACAGAGAAATAATTGGAACATGTCCTCATTGTGGAGGAAATGCAATGGGAGAACAATGTGATGATTGTTTAAGTCCTATTAATCCAAAAGAATTAAAAGATAAAAAATGTAAGTTATGCGGAACTAGTACAATAGTTAAAAAAAATAAACATTTATATTTTAAATTATCTGCGTTTCAAGATATATTAAATGAATATGTTGAATCACATAAAGAAGATTGGCGTAAAAATGCTTATAATGAAACAAAAAAATATTTAAACTTAGGTTTAATTGATCGAGCTACTACTAGACAATTAACATGGGGAGTAGACGTTCCTGTTGAAGGGTATGAAGATAAAAAAATCTACGTTTGGATTGAAGCAGTATTAGGATATTTAACAGCCACTATGAAAGTATGTAAAGATAGAGATATTGATTTTGAATCATTTGTAACAGATCATAAAGAATTAACTACTTATTTTGTTCATGGTAAGGATAATATCACATTTCATACTATTATTTATCCTGCTTTATTATCAGCTATAAATCCAAAATATCAATTACCTAAAAAAATTATTTCATGTGAATATGTTAATATGAACGATGAAAAAATGAGTAAATCTAAAGGTAATTTAGTTACTATGGACGAATTAGCAAGTACTTACAATAAAGATACTGTTAGATTCTATATGATATTTAACGGACCTGAAAAAAAAGATGTTAATTTTTCAAGTGATGATTTAATTTTAGCTCACAATAAATTCTTAGTAGGAGTAATTGGTAATTTTATTAATCGTAACTTATCATTTATTAACAAAAAATTTGATGGTGTTATTAAAAAAGCAGAAATAGATGTTGATATAATGGCTCGAACTAAAGCAATATATGAAGAAGTTGGAAAATTAATTGCTGATGGTGAGTTAAAAGAAGCTTTAAATAAAATTGTTGAATATGCATCTTTAGGTAATAAATATTATGATGAAAGACAACCTTGGATTCAAGTTAAAGAAGATGTTAATGCATTTAATGAAACTACATATACATGTGTTTATATTATGGCTAACTTATCTAACTTATTAAATCCATTTATACCTAGTAGTGCTGATAAAATAAAAAATATGTTGTCATTAGATCCATTTAAATGGGAAGAATATAAATTAAATAGTGATATGAAAATAAATAATATTGAGTTATTATTTAATAGAATTGATTAAAATAAAAACTTGATAAATAAATTAATAATTATTCAGGTTTTTTATTTTAAATTAATTGTTTAACTTTTATTATATGATGAATTGTAACATATAAAATATTAATACAACTTGCTATTATTAAACTATAAATTCCTAATTTAAATAAACAACAAATTATTAAAACTATAGTTCTTAATATCATACCTATTAATGTTCCAAACATTGCACTATTACTTTTCCCCATCGCTTGTAGCGATGTTGTTAATGGTGACTGAATGTAATGTAATAGGCAAATAGGAGCTAATACTTTAATATAAGTAATACCTTGGTTAGTATTAAATATTAATTTTAAAGGTATTTCAGGTATTAAAACAAATATTATAGTAGCAGGAATACCAATTAATAAAGAAATAAATATAGCTTGTTTAATTTTATTTTTAGTATATTTGTAATGTTTATTAGCGTATCCATTACTTACAATAGGTAATAATGCTTGTGATATGGCTCCTGTAAAAAAAGAAGGAAGTAATATTAATGGCATTACATATCCGTTTAAAATACCATATTCATTTAAAATATATTGATTTGAAAAACCTGATTTAATTAAAAAATAAGTTAAAATAATAGGCTCAAAAAACATTCCAATTGTTCCTATTAATCGAGATCCAGTTGTTGGTAGACTTATTTCCAATATGTCTTTGATATTACTTAATGAAGGAGTAATATCTTTTTTATATAATTTAAAATTTTTAGGTAAGAAGAAAAATAATATAAATATTGAAGTTAATTCACTTATAATATTTGATAAAATTAAAAATGCAACTGCGAATTCTAATCCTTTGAGTAAAAAGAAAGGCGTAAATAAAACTATACTAATTAATCTTGTTACATCTTCTAAAACATTAGATAGAACATGAGGAAACATTCTTTGCTTACCAAAAAAATATCCTCTTAATATTCCAGATATTGATATAAATGGTAATACTAAAGCAATAGCTATTATAGAATAATAAGTTCTATTTTCGTGTAACAAATTATTTGAAATAAATTTAGCCGATAAAAATATAAAAAGCATAACAAAAACATTAATAATCAATATTAAAAATAAACTAGAAAAAACTAATTTTTTATTATTTCTTTTATCTTCAGAGACTAATTTTGATATTGCTGTTGGTAATCCTAAAGTACATATTGCTATAAATAACATAAAAGTAGGATTAACTAACATATATAATCCAATACCTTCAGTACCAACTAATCTAGTCATGACTATTTTAATAACCATACTTAATATCTTTGTTATAAACCCACCAATAATCAAAATAATAGTTGATATAATAAATTTATTTTTTTTCATAAATCACCTTTAAAAATATTGATTTTTCTTATATAATATATGTATAAGTTTTTTGAAATAAGACAATAAAAAAATAATTAATATTTAATAATTATAAAAAGGAGTTGGTAGTTGTATGCAAGATAATACATTTGTAATATATAAAGATGATAATGACGTAAAAGTTAAAGTTTTTTTGCAAGAAGAAGACATTTGGATGAATCAAGAACAAATTAGTAAATTATATAAGAAATCTAAATCAACAATAAATGAACATATAAAAAATATTTATGCTGAAAATGAACTAAAACTAGAAAATACTATGAGAAAATTCGGAAATACCGAATTTTCTACAAAACCAACTAACTATTATAATTTAGATATGATAATTGCTATTGGTTTTCGTGTTAAATCAAATCGGGGAACTGAATTTAGAATATGGGCTAACGAATTATTAAAAGAATATTTAAAAAAAGGCTACAATATAAATGTAGAACGTTTTAAAAATAATGGTAAAGATCCTTATTTTGAAGAATTATTAGAAAAAATAAGAGATATAAGATCTAGTGAAAAAGTTTTTTGGAGAAAAATTTTAGATATATATGCTACTTCTATAGATTATAATCCAGATGAAAAAATAACAATAAATTTTTTTAAAACTATACAAAATAAAATGCATTATGCTGTATCTAATAATACCGCAGCAGAAATAGTTTATAATAGAGTTGATTCAAGAAAAGAAAATATTGGGTTAACAAATTTTAAAGGTACTATGCCAACAAAAAAAGAAACAGAAATTGCTAAAAATTATTTGTCCTTAGAAGAATTAAATATTTTAAATAGATTGGTTTCTGCATATCTTGATGTTGCTGAAATTAATGCTTTAAAGAAAAAAATAATGACAATGAAAGATTGGATAAATGAGTTAGATAGTTTTCTAACAATGACTCATAATGATATTTTAAAAACAAATGGTTTTGTTTCTCATAAAATGGCGTTATAGATAAAAATATTTAAAATAAAAAGGAATGTGAGTAAAAATGGAAGTAGAATTTAATAGTTTAGAAGAATTATATAATAGATTAAAGCCAGCTTTAATAACTAAAAAAAATGAAATGAATAGAAGTGGTTTTAAATATATTAAAATAGAAGATATTTGGAATTATTTAAAAGAAGTAAAATGGAAAAAAGCTAAGGGATTATCATTATGTGAAATGGTAAGCGATGTTTTAAATGTTGATGATTTATTGATTGATGATTATTTAAAACAAAAGTTAAATTTAAAAAATAGAGAAATATATTTTAAAGAAGAGTGATGGTATGAAAGTAACAAAAATAAATAGTTATGAACAATTAGAAGAAAAATTAAAAAAGTATATTAAAATTGATGATGAAATTAATGAAATAAAAAAAGCATACGAATTTGCTAATGCCAAACATTTAGGTCAAAAGAGA
Organism: uncultured Bacilli bacterium; assembly: GCA_944371325.1. GTDB lineage: Bacteria > Bacillota_I > Bacilli_A > RF39 > UBA660 > Faecisoma. Next base: position 29,121 of record CALVXO010000007.1, on the reverse strand, counting down.
AATAGTGGAGATGATTACATTATTCATCCTTTGAATGTTGCCTATATATTAAGTGAGATTCATGCTGATAGCAAAACTATTGAGGCAGCACTTTTGCATGATACAATTGAAGATTGTGATGTAAAAAAAGAGGAAATAGAAAGTTTATTTGGAGAAGAAGTTGCTAAATTAGTTGAAAGTATAACTAAAATTAATAGATTAAATTTTAGTGGTGATACCGAAGCATTAATTGCTAATCAAAGAAAAATATTAGTAGGTATGACAGAAGATGTAAGAGTAATTATTTTAAAATTAGCAGATCGTCTTCATAATATGCGTACATTATGGGCTTTATCAGAAAAAAGACAAAAAGCAAATGCTAAAGAAACATTAGATATATTTACTCCAATAGCTCATAGATTAGGTATTAACACAATAAAATCAGAATTAGAAGATTTATCTTTAAGATATTTGAAACCAGATGTATATTATCAAATAGTAGAAAAATTAAATAAAACTAAAGTGGAACGTGATAATTATATTGTTGAAATGATGGATAGTGTTTCTAAATTATTAAATGAACACAATATCAAACATGAAATAAAAGGTAGAAGTAAAAGTATTTATAGTATTTATAAAAAATTAGATAAAGGTAAGTCTTTTAATGAAATATATGATTTATTAGCTCTAAGAGTTTTTGTGGATACTGAAGCAGAGTGTTATCAAGTTTTAGGATTAATTCATTCTAAATTTAGACCAATTCCTAAAAGATTTAAAGATTATGTTGCTATGCCTAAAACAAATATGTATCAATCATTACACACAACAGTATTTGGTGTTGAAGGTCAATTATTTGAAATTCAAATAAGAACATATGAAATGGATAAAGTTGCTGAATGTGGTATCGCTTCTCACTGGTCATATAAAGAAGGAAAATCTAATATGCAAAGTGAGATGGAACAAAAATTACAATTTTTTAGGGTAATTATGGAACTTAAAAATGAAGAAAGTGAAGAACATTTTGTTGATTCTGTTAAAGAAGATGTTTTAAAAGATACTATATATGTATTTACACCTATGGGCGATGTTATAGAGTTACCTAATGGATCAACACCAATTGATTTTGCGTATCGTGTTCACTCTAAAGTAGGAGATACAACAGTAGGGGCTATTGTAAATAATAATATCGTACCACTTGATTATAAATTAAAAGATAATGATATTGTAAAAATAAATACTAATAAAAGTTCTACACCTAGTCAAGAATGGTTAAACTTTGTAAAAACATCACAAGCTAAAAATAAAATTAAGGCTTTCTTTAATAAAACAATTAAAGAAGATAACTATAATAAGGGTGAAGATTTATTAAATAAAGAGTTAAGAAAAAGAAAAATATCTAATACTATTTTTATGGAAAATATTGATAAGGTATTAGAAGAATTAAAATGTGCGGATATCAATGAATTATATATAAATATTGGTAATAATAAATATACTGCTGCACAAGTTGTTAATGTAATTACTGAAGAAAATATAACTAAAGAAGAAATTATATTAAATAAAACAAAAGATAAAGAAGTAGTATTACCAACTATAAAAAATGATATTATAGTTAGTGGAATAGATAATATAAAAGTAAATATTGCTTCATGTTGTAAACCAATAAAAGGAGATAGAATAGTAGGATATATTACTAAGGGAAATGGTATAACAGTTCATAGAATGGTATGCCCAAATGTTAGTGAATTAAATGAAAGATTAATCGATGTAGAGTGGAATGATACTAATAAAAAATATCCAACTAGTTTATTAATAAAATCATTAGATAATAATATATTAATGAATATTGTTGCTAAGACATCAAATAGTGATATAACAATTGAAAGTATTAAATCATTATCTCATGGAGATGATTATATTTATCAAATTACTGTTTTAGTTGAAAATAAAGAAAAATTAACTAAATACATGAATGATTTAAATATGATTCCTAATGTTTTATCAGTAGAAAGGTTAATCAAATGAAATTGGTTGTTCAAAGAAGCAAACAATCTAAAGTAGTAGTTGATAATAAAATAGTTGGCAAGATAAATAATGGTTTAGTTGTTTTAGTTGGTTTTACTCACACTGATACTATTGAAGATATAAAAAAATTAACTAAAAAATTAGTTAATTTGAGGATTTTTGATGATGAAAATCATATTATGAATAAATCAATTTTAGATGTAAAAGGAGAAATATTATCAGTTTCGCAATTTACTTTATATGCTGATTGTAAAAAAGGAAATCGACCTAGTTATATTAATTCTATGAAAGCAGATGATGCTAGAAAATTATATGAATTATTTAATGAAGAAATAAAAAAATATGATGTTAATTTAGAAACTGGTATTTTTCAAGCAGATATGTTAGTTGAAATTAATAATGATGGACCAGTTACTATCATATTAGAAAGTGAGACTTTATGATAAAAAATAAATTAGATTTTAAATTGATTAATATTGCTTTAATAGCTGTAATTTGTTTTTTTGTTTATCAGGCAAGTCCTTTATGGTTAGGAATATTAGATAAAATACTAAAAATAGTATTGCCTTTATTTGCTGGATTTGTTATTGCTTATGCTTTATATCCAATTTTAGAAATATTAAAAGATAAAAAGATACCTAAAAGTTTAGGAGTAGGTATCATATTATTTACTTTAATTGCTATATTAGTAACAATAATTATATTATTAATACCTTTACTTTCAACTCAAATAGTTAGTTTAATTGATTCGTTAATTATATTTATTAAAGATGTAACAACTAATTTTAATATTGATTTAGGTAGTTTGGGTGATACTTTAATTAAAACATTTAATGAAATAATCAGTAATGTCGGTAAATATGTATCTGATGGTGCAGTTAAGACAATTAATACTTCAATAAATGTAATATCAAATATTTTTATTGCTTTAGCCTCTTTTGTATATTTTTTAATTGATATGGATAAAATAAGGGAAGGAATAAAAAAATATTTATTAAGTAAATCAGATAAATTGTATCGTTACATTTCTTTATTGGATCATGAAATAAAAAATTATATTAAAGGATTTTTAACAATTGTTTTTATAAGTTTTTTTGAATATACTTTAATTTATTATATAATTGGTCATCCTAATGCTTTATTGTTAGGAATATTGTCTGCTTTAGGTAATTTTGTACCTTATTTTGGTGGAATATTTGTTCAAGTTATTGGTGTTATAACTGGGTTTACTTTAAGCACTTCATTAGGTATAAGTGTTATTATAGCAACTCTTATATCGTCTACAATAGATTCTTATATTTTAAATCCGTTAGTATATGGTAAGAGTAATCAAGTTCATCCAATTATAGTTATAGCTGCTGTTTTTGGTGGTGGTATTTTATTTGGATTTATTGGTATTATTATTGCATTACCACTTTCAATTATAATTTTAAATTCATTAAAATTTTATAAGGAGGAAATAAATGTTAAAAGAAATAGAAAATAGAAGAAGTATTAGAAATTACAAAGAAGATAATATTGATAAAAAGGTAATATTAGATATTATAAATGCTGGTATCAAAGCCCCATCAGCTAAAAATAATCAACCATGGCGATTTGTTATAGCAAATAACGATATTAAAGATAAAATAAGTGACAAAATGGTAGAAAATTATGGTCCAAATAAAACTGCTGAAGTTATTAAAACAGTCCCTTATTTAATATTAGTTTACAATGTAAATAATGAATATTTTAATCATTTATCTATTGGAGCGGCTATTGAAAATATTTTGTTAGAAGCAGAAAGTATGGGATTTGGTACTTTATGGATTGGATATATTAAAAAAATAGATGATTATGTTAAAGAATTGGTTAATGTAGATTATGAATTAGTATCCGCTATTGCAATAGGCGTAAAAAATGAGAATCCACTTGCAAGACCAAGACTAACTTTAGATGAGGTTTTAATAAATGAAGATTGAAAAAATCAAAAAAAATGGTAAGAAATACAAAATAATTTTAGATAATGGTTTGGAAATAAAAACATATGATGATGTAATTATTAATCATAATTTGTTATATAATAAAACAATAGATAGTGAACTATTAGATAAAATAAATAAAGAAAATGATTATTATGATGTTTATTATAAAGTAATTAATTTACTATCTAAAAAATTAAGAAGTGAAAAAGAAATAAAAGAATTTTTAGATAAATATGATGTTGATAAAAATAAAATAATTAATAAATTAAAAAGTATTAATTTAATAAATGATAAAAATTTTGCTAAAGCATATATTTCAGATAGAATAAATTTATCAAACGATGGAATAGATAAAATTAAAAATGATTTATTAAAACATAATATTGATTTAAATCTAATTATGGAAGAAATATCAAAAATAGATAATGAATTAATAGACAAAAAAATAGCAAAACTAATTATTAAAAAAACAAATAATAGCAAATATTCAGGTTTTAAATTAAAATATAAAGTAGTTAATGATTTAATTAATTTGGGATATGATAAATCTAAAATAATTGAAATATATGATAGTTTAGATATAAAAAATGATAATTTAATTGGTAAAGAATATAATAAATTATATAGTAGTTTAAGTAAAAAATATAAAGATAAAGAATTAGAATATAGAATAAATGTTAAATTATATAATAAAGGATTTACAAAAGAAGAAATAGATAATTATTTAAATTTAGAAAAATCAAATTAATTTTGATTTTTTTGTTGTATAAAAAATATTAAATATTCTCAATATTATCATAGAATAATATTAGGAGGGAATATATGTTTGGACAATTTACTGAAGAAGCAAGAAAAATATTAATTAATGCGAAAGAAGAAATGATGGAATTAAGGCATCCTTATGTTGGTAGTGAACATTTATTATTAGCTATTTTAAAAGCTAAAAATAATGTTTCTAAAAAATTAAAGCAATATAATTTAGATTATGATAAATTTAAAAATAAAATAATTGAAACTTTGGGTATAGGAACTAAACAAAGTGAATGGTTTTTATATACTCCTTTACTTAAAAGAATAATGGAAAATGCTATGTTAGATTGTAAAGAAAAAAATAGTGAAGTAACTATTGAATCTTTATTTTCTGGTATATTAGAAGAAGGTGAAGGAGTAGCTATTAGAATATTATTAAGTTTAAATATTGATTTAGATAAATTATATAATGAATTTAGTTATAAAATATTTAAACCTAAAAAGAAAAAATTATTGTTAGAAGAATTAGGTACAGATTTAACTAGTAAAGCAGATCAATTAGATCCAGTTATTGGTCGAGATAATGAAATTAAAAGATTAATTGAAATATTATCAAGAAGAACTAAAAATAATCCTTTGTTAATAGGGGAAGCTGGTGTTGGAAAAACAGCTATTGTTGAGGAATTAAGCAGAATGATTGCCAGTAGCGATGTTCCTAACAATTTAAAAACAAAAAGAATTATTAGTTTAGATATGGCTACTTTAGTTGCTGGAACTAAATATCGTGGTGAATTTGAAGAAAGAGTAAGAAAGATATTAAAAGAAGTCGAAGAAGATGATAATATAATTTTATTTATCGATGAAATTCATACACTAGTAGGAGCAGGTGGTGCTGAAGGTGCAATTGATGCATCTAATATTTTTAAACCAGCTTTGGCTAGAAACAAATTAAGATGCATTGGAGCTACAACTACTTTAGAATATAAAAAATTTATTGAAAGTGATAAAGCTTTAGAAAGAAGATTTCAAAAAGTAAATGTTGAAATACCTAGTAAAGAAGTTGTTAGGGAAATTCTATTAAAATTAAAACCAATTTATGAAAATTATCACCATGTAATAATATCTGATTCAATAATTAATAAAATAATTGAATTATCAGATAAATATATATTTGATCGTAATCAACCTGATAAATCAATTGATATTTTAGATGAAGTATGTGCGAAAAGTAGTTTAAAAGAAAGTAAAGAATTAAAAGAATATAATAAATTAAATAAACAATTACAAAATTTAATTAAAAATAAAAATGAAGCAGTAAGCAATAATGATTTCAAAAAAGCAACATCTTATAAAGAAAAAGAATTTATTTTAATGGATAAAATAAATAATTTAGAATTAAATTTATGTAATAAAAATAAAAATGAAGTAACAATTGAAGAAGTTGCTAATGTAATTAATTCTAAAACAAAAATACCTGTTTATGAAATATTAAGCGAAACTGATATAAATAAAATTAATGATGATTTAAAAGTTATAATAGGTCAAGATAAAGCAATTAAAGAAGTAAGTACAATTGCTAAAAAAATAAAATTAGGTTATAAAGATGATAAATGTTATTCTCTTTTATTTGCTGGTCCTTCTGGAGTTGGTAAAACAGAACTAGCTAAAATATTTGGTAAATCATTAGTCGGGGATAATGTAATAAGACTTGATATGAGTGAATATAGTGAAGCTCATAGTGTTAGTAAGCTTGTAGGAGCCCCTCCAGGATATATGGGTTATAATGATAATAAAACTATATTAGAAGAAATAAGAAATAAGCCATTTTCTGTTTTAATACTAGATGAGATAGAACGCGCTAATCAAACGATAATTAATTTATTATTTCAAATATTAGATAATGGAAAAATAAAAGATTCAAAAGGAGTAGATGTTTATTTTAATAATGTGATTATTATAATGACATCAAATATTGGATTTGATGAAATAAATGTTGGATTTAATAAAAATAATGATGATTTAACTAAATTAAAAGAATATTTTAGTATTCCATTTATTAATAGAATTGATAATATTATATCTTTCAATAGATTAACTGAAGAAAATATTAAAAATATAATAAATAATAAAATTAATAAATTAATTAATAAATATAAAAATATTAAAATAAAAATAGATGAAAATGTAATAAATGATATTATTAAATTAAGTAATTATAACGAATTTGGAGCTAGAAAAATTGATAAGATAATTAAAGATAAATTAGAAAACATTATAATTGATAAAATTATAGATAATAAAAAAAGTGTTCATATTAAAACACTTGAATATAGCTTAAATTAATTTAAATTTCTTTTGAATTTTATAATTTGTTAAGAAATCATCAATTGAAGCAAATTCATCAATACTACAAAATTTAGAATCTAATAATCCATAATCATTAATAAAGTAATCATAAAGCAACTTAATATTATAGCCTTTTAAATCTTTAACTATTTTACTTATATTTTCTTTTTGTTCTGGTGTGATGTCATCAAGGTTAGAAGGTAGCATAAAAAATCCACTTCTAGGTTTTCCTTCCTTTGTTGTATTAAAAAATAAAATATGACCTTTTTGGGCTAATGCATATCCAACATTGTCAGGAATAGTTGAATAAGTTATTTTTTTAAAAATTGGATTATCTAAAAAATGATTTTGAAAAAATTCCATAAGACAAGATATATGTAAATCGTCAGAGTTAATTTTTCCTAAACATTCAAATTCTCCATTTCTATTTTTTCCATCAACTTTGTCTTGACCATATATAATTACTATTTTAGCATCATTCATAAATATTCTCCTTTTTTTTTGCTACAAAATAATTATAGCACATAAATGAATTTTAATGAAATATATTTATATTGTAACATTATTAATTTCTTAAAATATTATAAAATAGGCAAATAAATTAACAATTTGTTATGTTTAATTTGCAAAATTATACATTATAACTTGACAAAATTCTAAAATTTAGTAGAATATTAGGTGTTGGAGAATAAGTGCTTTTTGAGAGGTGGTGAGTTTTGTGGAAAAAAAGGAACAAAAAACTGAAAAGAGAAGTATTTTGAAAAAAATATTTGACGTTGTATTTTGGATAGTAATTATAGGTCTTGCTATTATTTGGATAACAGATTTCATTAATGTTCAAAATGACAAAAATCCAGTATTCTGCATAAGTCAAAAGACACATACATTTGATGATGGTACTGTAGAAGAATGTGTTGGTTTAGGATATAAAGTTTATACCTATAATAGAAGTTCTTTCAGTAACGGTCGTCAATTTGGTCCATTCTTTATAGGAATGAGAGAAAATTAAGGGAGGTAAGGAAAAATGGATAAAAAGAAAATTATAGCAATTATATTATTTATTTTATTAGGTTTGTTTATTTTCACATTCGCTAATCCAGGTCCTTCAGAATTAGATCCTGTAGAAGTTCCAGGACAAGGTGAAGAAGAAATAGATAGTGATAAAGAACAATTAGATGAATCAGATGATGAAAAAGAAGAAAATGAAGAAACTGATCAAGCAGATCGTCCAGTAGTTGAAGTAGATGAAGCTCCAATAATCGAAATTAATCCTACTGTTGTAACTATCTTATTTGGTCAAAATTATGATGTTATGACTGGCGTTAATGCAAGTGACGATAATGATATTGTAAGAGTAAATGCATCTATTACAGATACAACTAAATTAGAAGTTGGTACTCATACAATAACTTATACAACTAGTGATAGAGCAGGACATACAACTACAGCTACAAGAACAATCATCGTATTGAATCCAACTGGTGATGAAGATGAAGATGGTTACACTAATGAAGAGGAAATTGAAAATGGTACAAATCCAGATGACAAAGAAAATCATCCAGATTACAATTCTAATCCAACAATAGATTTTAGTTCTTGTACAACTTCTATAGTAGTTTATGACACATTACCAAATTTTGAAGAATGTGTTAAAGCAACTGATGAATATTATGGAACAGAAGGAGTTACTGTTCAAGTAACAACTGATATTAATCCAAATCAATTTGGTAAATATACAGTAGCAGTAGTTGCTAAAGATAATTTACAAAATGAAACTACTGAAAGTTTTGAATTTGAAGTGTTAAAAAGAGATGTAACAGTTACTATTGACAACATTACTGCTACATATAAAGATGCTGTTAAACCATTAACATCAAACGCAGATGAAATGGCTTATAATGGTAATTCAATTGGTGTAGAATTAAGTACTGAAGTAACAAATGCAACACCTGCTGGTAAATATCCTATCACAGGAACATGGACTAATGAAAATTATAATGTTACTTTTGTAAATGGAGAATATTCAATTAATTCAAAAACAATTACAGAAGAAGATATCAAAGAATTAGGTATTGAATTTAAAGATGCTTCATTTATATATGATGGAACAGCAAAATATTTATCAGTAAATAATTTACCAAAAACATTTAATGTAACATACAAAAACAATGGTAAAGTAGATGCTGATGTATATGAAGTAGAAGCAATTATAATTGGTGATGAAAACTATAATGGTGAAATCATATTAAATGCATTTATGATAATTAATAAAAAAGAAGTAATTGTTAATTGGGAAGAAACAACAACATTTACATACAATGGTGAAAAACAAGTACCAACTGCAACAGTAGATGGTGTTGAAATTACAATTGATGTAAAAGAAGGAAATGCAATTGATACAGGAAAATATACTGCAGTTGCTACAACAACAAATAAAAATTATACTTTAACAAATACAACTAAAGAATATGAAATAGTTGCTAAGACATTAACAGAAGAAGATATTAAAGAATTAGGTATTGAATTTAAAGATGCTTCATTTGTTTATGATGGTACAAAAAAATATTTATCAGTAAATAATTTACCAAAAACATTTAATGTAACATATAAAAACAATGGTAAAGTAGATGCTGATGTATATGAAGTAGAAGCAATTATAACTGGTGATGAAAACTACAATGGTGAAATTACATTAAATGCAACAATGACAATTAATCCAAAAGAAGCTAAAGTATATTGGATTGATAGAGGTGCTTTTATATACAATGGTGAAAAACAATTACCAACTGCAACAGCAGAATATGGTGTTGAAATTACAATTGATGTAAAAGAAGGAAATGCAACTGATGCAGGTAAATACATTGCAGTTGCTACAACAACAAATAAAAATTATACTTTAACAAATACAACTAAAGAATATGAAATAATTGCTAAGACATTAACAGAAGAAGATATCAAAGAATTAGGTATTACATTTGAAGATGCTTCATTTGTTTATGATGGAGAAAAACATTCTATTTATGCAAATAATTTACCAGAAGGATTTTCTGTAAGATATGAAAATAATGAAAAAGTTGATGTTAGAAGTTATGAAGTAAAAGCAATCATCACAGGTTCTGGAAATTATACTGGTGAAATAACATTAACAGCAACAATGACAATTAATCCAAAAGAAGTTTCTGTTGTATGGACTAGTAGATTTGACTTTGTTTATAATGGTCAAGAACAAATACCAACTGCAACAGCATATGACATTAATCATAATAATTTAATAACAAATGTTACTGTAACAGGTGGAAATGCTATTGATGCAGGTAAATATACTGCAGTAGCTTTAACTTCAAATGGTAATTACACATTAACAAATGCAACATATGATTATGAAATTACTAAAGCTACACCAAGTTATACTATTCCTACAGATTTAGAAGCTGAAGAAGGTCAAACTTTAGGTGATATAGAATTACCAGAAGGATTTACATTTGACGAAGATCCTACAACAGTTTTAGAAGAGGGAGAATATAAAACTACTGTTACATATACTCCAGCAGATACTAAAAATTATGATGTGGTTGAAAAAATTGAAGTAACAATTAAAGTAAAACCAGTATATTTTACAATCAATTTTGTAGATAAAGATAATGTAGTTATCTCTAGCCAAACTATTAAAAAAGGTGGAAATGCTACAGAACCAAATATTGTTAAAGAATATGAAGAAAACGGTAAAATTTATGTATTTAATGGTTGGGAAGGAAAATATACAAATGTAACTGCTAATGCAACAATTAAACCAATTTATTTAGAACAAAATGCTAGTGGTACATATGCATATATTCTAGAAGCAAAATACATAAGACCAGTAGATGGTGAAGGATATCCTACAGATCATTATTACAATGCTTTAGAAGATGAAGAAGGAAATAAAGTATCTTTAACTATCAATGTTAGTGGATTAACAGAACAACAAGCTAATGATATTAGAAATGGTGTTGATCCAGTTATCGTTGGTTTAGGAGAAGAACAAGTATTTAAATATTTAGCTCAATCTACTAAAGATGCTTTAGCTGAAATCACACATGGTGTTGATGAAGGTGGAGCGTATACTATTGAATGGTATGTATTAAAATATCAAGCAGATGGATGGCATTTAGATGGTCATAAAGTATATGATAAAACAGTTGTAACTATTAGTGAAAATTTTTGGAAAACTAAAGTATATATTGATTTCAATAATGCAGTAACTAACTTAAAAGTTGAAGTAGATGGTAAAGAAAAAATTGCAGAATCTACATCTTCAAATGATAAAGTTGGAAATGAATGGTATGTATGGGCAACAAATGCTAAAACTGTAAAAGTTACATATACAGTAAATGGTATTGAATATACAGAAACATTTAATGTTTAAAATTAAAAGGCTATTTAAAAATAGCTTTTTTTCTGTAAAAAAATGTAAATAAATAAAGTAATTGTTACAAATAATGGTATAATATATCTAGGTGATTAATAATGAACAGTATAATAATTATAATATCTAAATTAGCCTATTTTATATTACATAAATTAGGTAGAGGAACAGCTTTTCCTGGCAAATTAGCTTTAAAATTAAATAAAAATATTTTAAATTATTTTGAAATGCCAAAAACAACTATTTTTGTAACTGGTACAACTGGTAAAACAAGTGTATCAGGTACTTTATATGAAATATATAAACATAGCGGGTATAAGGTTGTTAGTAATTTAAAAGGGTCTAATTTAATAGATGGAGTAACGACTGCTATAATAGAGGCGAGTAAAATAAATGGTAAAACAAAAGTTGATGCTTTAGTTATTGAAGTTGATGAAAGATATGTAAAAGAAGTATTTAAATTTATAACGCCTAAATATTTTATTATTAATAATTTGTCTAGGGACCAACTAGCGAGAAATGGTCATTTTGAATTAGTATTTAAAGAAATAGATAAAAGTATAGACGAAAAAACACATTTAATTCTAAATGCTGATGATCCATTAGTAACAAAGTTTAGTTTAGGTAAGAAAAACAAAATTACTTATTATGGTTTAAAAGAAAATAAATATTCAACTAAGAAAAATAGAATTGATACTTTAGACGTGGCCTATTGTCCAAAATGTCATAAAAAGTTAATATTTGATTATTTTAATTATGGCAATTTAGGTTATTATCATTGTCCAAATAACGATTATAATAGACCTAATTGTGATTTTGAAGGAACTTTAACTAAAGTATTAAAAGTAGAAGATGAAACAATTAAATTAAATAATACTGCTTTATATAATGCTTATAATATTTTAGCATGTTATACTACTGCTAGAGTAGATAATGTTGATAAAGATAAAATTGTTGAGTCTTTAAATAATTTATCAACTAAAGTAAAAAGATTAAATGAATTTAAAGTAAAAAATAATAAAGGAACATTATTATTAAGTAAAAATGAAACTCCTTTATCTTATAATCAATCTTTAGAATATGTAGCTAAAGAAAAGGGAAATAAAACAGTTGCAATCGGTTTTACTAGAGTAAGTGGTAGATATGATTTAAAGGATTTATCTTGGTTATATGATATTAATTTTGAATTGTTAAATGATAAAAGTATTGAAAAAATTATTTTAATCGGTCCTTTTGCTTATGATTTAGCAGTTAGATTAAAAACAGCTAATGTTGATCCTAAAAAGTTTTTATATTGTTTAGATTATAATAATTCATTAGATTATTGCTTAAAGCATGCTAAAGGTGATTTATATTGTTTATTATATTTTGACTTAAATTATTTATATATTGATCAATTAAAAGAAAGAGGTTTATTATGAAAATAGCTTATTTATATTATGATTTTCTTAATTTATATGGTGAATCTGGAAATATTAAAATAATTAGTAATATTTTAAAATATAATAAAATAAAACATGAAATATTATATTTATCTTTAGATGACAAGTTAGAATTTGAAAAATATGATTTAGTCTATATTGGATCAGGTACCGAAGATAATTTATTGATTGCTTTAAAACATTTATCTAAATATAAAAATGATATAAAAAAATATATTGAAGAAAATAAATTTATGTTAGTAACTGGTAATAGTGTTGATATGTTTGGTAAAAAAATTGAAGATACTAAAGCATTAAATATATTTGATTATGAAGTTACTAAAGGTAGTAGAAAAATGGAAGAAGTTTATCATAATAAAATATTAGGATTTATTAATAATAACAGTTATAATAGTGAATATAGTGATAATGATATAATAAGAAATAATAATTTTTATGGTACTTATATATTAGGTCCTATTTTAGTTAGAAATCCTAATTTAGTTAAACAATTTTTAAATGATTTTACTGGTAAAAAATTAAAATATGATTTAAAATTAGAAACTAAAGCTTATAATGAATTTATTAATAATTTTAAGGAGAATGTTAATGAATAATGTAGTAGAGGCTATAATAGAAATACCATTAAAAACAAAAAATAAATTTGAAATTGATAAAAAATCTAATCGTATTAAATTAGATAGGGTATTATATTCTGCTATGAATTATCCGGCTGAATATGGTTATATCGAAAATACTTTGGCTAATGATGGTGATCCATTAGATATATTAGTTATCTCATCTGAACCTACTTTTCCTGGATGTGTGGTTCCAGCTCGAGTAATTGGTTATTTATCAGTTGTTGATAATGGTCATGAAGATTATAAATTAATTTCTGTTGTAAATGTTGATCCTAGATATAATGAAGTTAAATGCTTAAATGATTTATCTAATTTTACTTTAGAAGAAATTAAAAACTTTTTTCAAAATTATAAAACATTACAAAATATTGAAGTAAAGGTTTATGATTATCATGGTACTGATGAAGCTTTAAAATTGATTGAAGAATGTAAAAAAAGGTATTTAGAAAAATAAATATCTTTTTTGACTTTTATAATAAAATATGTTAGTATTAAAATAGTGGAGGGATTGTTATGATTATGTCAACATCTTCGATTTTACAAGAGAAAAATATTAAAGAATATCGTGGAATTGTGTTTGGTGAAGTAATAAATGGAATTAATTTTGCTAAAGATTTTGCTATCAATGTAACTAATTTTATTGGTGGTAGATCTAAAGAATATGAGGAAGAATTAGTAAATTCTAGAGCATGCGCTATTAAAGAAATGATGGAACGAGCTAAAAAAATAGGTGCTAATGCTTTAATTGGTGTTAAAATTGATGTTGAAACTATTAGTGTTGAAGATAAAGGTACAATGCTTATGGTTGTTGCTAGCGGGACAGCTGTAGTAGTGGAGGAGTAGTTATGAAAAAAAATGGTCAATATGTTGGAGTAGATGAAAAGTATATTCCAGATGATGAAAAATATGTAGATGAATCTGTTATTGGAACATCTACAAATGAAATAGCAAATAATGTAAAAGAATATTTATCAGATGATAAAAATAAAGAAAAAACTAAAAAAATTATAAAAGGAGTAGGAATTGGATATTTAGCTATTATACTATTTATATTTATAATTGCTATTGTTGTTTTTGTATTTATATTTATGAATTTTATTAAAATAAATGACAGAATAAATGAAAATCAAAGTAATTTCTCAGTTATGGATGATATAACAAAATAGGCACCAAAAAGGTGTCTTTAATATATAAAATTATTGAAAGTAAATATTAAATGTGATATAATTAATTTGTAAAATATAATTAGGTGGGATAATATGAAAAAATTAAGTGTGATTTTAACTTTGATATTATTAATTATAATTGGTTACTCTGTTTATAATAATTTTTTAAAAAAAGAAGAAACTAATCCAATTGAAAAAACATTGAAAGATTATAGTATTCAAGTATCTGATTTAGTAAAAACAGGTAATTATTTATTAGAAACAACCGACATTGATGTAGATGCGATAAATGAAAAAATAGATTCTACTGTTTCATGTCAAGAAATATATTATTCAACTGAAGGAAAAGTTTTATTACATAATTGCACAATAAATAATAGCGGTAATTATTATTTTTATGATAAAGTTTATGAACAAAATGATGAATATAATAAATTATATGAAGGTATAAAAAGTCAAAAAAGAAGTGTAGAAAAAGGTAAATTATTATTTGAACTAGCCACTATTGACTTAAATCTAGGTGTTGAAACTATTGATAGTTGTGTTACAAATGGTATTTGTAAAGCTGGGACTCCATTTGTTATTCAAGTAAATGATTTAGAAGATTATAAATTTTATGTTTTAGAAGATGATGGTGAAAAAGTAAAACTTATTATGAATAAAAATTTAGTTAATAAAGTAATGTATGCACCATCTGATAATTTAGAAGGACCTACTGAAGCAATAACTTATTTGAAAAACCAAACTAATAATTGGACTAATATTGAATCTAGAAATGTTAAGATTGTAGATGATAATAATAAGTATCATGATATTTATGAAAATATGCGAGCAACCTTACCTACTTACAGTGATATTAATAAATTAAAAAATGAAAAATATTTGTATGATAATTTAGAATCAGGTTCTGGTTATTGGTTAAGTACTTCATCAAGTAAATCTTTTTATGCTTGGAGTGTAACTAATAATGAAATAACAACAACTGATGTAAGTTTAGAAAATTTAGGTATTCGTCCAGTTATAACTATTTATAAGTATTGATTTGTCAATACTTTTTATTTTAATTTAAATATGATATAATTTATTAGTAAGGAAGGTAATAAAATGAATGAAAACATTATAAAAAATACAAGTATAGAATTAAATATAAAGCAAAAACAAGTAGAAACTGTTTTAAAGTTGTTAAGTGAAGGTAATACAATACCTTTTATTGCAAGATATAGAAAAGAAGCAACTGGAGCTTTGAATGAAGAACAAATAAGAAAAATTAATGAAATATATGAATATCAAGTTAATTTATTAAAAAGAAAAGAAGATGTAATTAGATTAATAGATGAAAAAGGATTATTAACTGATGAATTAAAAAATAGTATATTAAATGCTAGTAAATTAGTAGAAGTTGAAGATTTGTATAGACCTTATAAAGAAAAGAAAAAAACAAAGGCTACTGATGCTATTAACAATGGATTAGAACCTTTAGCTAAAATAATTATGTCTTTTCCTAATAGAGAAATTGATTATTCTAAATTTATTAATGATAAAGTTAAAACTATTGAAGATGCTAAACAAGGAGCTAAATATATAATTGCTGAGTGGATTAGTGATAATGCACACTATCGTAAATCAATTAGAAATTATACTTTTAGAAATGGTGTAATAGTTACCAAATTAAAAAAAGATGCTGTTGATGAAAATAAGGTTTATGAGATGTATTATAATTATCAAGAAAAAGTAAGAGAAATAAAACCTCATCGTATTTTAGCTATCAATCGTGCGGAAAAAGAAAAAGTAATAACTGTTAATATTGATATTAATAAAGAAGATATAATAAATAATTTAAAATCAAAAATAATTAAAAATAATAAATCAGTTGTTGTAGATATAGTAATAGATGCTATAAATGATGCTTACAAAAGGTTAATTGAACCATCTATTGAAAGAGAAATAAGAAGTGAATTAACAGAAAAAGCGGAAGAAGTAGCTATTGATAATTTTGGCAAAAATTTAGAAAAATTATTATTACAGCCACCAATGAAAGATAAAATGGTATTAGGTTTAGATCCAGCATATAGAACTGGTTGTAAATTAGCGGTTTTATCTCCAGTTGGTCAAACTTTAGAAATAGCAGTCATCTATCCTCATGAACCAGTAAAAAAATATGATGAAGCTAAAAAAATAGTATTAGATTTAATTAAAAAATATAACATTGATATTATAGCAATTGGTAATGGAACTGCTTCAAGAGAAAGTGAAGCCTTTATCGCTGATGTTATAAAAGAAAGTGACAGAAAAGTAGAATATATAATAGTAAGTGAAGCAGGGGCTAGTGTTTATTCTGCTAGTAAGATTGCTATTGAAGAATTTCCAGATTTAACTGTTGAAAAAAGAAGTGCTATTAGTATTGGTAGAAGATTACAAGATCCTTTAGCTGAACTAGTTAAAATTGAACCAGAAAGTATAGGTGTTGGGTTATATCAACATGATGTTTCAAACAAAAAATTAACAGAAAGTTTAGATTTTGTAGTTAGTAGTGCTGTTAATAAAGTTGGTGTAAATGTTAATACAGCAAGTCCATTTTTGTTTAAATATGTATCAGGTATAACTAAAAAAAATATTGATAAAATATTAGAATATCGTAATAAAAATAGAATACAAAATAGAAAAGAATTAAAAAAATTATTATCTGATAAAACTTATGAACAAGCAATTGGATTTTTAAGAGTAGTTGATGGAACAAATCCTTTAGATGTAACTAGTATTCACCCAGAAAGTTATGATATTACATTAAAATTATTGGATATGTTAAATTTAGATATTAAAGATTTAGGTAGTGAAAAGATAAATAATTTAAATATTGATATTGACGAATATAGTAAAAAATTAAATACTGATGTTTATACATTACAAGATATAGTAGATTCATTAAAAAAACCTAATCGTGATCCACGTGATGAAATGCCTAAACCAATTTTAAAAAGTGATATTTTACATATTGAAGATTTAAAAGTAGGTATGAAATTACAAGGAACAGTAAGAAATGTTGTTGACTTTGGAGTATTTATTGATATTGGTTTAAAAAATGATGGCTTAGCGCATATATCTAAATTAACTAATAAATATATAAAACATCCAATGGAAGTTGTTAATGTTGGTGATATAGTAGATTGTTATGTCGATGATATTAATTTAGAAAAAAATAAAGTTTCTTTATCATTATTAGAAAGGTAAAAAATATGAAAAAATTTATTATATTATTAAGTTGTTTTATATTAACTGGTTGTTTTGAAAATAGTGGCTATTTAGTTAAAAGTTGCGAAAAGCAAGAAAAAGCTAATACATTAACTACTACTATTACCTATACTTTTGGTTTTAAAAATGATATAATTAAAGATATAAAAATAAGCTATGATAATGTTGATAGTGATGTTAATACAATATCTTCTATTAAATTATCATTAGAGACACAAAATAATTATTCAAATTTAAAATATAATGTGATAACAGATACAGAAAATCAATATAAAATAGAATATGATATTCCTTTGGATAGTGAAGAAGAAATATTAGATAAATTTTATATTAAAAAAAGTAGGACAGATTTGGTAAATAAATTAAAAGAATTAGGGTATACATGTGAGTAGGTGAAATATGAAAAAGTTATTGTTAATAATTTTATTATTGGTAGGGTGTAGTAGTAAATCTAGTGATATTGATAAATTTAAAGAAGAATATGAATCTTTAAATAATGAAAATATAGAAGTTAATATTGATAGTAAGTATAGTATTAAATATTTAACGATTGATGAAGTTGTAACTTTTTTAGAAAATGATACTGGTATATTATTTTTAGGTATTGCTAATGATGGAATGACGCGTTCTGTTGTTGAAACATTGTTAGAAGTAGCAAATAAAAATAAGTTAGATTTATATTATTATAGTCCTAGTAATTTGACTGAAAATGATACTGAAAACTTTGCTAAAATGATTGGAATTTTAAATGAATATTTACAAACTAATGAAGATAATCAAAAGATATTATCAGTACCTGATGTATACTTTGTAAATAATGGTAAAGTTGTTGGAAATCATTATGGAACTATTGATAATAATGTTAACTTAAATGAAGATGAAAAAAAAGAATTATATGATACTTATAATTCTTTAGCACAAAAGTTAAGGAGGTAATAAATGGAAAAAATTGTTGAGATATTTATAAATTTATTTGGTGGAATAACTAGTATTAGTTATGGTAAAGAAATATTAATATTTTTAATATCGATGACACCTATTTTAGAATTAAGAGGAGGCATCTTAGCAGCTGCTTTATTAAATATGGATCCTAAAAATAGTTTTATTATTTGTTTATTAGGAAATATAATAGTTATTCCTATTGCTTTATATTTGTTAGATATTATATTTAAATTATTAAGAAAAATAAAATTTTTTGATAAAATAATAACAAAAATAGAAGATAAATGTTTAAGTAAAAGAGAACAATTAGATAAATATGGTTATTTAGGATTATTATTATTTGTAGGTATCCCTTTACCTGGAACAGGTGCTTGGACTGGATGTTTTTTAGCTTCTTTACTAGGAATGAATAAGAAAAAATCTGCTATCGCAGCTATGGCTGGTGTATTAATGGCTGGTATTATTATGATGATATTATCATTTGGTATATTAAAAAAGATTTTTTAAATAAAGAATCTTTTTTTCTTTTCAATTGCATCTAAGATATCTGGTGGATTATAATCTTGATTTTTAAAATCTAATAGTTGATTATATAATGCCAACATTTTTTTATTGTTAACTAATTGTGTTTTTTTCATTATTCTTTCGTTTAATATGACAATAGGATCTCGATGATAAAACATATATAAAATTACTATATCATATAAAAACCAATCAATTCTTTCATCTAATGGTAAGTTATACAAATACTGGTCCGTTAACCTTTTTGGAAAACTATCTGTTTTATATTTTCCAATTGTGGAATTATCTAAGTCACACATATATATTTTGTTATTATTTATTAATATATTGTTGCAATTAATGTCACCTAAAATAATATTATTAGAGTGTGCTTCTTTTATTAATTCTCGTACAGCTTTTAATAAAAATATTTTATCTTTTTTTGATTTAAATAAATAATCATCCAAAGTAATATAAGAAATAAAATCCATTGTATATCCTCTAAATTCATTATTGATAAATATTAAATCTTTAGCTTTTACAAAATTAGAACTTAATTTGATTTTATTTAATTGCATTAACTTTAATCTTTTATTTTCTAAATCTTGTGAATTATATTGAGCACCATTTTCGTTTTCTCTTTTAAATATTTTAAAAACTTTATCATTTTGTAAATAAACTACACTTTCATAACTAGAATTAGATAAAATAGGCATATTTTTTAATTGTTCTTCGGTAATATTTATAATATTCATGTTCAACACCACAATTATTATACTTATTTATATTTACTTGTCAAATTTAAATTACAAAATTGTCATATCATTTTACTAATATTTAGTGTATAATTTAATTAGGTGGGATTATGAAAATATTGATTGTTGAAGATGACGCTACAATTAGAAGTGGTTTAAAATATTGTTTAGAATATGAAAACTTTGAAGTTGTTGAAGCAATTGGAAATGATTGCTTGGATAAATTAGATAATGTTTCTTTAATATTATTAGATATTAATTTACCCGATACAAATGGTTTTGATTTGTTTAAAAAGATAAAAGAAATCAAAAATATTCCGATTATATTTTTAACTGCTAATGATTTAGAACCATCAATAGTTATGGGATTAGATATGGGAGCAGATGATTATGTAACTAAGCCATTTAAAACAAGAGAATTAATATCAAGAATTAAAAATGTTTTAAGAAGAAATAATCATTTTGATGTTATCAATATTAAAAATATAGTAATTGATTTAAAACAAGCTAAAGTATTCAAAAATGGTAAAGATGTTAATTTAACTGCTTTAGAATATAAAATATTGTTAACTTTAGCTTTAAATCCTAATCAAGTATTTACTCGTGAAAAGATTTTAGCTGATATTTGGGATGTTAATGAAGAATATGTATATGATAATACTTTGACTGTTTATATTAAAAGAATAAGAGAGAAAATAGAAGATGATGTAACTAATCCTAAAATTATTAAAACAGTAAGAGGAATAGGGTATAAAATAGGTGATGATAGTGAATAAAAAATATTTTATTGTTAATTTTATTGCTATTTTAATTATTATTTTATTTTATTTTTTAATTTCTAATGTTATTAATAATAATTATGAAAAACAAATAATTGATAATGAAAGTTATTTAATTGGTAATTTAATAACTAAACATCCTAATTTAAAAGAAGATATAATATCAAGTTATTTAATTAAAGATAATTATGAAATAGGTAATGATTTAATAAACGAATATAATTTAATTACTATTAAAAATAATAACATTATTATCGTATTATATTGTTTAATAAGTGCTTTAGTATTGTTTATAATTAATTTTATATATATTAGAAATATTTATAAAAAAATAGGTAAAATTGATAAATATATGAACAATATTTTAAATGATGATTATTCAATTGATATTAAAGATTATTGTGAAGGTGATATTAGTAACTTAAAAAATGATATATATAAAATGACTATTAAATTAAAAGAACAAAGTGAGTTATTAATAAAAGAGAAAAAGTATTTAGAAGAAACTTTACAAGATATATCTCATCAAATCAAAACACCATTAACTAGTATGTATATGATAAATGATATTTTATCTAATGAAAAAGATGATAATATTAAAAAAGAATTTTTAATTAAAAATAAAAATCAAATTGAAAGGATTGAATGGTTAGTAACTAGCTTACTTAAATTATCAAGATTAGAAAGTGGCACAGTTAAATTAAAAAAAGAAAAAATAAATTTAAAAGAATTAATTGATAAGGCAATTGAGCCAATCAATGTTTTATTAGAACTTAAAAACATTAAATTAACTAAAGATATTTTAGATATTAATTTAAATGTTGATATAAATTGGACTGTTGAAGCATTACTTAATATAATTAAAAATGCTTGTGAACACACTAAAGATAAAATAGATATAGTAGGTAGTACAAATCCGCTTTATACTGAAATAAAAATAATTGATAATGGTGTAGGTATTAGTAAAAAAGATATTAAACATATATTTGAAAGATTTTATAAAGGAAATCACAATAAAGAAAGTATTGGAATTGGACTTAATATGTCTAAAAAAATAATAAACTTACAAAATGGTTTAATAGAAGTATCTTCTAAAGAAGGTGTAGGAAGTACTTTTATAATTAAATTTTATAAAAATAATTTATGACGAAATTGTAATTAATTTAGTCATTTAATTGTAATAATTATTTAATATAATTATCTTGGAGGGAGAAATAATATGGAAATATTAAAAGTAGAAAATTTGTGTAAAAATTATGGTAAAGGAGAAACTTTAGTAAAAGCTTTAGATAATGTTAGTTTTTCAGTTGAAAAAGGTGAATTTATAGCTATAGTAGGAAGTAGTGGTAGTGGCAAATCAACTTTATTACATATTTTAGGCGGTGTCGATCGACCAACAAGTGGAAAAGTATTTGTTGATGGAGAAGATGTATATAAATTAAATGAAACTAATTTAGCAATCTTTCGTCGCCGTCAAGTTGGTTTAATTTATCAATTTTATAACTTAATTCCTATATTAAATATTAAAGAAAATATAACTTTACCAATTTTATTAGATAATAAAAAACCAGATGAAAAATATTTAAATGAATTAATTGAAACATTAGGATTAAGTAAAAGAGTAAATCATTTACCTAATGAATTATCAGGTGGTCAACAACAAAGAGTTAGTATTGGTAGAGCTTTAATGAATAGACCTGCTTTATTATTAGCTGATGAGCCAACTGGTAATTTGGATAGTAAAGCAAGTAAAGAAATAATTGAATTATTGAAACTATCTAATCAAAAATATAAACAAACTATTATTATGATTACTCATGATCATAATTTGGCTCTATGTGCCGATAGAATAATTACTTTAGAAGATGGTAAAATAATAAGTGATGAAAAAAATAATAAATAATATTTGACAAAATAATTAATTTATAGTAAAATGTATATAGATATGAGTTATTTCATATATTAAAAAAAGAGATACATTTAATTGGGTAGATTAAGTGTTTCCTCTGTTTTCTTTTTAGGAAACACCGTTCTAAGATGATCGGTGTTTTTTTGTGACAAAATTGTCACTATATAAGTCATTTAAAAATAATAATATTTTGTTATAATATCTTAAAGGAGTAATATTATGAAAATATTAAATATTTTGACTATTAAACATTTAAAAGCAAATAAAAAAAGAACCATTTTAACAATTATGGGAATCATGTTAGCAACATTTTTAATGATTGAATTAGGTCTATTATTTTCTAGTTTTAGAGATAATGGTATACAATCAACTATAAAATATAATGGAGATTATAATGCAAAAATAAATATAAAAAAAGAAGATTTAAATTTTATATCAAAAAATGATAATGTTTTAGATTATAAATATAAATCTAGTTTAGGATATTCATTATATGATGGATTACAAAATAAAAAATATCTACAAGTTTTAACTGCCTCTAAAAGTTATTTAGATGATTTAAAATTAATTGAAGGAAGATTACCTAACAATGAAAATGAAGTTATCATTTCAAATAATATTGAAACTGAAGGTGCTGTTGATTTAAATGTTGGTGATATAATTAAATTAAATGTTGGTCAAAGAGAGTGTGATGGAAAATTATTAGGAGAAAATGCTTATGTAGTTGAATATAAATATTTAAGTGATTGGACAGTAGAAGTTGTAAAAGAAGAACATTTAATAAATACATTACCAAAAGAATATAAAATAGTTGGTATTGTAGAAAAAGATATATATGAACAATATTCTAATCCAGGATATAGTGTATTTACAATTTCTGAACCTATTGATTTATTAAGTGTATATGTAAAATATAAAAATGTTTTTAAAACATATGAAAATAGTGAATTAATTATAAAAAATTTAAATTATGAAAATAATTTAGAATATAATAGTAGTTTACTTTATTATTATGGAATTGGAGAAAATAGTAATTTCGTTAAATTTTCAATATCAATATTATTAATTATTTTATTACTAATTACAATTGCAAGTGTTATTGTAATTTATAATGCTTTTGCTATATCAGTTACCGAAAGAATAAAACAATTTGGTTTGTTTTCAAGTATCGGTGCTACTAAGAAACAAATAAGATATACAATGTTTTTTGAAGTCTTTGTAGTAGGTACTATTGGTATTGTATTAGGATTAATTTTATCTTTTATTGGTATTAATATTATTTTATCTGTTATCAACAAATTATTAGTTAATAGTTTATCTATTCCATTAAAATTATCAATATATCCTATATATATGTTAATTTCTCTTATTTTTATTATTTTAACTATTGTTTTAGCAGCCTATTATCCAACTAAAAAGGCTAGTAAAGTAAGTCCGATTGAAGCAATTAGATTAAATAATGAAATTAAAATTAAAAATTATAAAACACCTAAATTAATTAAAAAATTAGGTATTGAAGTAGAACTTGCCTATAAAAATATGAAAAGAAATAAGAAAAAATATAATATAACAATTTTATCCTTATTTTTAAGTATTGTTTTGTATATTTCATTTAGTTCGTTTTTAAATTATACAATTAAATCTAGTGAAGATGCAATGGATATTCCTAGTTATGATTATTCTATTAATTTATCTAGTAAAGATAAAAATAAAATAGATGAAATTGTTAATCAAGTTTTAAATATTGAAGGAGTAAAACAAAATAGTTTAATAGAATTTAAAGAATTAGAATCTGATTTTAATTTAGATTATTATACAGATGAAGTAATAAACGAATTTGGAATAAGTAATAGACCTAAACAATATGTATATCTATATTTATTAGATGAGAAAAATTATAACGAAATTAAAAAACAACTTAATATTGATAATAGGCCCATTTTATTAAATTATATAGATGAAGAAGGAAGAATAAATAAAGATATTAAAGGATTTAATTTATATAAAGATATAGAAAGTTTAAATATATATGATGACAATAATGATTTTATTTTTGATAATATTTATATGTCTAATATTAAAATAGAAGATATAGATCCTTGGCTTTATGCTTATTCACTAATTGTTGATGAAGAAACATTTAATAAAATATATACTGATGAATATAATATAACATTAACTTTAAAGAGTAATAATTTTACTAAAGTTGATGAATTATTACATAGGGATTTTAAAGATGTTAGTATTAGTACTGATAATGTTAAACAAACGATGCAAGAACAATATAATGCTTTACTAGCGTATAAAATAATACTATATGGCTTTGTTATTTTGATAACTTTAATCGGTGTTACTAGTGTTATTAATACGATAAATATGAGTGTTACTTTAAGAAGACAAGAATTTGCAATGTTAAGAAGTATCGGCTTAACGCCAAAAGGATTTAATAAAATGATAATCTTTGAATGTTTATTATTTGGACTAAAATCATTAATATATGGTATATCAGTATCATTAGTTATAACTTATTTATTTCATTTATCATTCAATAAAATGGCAAAAACTAGTTTAATAATACCATATACAAGCATAATAATATCTGTATTTGGTATATTTATAATAGTTTTAATGACTATGTGGTACACTACTAAAAAAATAAAAAAAGAAAATATTTTAGACATAATTAGAAAAGAAAGTATTTGACAAAATAATTAATCTATAGTAAAATGTATATAGATATGAATTATTTCATATATTAAAAAAAGAGATACATTTAATTTTGGTTGTTAAGTGCTTTCTCTGTTAAGTTTTTGGAAAGCACCGTTCAAAGCTGATCGGTGTTTTATTTTAATCTTTGTTTTTTATTGCTATTACTGTATAAAATACAATCATAGCAAATATTATAACTAATTGCATTTGAAGTCCTTTCATTTAATTTGAAGGTCATAAAGATCACCTCCGTTTTTAATAAAACAGAGTAAAACACCTAACTATTAAACATATCTCTAAATTAATTATAAATTAATTTAATACAAAAGTCAACTATAAATTAATTATTTAATATTATTGACAAAATAATTAATCTATAGTAAAATGTATATGGATATGAATTAATTCATATATTAAAAAAGAGATACATTTAATTTTGCATGTTAAGTGTTTTCTCTAAAAGGTTATGTTGAGAAAACACCGTTCAAAGTTGAATCGGTGTTTTCATTTAAGATTAGTCCTTATTTTTAAGGACTAGAATTGTATAAAATACAATCATAGCAAATGCTACAATTAATTGCATTTGAAGTCCTTTCATTTATTTTGAAGGTCATAAAGATCACCTCCGTTTTTAATAAAACAGAGTAAAACACCTAACTATTAAACATATCTCTAAATTAATTATAAATTAATTTAGTATAAAAGTCAATTATAAATTAACGCAATATGACAAAATTGTCACGGTATTAGTCATTTAATTGTAATAATAATTTAATACAATTATTATGAAGGGAGAAATAATATGAAAATATTAAATAATTTAACAATAAAACATTTAAAAGCAAATAAAAAAAGAACTATAGTAACAATTATAGGAATTATTTTATCTACTGCTTTAATGGTTGGAATTGGATTGTTATTTTCAACAGTAAGAGATAATTCCGTTAAAATGATTATTGAAAATAATGGTGATCATCATGTGGCAATTGAGTTAGAAAAATCTAAATTAGATTTTATTGCTAAAAACGATAGTGTATTAAAATATAAATATAAATCTAGTTTAGGTTATTCATTATATGAAGGTATTACTAATGAGTATAAACCTTATATTAAAGTATTAACTGCATCAGATGAATATTTAAATGATTTGAAACTAATAGAAGGAAGATTACCTAATAACGAAAATGAAATAGTTATACCTAAACATTTAGAAACTAATGGTGAAGTAAAATTAAATGTTGGTGATAAAATTGTTTTAAATGTCGGCCAAAGAGTAGCTGATGATGGAACATTATTGGGCGATACTCCATATGTTTATGATTATACTTGCGATGAAAATGGTGTTTGTACAGAAAATGTTAATAATTCTGATGAACATTTAATTAATACTGTAAAGAAAGAATATACAGTAGTTGGAATTATAGAAAGAGATATTCAAGAAGATTATCAAGATCCAGGATATAATGCTTTTACAAAATCTAAACCTAGTGATTTATTAACTGTTTATGTTAATTTTAAAAATATCAAAGATACATATAAAAATACCAAAATTATTGCTAAGAATTTAGGTAATGAAGAAGTTTATGATAATTTATATTATGGTATAAGTTATAATGATAATTTATTAGCATTTTCTGGTGTATCTAATTATAGTAATATGATAGATTCTATGGCGTTTATTATAATTATAATTCTAGCTTTAGTTTCAATTGCTTGTATTATAGTTATATATAATTCATTTGCTATTTCGGTAATGGAAAGAAAAAAACAATTTGGTTTATTTTCAAGTATCGGTGCTACTAAAAAACAATTAAGGCATACTGTATTTTTTGAAGCTTTTATAGTAGGTATTATTGGTATACCATTAGGTGTTTTATCAGCTTATTTAGGTATTGGAATAGTTTTAATGATAGTTAATAAATTATTACCTAATATGTTTGATTTTCCACTTGCCTTAGCGACTTATCCATTATTCATTATTATTCCAATTATATTTATGATAATAACAATATTAGTTTCAGCTTTCTTACCTGCTAGAAGTGCTAGTAAAGTAAGTCCAATTGAAGCTATTAGATTAAATGATGATATAAAAATAAAATCAAAAAAATTAAAAACACCTAAAATAATTAAATTATTTGGTGTTGAAGGTGAAATTGCTTATAAAAATATGAAAAGAAATAAGAAAAAATATCGAATAACTATAATTTCATTATTTATAAGTATAGTATTATTTGTATCATTTAGTAGCTTATTAAAATATGGATTAAGAAGTGTTTATGACTATACCGAACTACCAGAATATGAATATACATTTAATATGAGTAGTGATAATAAAGAAAGTATAGATAATATAATTAATCAAGTCTTAAAAGTAGATGGTATTAGAAAATATAGTATAATTAGACCAATTTATTATTATGCTGATAAAAATGATGATTATTACACAAAAGAATTAAAAGATAGTTATGATGAAAGTTCTTTTGAAAGTGAAGTTTTAAATATAATGATTTATACTTTAGATAATAAATCTTATGAACAGTATAAAAAAGAAATTGGGTTAAATTTAAATTCACCAATTTTATTAAATGTTTTAAATAAGATAGATTATACTACAAATTCAAGAAAACAAATAAAAATTACACCTTATAATAAAATTACTTCTTTAGAAATATTTAGTTATGATAAAAAAGTAAATCATAAATTAGAAAATATTTTTATAACTGATATTTTACCATTTGGTGTTGATAATACTTATGTTAATACAATGATGTTTGTTGTTAATGAAGATATGTATGATGAATTAAAATATGATAATAATTATCAATTAGAAATGTATTTAATAGCTGATAATTATGATGAATTTGATAAAATGTTAGATAGTGAAAGTAAAGAAAATATTTTAACTGATGATATAAGTATTTATACTATGAATATTAAAAAAGAAATGCAATTATTATCTAATATAGTATTTGTTATTAAATTATTATTATATGGATTTATTAGTTTAGTAACATTAATAGGTATTACTAGTGTGATAAATACTATTAATACTAGTATTGCTTTAAGAAAAAAAGAATTTGCCGTATTAAGAAGTATTGGACTTACTCCTCATGGATTTAATAAAATGATGTTATTTGAGTGCTTATTCTTTGGACTTAAGTCATTGTTATATGGTCTACCAGTATCATTTATAGTTATATATTTATTCCATTTATCATTTAATGGTATTGTATCTTTTGATAGTGTGTTAATACCATATGGAAGTATATTAATAGCAATATTTGGAGTATTTATTATAGTTTTGATAAGTATGTGGTATGCTACTATAAGAATTAAAAAAGCTAATATTTTAGATGCTATAAGAGAAGAAAATATTTAAAAAATTTCTTCTTTTTTTTGTAAAGTTTTTCAAAAATTTTCCGCGCGCGCGTAATTTAGGCCTTGCAATTAATAAAAAAATAATGTATACTTTAAATAGAAGGGTAGGGAAAAATTTTATGAAGCAATCTAAAGAGAATGCGTTTACTTTAATAGAGTTATTAGCTGTAATTATTATTTTAGCTATTGTAGCATTAATCTC
>CALVXO010000006.1 GCA_944371325.1 uncultured Bacilli bacterium | reverse complement strand
GTTTTCTCGGCATAAACATGTTATCTGTAGAATATTATACTTATTCAAAAGTTGCACTTGACTTTTTAATTAAAAAAGTTTTTTCAATTATTATTTTATTATTAATTAATCTTTTATCTAAAGGACTAATTTCTAAAGCTTTATTAATATTATCTAATGATTTTTGATAATCTTTTAAATTATAATATGCAATTGATAATAAATCGTATACCGTATGATCCCAACTAAATGGTTCATTAATATAACTTTTAGCATGAGTTTTAATTTCTAATGCTTGATTACAATATTTAATGACATTATTCCAATCGTTTAATTGATAATATAGTAAAGCTAGTTCAATGTATGGATCTCTTAAATATGGTGCTTCTATAATCGCTTTATTAAGCCACATTTTCGCTTCTTCAAATCTATTTAAATTTTTGTAACATCTAGCAACAAATCTCATTGATGCACATCTTTCATCTTTCCATAATGCTGTAGGAAGTGATAAATGTTTTAATAGCATATCAATTGCTTCATTCCATCTTTGATGAAACATATATTCCCGACCTAAATAATGAGTATTGCGATCATTAGTCGGATCTTCTTTAACCGCTAATTCTAATAAAGGTAAATAGCTTGATCTAGATTTAGTTGAATCTGGAAAATGTTCGATAGTGAGATCTTCACAAGTTATAAACTTTTCTTCTTTATTACATTTTAATACTTCATGAACAGGATTAACCCATCTATAGTTTTTACGGCTATGTATTTTATCACATAAAAAATTTACGGCTGGTTTTCCATATTCATCGTGACTCCAAATGTAATTGTATCTTAATCTTGTTGTATCATCCTTCCAGTTATTTAAAATAATTTCTTTCCAACCCTTAATTAATACTTCGTCTAAATCTAGGCAAACACAAACATCAAAGTCTTCTGGTATCATATCTAAAGATAGATTTCTTGCCACATCAAAACGCCATGGATCTATTTTTTTTTGATCAACTATTACACCATGGCTTTTTAATTTGTTAACTGTATCATCTGTAGATCCTGTATCAAGTACGTAAATTCCATCAGCGTCTTTTGCAGACTCGTAAAATCTATCGACAAATTTTTCTTCGTTTTTACAAATTGCATAAACACATATTTTCAAATAAAATCACCCATTTAATAATATGTTTTAATTGACTAATAAATGTATTTATTTTATAATGGTTTTGAGGTGAATTATGGTTATAGTTGTATTAGGACCTACAGCAGTAGGTAAGACAAAAATGAGTGTTGAACTGGCAAAATTATTAAATGGCGAAATAATAAATGTTGATAGTACACAAATATATAAAGATTTAGATATTGCAACTGCTAAAATAAAAGAAGAAGAAAAAGAGAGAATACCACATTATTTATTTGATATAAAAAATATCAAAGAAGATTATACTGTTTATGATTATCAAAAAGATTGTCGAAAAATAATAGATGAAATATTAAGAAAAAATAAAACACCTATTTTAGTAGGTGGAACTGGTTTATATATTAAAGCGGCTTTATATGATTATAAATTTAAGGATGAAGTAAATAATCAATTTGAAGATTTAACAAATGAAGAAATATATAATAAGTTAAAAGAACTAGATGAAAATATTGATATTCATATTAATAATAGAAAAAGATTAGTTAGAGCTTTAAATTATTGTTTAAATAATAATTTGAAATTTAGTGAAAAAGAAAAAACAAATAAATTATTATATGATACTGTTTTTATAGGATTAACTACTGATCGTAACATTTTATATGATAGAATAAATAAAAGAGTAGATGTAATGGCTAAAGATGGTTTATTAGAAGAGGCTAAAAAAATATATGATTCAAATATAAGAACTAAAGCTGTTATGACACCAATTGGCTATAAAGAATTATTCCCATATTTTGAAAATAAAAAATCTTTAGAAGAATGTTTAGACTTAATTAAACAAAATAGTAGAAAGTACGCAAAAAGACAATATACTTGGTTTAATAATCAAATGGATGTAGTATGGTTTAATGTTGATTTTGATAATTTTAATAACACAATAAAAGAAGTATATAATTATATTACTTCTTTAAAATAGGCTTATTTTTATTGGTATCTTTGCTGATCAAATTATAAATATTATCAACTAATAATTCATAATTATCATATTTTGTAAGAAGAGGTAATGTTACTTCTTTTTTTATTTTATTTAAATATTGACGACCTTTATTATTAAATCCTAGAATTCTAATATACTCTAATTTATAATCTTTTTTGTCTAAACAACACAAAATATGAACTAAACATCTTTTTATTCTATTGTAAGTATAATTTTTATGTTTAACATTAGTAATTAATTCTTCAACACTATTTGATTTTAAAATATTTTTTTTAAGTAAACTATTTAAACTGATATCAATATCTTGATATTTTGTTAAGTCTTCGGTCATTATTTTGTGTTTAATAATTAAATAAAAATCATTTAAATTTATATTTTTAATATAGTTAGTATTAGGAACATATTTTAATATATCAATATTACCATAAATTAATTTTCTAATACTAGTAGCGCTACTTATTTCACCATTTACTTTAGTATCATGATAATCATTTGTCCTTTTAATTGTAATTGGTTTTATTTTACTATTTAATTTTTTAATTGCTTTTATATAACTTATTCCTAATAGATCATTAGGTGTATTAATAGATATATTTATTTTATCTTTTAACGCAATATCAATTGCTTTTGGATAGTTATATCCTTTTTTTAATAAATCTTTAATGTCTATATCAGTATTTGCTATTTTATATAAAAGATCTATATCATTTAATTCGCTACCAAAAACTAAATAATCACATTTTAAATTATCTAAAATACTAATTGCACCATAAGCATATATATCAGCAGATTGGGTAGCAAAGGAAAAAGGTAATTCTACTACTAAATCGATTCCATAATCTAAAGCTAATCTAGTTTTATCCCATTTATTTATAACTGATACATCGCCACGATTAACAAAATTACCTACTAAAACTAATGTAATAATTTCATTTGGAAATAATTCTTTAACTTTATTTAAATGATATAAATGACCATTATGAAATGGATTATATTCACAAATAATACCGACCATACAAAAATCACCTAAGTAGATTATATCAAATTTATTTACTTTTTTAAAATTTTTTTGTATAATTAATTAGGTGATTCAAATGAATATTGATATTACAAGATTAAAAAGTGGTATTGATTCTAATGTTTTAATTGATTTAAATTATTCATTTACAAAAGAACAATTAGAAAATACTAACATTTTAGAGTTAAATGATGTAAAAATAAAAGGTGAAATAACTAATGGAATTGATGATTATCATATAAAATTAAGTATAAAAGGAACAATGATTTTGCCTTGTTCAATTAGTTTAAAACCTACAAAATATCCATTTTCTATCGAAATAGATGATGATTTAAAAGAAATTTTAGAAGAAAATTTAGAAAATAATCAAAATAGTATTGATATTTTTCCAATAATATGGGAAAATATATTAATGGAAATTCCCCTTAAAGTTGTAAATGAAGATTTATCGGATGTAAAAAAAGAAGGCGATGGCTGGAAGTTTATAACTGATAAGGAAGAAAGAATTAATCCTGAATTAGAAAAATTAAAAGATTTATTATAGGGAGGTGTTATAAATGGCAGTACCATTTAGAAAAGTTAGTAAAACTCGTGGACGTAAAAGAAGAACTCATTATGTAATAAACGCTAATACAACAGTTAAATGCCCAAAATGTGGTGAAATGATTAAACCACATAGAGTATGTCCAAAATGTGGAACTTACAAAAATAAAGAAGTAGTTAAAACAGCTGAATAGTTGTTTTTTTGTTAAAAAAATATGGAATTAATCCATATTTAATTTGTATATCTAATAGTTTCATTTGATATATTAAAGATAATACCAATCATAATCATATAACTTAACAAAGATGAACCACCATAACTAATAAACGGAAGTGTAATACCAGTAATTGGCATAAGTCCAAAAGTCATACCTATGTTTTGTAACTGTTGATATATTAACATACCAACAATTCCAGATATAATATATTTGTTTGTTAAGTTTGTATTTCTTAAAGCTATTAATATCAATCTTATATCAAATAAAGTAATTAAACCTAATAAAAATAAAACTCCAATAAATCCAAAGTTATTAGCATATACAGCAAATATAAAATCAGTTTGTGGTTCTGGAAAATAAATAGGTGTATTATTAATTCCCATACCTATTAATCCACCAGAACCAATACTTGTTAATCCATTTTCTAGTTGATAACCGCTACTATTTGACCAATCTAATAATCTATCGACTCTTAAGAAAAAACTAGTTCCAAAAATTTTAATAAATAAATCGGTATTAATAAAATATATTGCTAATACTAAAGCAATAAATAGAGCAATAGTAGAAAATAAAATGATAAACCAACGATATCTAATACCTGATATAAATAACATAACAATAGTAATAAGTAAATATATTAATACGACTCCTGTGTCAGGTTGTAAAAATGTTAAAATACTTGGTATTAATACAATTATTCCAACTTTAATCAGAAATCTAAATTCTTCTAAAACTGTTGGATTATTATATTCATCATTAAAATTGTGAATCATAGTTCCTATGGTAATAATTAAAATTATTTTCATAAATTCACTAGGCTGGATTGTACCAAGACCTGGAATACTAAACCAACATTTAGCGTTATTAATAGGATCAGCAAATAACAATAATCCTATTAATGAAATAATCCCAATTACATAAAAAATCCATATATTTTTATAGATAAAATCGTTACCAATAAACATAATGAAATAGGCTATAATGAATCCGGCCACATACCACAATAATTGCTTATATACTAAGGTGTTATTTGATATTAAATTTTGAGCACTATTAATAGTTATTAAACTAATAATTATAAACAAAAATAAAACAATTAATAAAATTGTATCAACCTTATATTTAGAAATTTTCTTCATAAATTTCACCTATTATTATCTTACACTAAAATTATAAATTATACAATCAAATATTTGCAAAATAAAAAAAATATAGTATAATTAATAAAGGTGATAGAAATGGGATATATATGGCAGTATTTAATAATAATAATTATAGCTGTTATTATTGCTGTAGCAATTGTAAAATCAAAACAAAAAGATTTTAAATTAGAAGCTAATAAATTAGTTGAGTATTTAGGTGGAAAAGATAATATTATAAGTTATGAAACTAATAAATCAAGATTTATAGTTGAACTTAAGGATACAAAAAAAGTTAATAAAGAAGGTATTCAAAAGATAGGTGCTCAAGGAATTGTCGAAATTGATAATCAATTAAAAATAATTTTAGGTGAACAAGCACAAAAAATAGAAAAATTTATTGATGATTTGAAGTAACATATGTTACTTTTTTTCATAATTCGACACGGTTCGACAAAATAATACAAAAAAATATATTATAATTAGGTTAGGTGAGTTAAATGATATATCAAGTTTTATTTAATATTATTATTTTATTGTTTCCTTTAATAGTTAATTTATTTTATTGTACTTATAGTAATAATATAAATAAAGAACAAAATAAGTTATATTTAGATTTATCTCTTTTATCGAGTTTATATTTATTAATTATATATAATAAAGGTAATAGTGATTTAATAATTTTATTTAATATTCCATTAATATTTGCTTTTATTAAAAAAAGAACATTTGTAAGTATAGTTATTACTTTTATTATTTTAATGAACTATATTGATTCTAATATTACTATTTATATAATAGAATATTTAATATACTATCTAATATATATTTTTTATCAAAAAAACATTTTAAATTTGTTTTTAATAATTAAATTTATATTTAATTTTAATTTATTAACTAGTATTATATTTGTAGTAACTACTTATCTTGTTATATTTTTATATAAAAAAGGTGAGGATATAATTAAATTACATATGAATTTAAAAGAATTAGAAAAAGAAAAACAATTAAGATCATCTTTGTTTAAGATAACTCATGAAATAAAAAATCCAATAGCTGTATGTAAAAGTTATTTAGATATGTTTGATATTAATAATAAAGATCATGCAAGATATATTGATATACTAAAAGAAGAAATGAATAAAATATTATTACTTTTACAAGATTTTTTAGCTATGAATAAAATTAAGATTCAAAAAGAAATATTAGATATTAATTTATTATTAGAAGATGTTGTAAATCAATTTGAGCCAGTTTTAAAAGAAAAAAATATTAAATTTAAACATAATATTTGTCAAGATGAAGTATTTATCGAAGGAGACTATAATAGATTAAATCAAGTATTAATAAATATGATTAAAAATAGTGTTGAAGCAATTGAAAAAAAAGGTGTAATAAGTATTGATTATAAGATAGATGATAATTTTAAAATAATTATTGAAGATAATGGTATAGGAATACCTGAAGATGAACTAGAAAAAATAAAAGAACCTTTTTATACAACTAAAAAAAATGGCACAGGATTAGGTGTTTCATTGTCAATTGAAATTATAAATGCTCATAATGGAAAATTACAATATGTTCCATTAGAAAAAGGAACAAGAGTTATTATTGAACTTCCTATTTATGAATTATTTGGCCTCGATGTAAACTGATTTATCATAATTATGATATCCTGTATGATAACTTTCTAATTGTTCAGTAGTGATTAATAAAAAATTATCTAAGACTAAATTACTTCCATCATCAGTAACAGGATCATCCCAAGTTAAATCAATATGATACCAATTATTATCTAAATATACATAATTCCAAATATGATTTTCACTAGAAATTCGATAATTTGGAATTTTTAATTTGTTTAAAAATAAAGCCATAGCATCTGTGTAACCACCACATAATGCTTTATGATAATAAAGTGGACCGATTGCTTTATGAGAAGGATTATCGATATCTACTAAGTTAGCATTTAAATATTCAGTATCATAAGTGGTTGTTTCAACTATATAATTATGTATTGCAATTATTTTTTCTCTATCAGTCATATTATCATTTAATATTTCTTTCATTATTTCATCAACTTTTTTATCTGTAGCTTTAATTACATCATCACTATAAGATTTTTCAATTGTTACTTCTATTTGATTAAATGCATTAGAAGTTATTGTTGCTTGACGGTAATTATTGTAAGGATGAACGTAATTATTTAAATTAACCAATTGATTTGAATCAGTTAAAATATTAACATCATTAATACAATTTTTATAATTGCAATAAAAATAAAAATTATCTTTGCCATTGTTTAAAAAAGTATATAAAATATTTATTAATTCTTGTTTGTTATTAGCAGTAAAATCGTTTGTATTTTGAACATATTCAAAGTCATAGTTTAAGGTATAATCATTAGGACTAGCTAAAAAAGATTCTTTTGAATATACAATTTTTTGAACTAAAAACGTAGCGATATCATTTTTATAAACAAATGTTAAGCATAATAAAATTAAAAGTGGAATAAGTGCTAACCAACCCTTCATCTAGCATCACCTATTATAATTATATCAAAAAAAAATAAAAAGTAAATGTTATTCCATTGCATTTACTTTTTTTGTTAAACGAGATTTATTACGAGCTGCTGTATTTTTCTTAATAGCTCCAGCTTGTGTTGCTTTATCGATTCTTTTGATAGCTACTTTTAAGTTGTCATTAGCTTTATCTTTATCTTTAGCAATAACTGCTCTTTCAACATTTTTACAAGCAGTTTTCATACTTGCTGTATAGTTATTATTATTTACTGTTTCTTTAGCGATTACTTTGATTTTTTTCTTTGCATTTTTCATATTTGCCATAGTTAATTCACCTCCAAGCTCTTAAAACATTATAATTTTACCATTTTATTACTAAAAAAGCAACACTTTTTCGTATAAAACATTAACTTAAATCAATAATAATAATGGTGAATGTTATGAAACATAGTGTTGATTTGTCAAAATATCAAATAAGAACTGATTTAGCAATCGAATCAATTAAAGATTTTAAAAACATTAGTAAAGAGAAAATAGAAGAAAATATTAAGATTACAAATGTTGTTGTTGATGATAAAGTAAGTAAATTAATTAATAAGAAAAAAGGTAATTATATAACAATAGAATTTGAAGATGTAACAGATTCTAGTAATTTTGACAAAGTAAAAAAAGTATTTGTAAGAGAATTAAATAATTTATTAAATTTATTAAATATTAATAAAAAAGCGAGTTGTTTAATAATCGGTTTGGGTAATTCAAAATCGACACCAGATTCTTTAGGCCCTTTAACAATTAACAACATAATAGTTACAAATCATTTATTTGAATTAGATGAATTATCTAATGATTATAGAAGAGTTTCAGTTTTAGTACCGGGTGTTATGGGTCAAACAGGTTTAGAAACTAGTGATGTAATATCTAGTATAGTTGATAAGTTTAAACCGGATTTTATTATTATAATTGATGCTTTGGCTAGTCAATCAATAGAACGAGTAAATAAAACGATTCAAATGACTGATACCGGAATTCATCCAGGAAGTGGTATTGGTAATAGTAGAAAAGAAATAAGTTATGAAACATTAAATATTCCTTGTATAGCTATAGGTGTTCCTACTGTTGTTGATGCAATTACGATTGTAAGTGATACAATAAATTATATGCATAAACATTATACTTACTCAAAATTAAATATAAATAATCCTTTAAACAAGCTTATGGCTTATAGTCCTAATTATTTAAAAGAGAAAATTGAATTAAATAAAAAAGATAAAGAAACTTTATTAGGAATTGTTGGAACATTAGAAGAAGATGAAATAAAACAATTATTGTTTGAGGTTTTATCTCCTATTGGATATAATATGATGGTAACACCTAAGGAAGTTGACTTTTTAATTGAAAAGTTAAGTAATTTAATAGGAAATGGCCTCAATGAAGCATTACACAATATTTGACAATTTTAATAAAATATGTTAGAATATCTCACATATTTGGAGGGATGTTTTATGAAGTCATATCCAGTTGATTCATTACTTGTTGGTATAGTAGATGGAATTAAAAAAGTCATTTATATTGATGAATTTAAGAAATGCTATGATCTTGACTCTAATGAAATTAAAAACTTCAAATTTATTGATTATTTTGAGGAAATAATAAAAGATAATGAAATTGACTTATTAATAACTGATACTAGTGGTAATCCTAAAAAAAATTTAACAAAAGAAGAAATAAATTCTTTATTTAAAATTTTAGAAAAAAAAGCATCTTTTTCACAACAAATTCTACAAAGAAAACAAATAATAAGTGTTAATGTAGCTAATATTATTAGTGATTTATTAGGTTTAAATATAAAAATATCTCCTAATACACCTTTTAGATTTGATGAATTATTAGGTGTAGATGAAGTTTTAGTACCAGCAAAAAAATTAAAATTATTTAAAATGAATATGGCTAAGTATCTTAGAGCATCACTTATTGATGAAGAAGAATTATTAATAAAGTATAATGATGATTCAAAAGATTATCGAGTAACACGTTCTTTAAATAAAGCAGGAATTAAAGAAAGTGAAAGATTAAATAGTAATACTTTTTCTCTATCTTTATCAAATGGTAAATTACGAATAAATGATATAGACATCCAAAAATATCAAAAAGATCAAGGATTTCAAAAAACAATTAAATTTTAAATGGTTAAAAGCCATTTTTTTTGTAATATAAACTATATATTTCTTCATATATATTAATAAAGGAGGATAATTATGGATAAAATTGATTCATTAAATAATCTAAATCATAATATAACAATTAATGAAAGAAAAAACATAATTATAAGTGGTGTAAAAAAGATTGAAAGTTTTGATAATGAAGAATTTTTATTAGAAACTACTATGGGTAATATTACAATAAAAGGAACTGAATTAGAAATAATTAAATTAGATACATATCAAGGAACTGTATCAATAAAAGGTACGATAATTAGTTTAAGTTATGAAAATGAAAAAAAGGAAGAAGGAGTTTTTAGTAAATTATTTAAATGATGACTTTAGATATTCAAATAAAAACTTTTTTAGTTTCAATTTTATTTGGTATTTTATTTTCATTCCTCGTGGACATGTTCTATAAACAAAAGATTTTTAATATAATATTATCTTTTATTGTAATATTAATTTTTACAATTATTTATTTTCTAGTTTTATTAAAAATGAATAATGCTATTATTCATCCTTATTACATAATTGCATTTGTGGTTGGCTTTTATTTACAAAATATTTTAAAAAATCTTCTAAAAAAAATTGTATTATTTAAAAAAAAATGATATAATTTTTAAGGAGGATAGATATGAAGAAAGTTTCAAAAAAGTCTAAAAGAAGATTATTAATATTTGGAATTCTTTCTATTGTTTCAATAGGCTATTTTTTTGTGACTTTATTCGGATATACTTATAATTTTCTTTCTTTAAAACAAGAAGAAACAAATTTAAAAAATCAATTGGTTTCATTACAAGATAAAAAAGCTGATTTAAAAGTCGAAATTCAAAAGTTAAATGACCCTGATTATGTTGCAAGATATGCAAAGGAAAATTATTTATATTCTGAAGATGGAGAATATGTATTAAAAATAGATGATTCGTCTCCAGTTACTATAGAAACTTCAAATAATAACTATTATTATATAATAGGTGGAGTAATATTAGTTTTATTTATAATATTAGTTTTAAGTAAAAAGAAAAAAGAGAAAAAATAAATTTCTCTTTTTATAATTTAAAATCATTTATTATATCGTCATTCATATTTTTTCCGTCATAATATGTCTTTTCTTTATATTTAGATATTAAAGCAACAATATTAGTTGGAAATTTTCTAATTAATTTATTATATTCTGTGATAATGTCATTATAATATTTTCTTAATGCTGTCATTTCATGTTCACTTTCATTTAAGGAAATATCTATTTTCATAAAACTATCACTTTCACTTAGTTCAGGATAATTTTCTTTATAATAATTAAATTCATTAATTGCTTCATATAATTGTCTATCTAAATCAAAATTAGATAATTTACGACTTCTTAATTTAACAATTAATCCTAAAACATCATCTTCAGTACTTATATTACCTTTAATAATGTTTATAGATTTGTTAAGTAAATCAAATCTTTTCCTTAATAAAGTATCTATATTTGTTTCAGCTTCATTTATTCTAATTATAAAATTTTGAAATTTGTTATAAGTATTTACATACCAAACTAAAATTAAACAAATAAAAATAATAACTAATAATGTTATAAAAAATACATTCATCTACATTCACCATATTTATTATAACAAAATATTTTTCAAATATCAATTACTTGGATAAAAATCTGGATCATAATTGATAGGTTCATCAAATGAAATGTAATCAACATAAATCATTAATAACATTTCCCATACTCCATTGGTAGGATCACTTAATATGATATGATCTCTTCCTGATTGTTCAATGATACCTGTAAATTCTAAATCTCTCCATTCATTTGAATCAGGAAATGTTTGATGAATTCTTACTTTCTTTCCTTTATTTAATCTTAATATATTTTCAATGTAAGATTGTTCTGGAGGCAATGCCATTTGTTGATAGTTTGTATTACCTGGTGGGGTAGGCTTAACATATAATGGCTGCCCGTTATATTGATTATAGTAGTTCATAAATTCTCCTTTCATAATAAAATATATTAAAAATCAATAAAAATATGATATAATTTAAATGGTGATTAAAAATGAAAGTAAAAGTTGGAATATCAAATCGTCACATTCATTTAAAGCAAAGTGATTTAGACATTTTATTTGGAACAGATTTAACTGTTAAAAAAATGCTAAATCAACCTGGGCAATTTGCTTCTAATGAAAATGTAACAATTAAGACAGATAAATCAGAAATTAATAATGTGAGAGTTTTAGGACCTGTTAGAAATTATACACAAATTGAAATATCAAAAACTGATGCATATAAATTAGGTTTAAATCCTCCTGTTAGAACATCAGGTGATTTAGATGGTAGTGAAGTAGTAACTTTAATAGGACCAAAAGGAAGTATAAAAACATCTGGTTGTATTATAGCTGATAGACATTTACATATAACTTATAAAGATAAGGAAAAATATAATATTCCTGATAAGATAATGGTTAAAATAGATGGAATAAAAAAAGGAATAATTGAAGTAAATGTAAAAGCAAGTGAAGAGGCTTATTATGAAATTCATTTAGATACAGATGACGCTAATGCATTTTTATTAAAAAATCAAGATGAAGTAGAAATATTAGATGTTTAGGTCTTTTTGACATTTTTATTGCTATACATTATAATTATTTTAGAGGTGATTTAATTGTCTTTGGAAAATGTTAAAGAGTTATTATCTAATTTTGGATGGGAATATAAAATAAGCGGTAATGATGATGTAATGTATAGTCCTAATTATAAAGAAATATTAAAGGAAGAAGTATATCAAAATATTTATAAAAAAGATGATTTTTATTTTAAAAGAAAAGTTAAATTTATTAAATTAGATAATATAGAATATAAAATAGAGTATTTGGAGGATGTAACAAAATATATAGAATTTATTATAAGTTTAAAAAAAGATAAATTAACTGGATTATATACAAGAGAAGAATTAGAGAGTTATGTAAGTCGATTGAATAGAAGTAGTATAATTGTTTTGTGTGATATTGATGATTTTAAAAAAGTAAATGATACATATGGTCATCAAATTGGTGATCAAGTATTAACTCTTTTAGGAACTATCATTAGAGAAAACATAAGAAAAAACGATTTTGCAGGAAGATATGGTGGAGAAGAATTTTTAGTTATTTTTGATACTAATAAAATAGATTTAGTAAAACAAAGAATAGATAAAATAAATAAAGAATTCAAATTAAGAAGTGGTAAGTTGAAATTAACATTTTCAGCGGGGATTTCTATATATAAAGGCGATAAAAAGATAACTGAAACAATTAAAGATTCAGATGTAGCTCTTTATCATGCTAAAAGAAATGGTAAAAATAGAAGCGTCGTTTATGATGCTTCGTTAGAAGAAACTTTGAAAAAAATAACTAATTGATGTATTTTTATATTAATTAGTTTTTCTTATATAATAATCTTTTTCAAATGTGATATAATTATGTAGTGATGTGTATGAAAAAGCTGTTTTTAATTTTATTAATATTATTAGTAGGGTGTAATAAACAGGAAAATAAAATTGAAATAAATTATGATAATTCTTATTATCAAGTAGCAGCACCTTACAAAGAAAGTGTCGGTAGTTATAGTATTAGAGATTACGATAAAGAAGAAGTTGAATCGATGCTGATGAAGTTATCAACTGAATATTTTAAAAATAATAATTCTTTATATCAAGAAGGACAATATCTAACTAGTGATGAAATAAAACAATTAGTTACTAAT
The DNA here is from genome assembly GCA_944371325.1 of uncultured Bacilli bacterium. Taxonomy (GTDB): domain Bacteria; phylum Bacillota_I; class Bacilli_A; order RF39; family UBA660; genus Faecisoma. Next base: position 48,121 of record CALVXO010000006.1, on the reverse strand, counting down.
TATAATGAAACTGAAGAAATAAAAGTAGATGATGTCACAATAAAACCTAGTTATGTAACTACTATATATGAGCAGGATTATTTGGCAACTAACAATGTTTTAAAGGGAATTTCTTTAGCTATAGTAGTTGATAATAAGCAATATTATAATAATAATTATAAAATAGTAGATGAAAAGATAGTATTAGATTACGCATTATCTAAAGTAAATAATTTATTAGATTATATTAGAAGTAAAGATGAATTAAAAAAAATTGATGTAGTTATAGGAATTTATTTAGAAGATGATTACAAAGGTAGTTTTAAATATTTAGGATATACTAATAGTGATAGTATAAAAATGGAACATGTTAATTATAGTTATCAATTATTAGAAAGTAATTACGTTATGAAAAACGATAATGAAACTTATAATACCATTTTAGCAATTAAAAATAGTTTAAGTGATTATAATTTATATATAAATTCATATGGATTATATCAAAATAAAACATTAAATGAAGTAAGTATTATTTTAAATAAAAATTATTTTAAAAAATCAGAAATATTAGATATTAGTAAAATATTAACAACTAACTTAAATAATTTTAATAATGTTGATATTAAAATTTATTTTAAAAGTAATAATAATACTAAAGCTTTTATAAATAAAAATAGAAATGATACAAAAATAGAAACATATATATTGGAGGATTGAAAAATGATAAGTGAAGATAAAGTAAAACATATTGCTGATTTAGCTAAATTAAATATATCTGATAGTGAAATGAGTAAATATCAACAACAGTTAACTGATATTTTAACGGAAATAGATAAAATATTAAAAGTTGATATTATAAATGATGAAATAATGATTAGTCCAAGTGATAATAAAAATATGTATTCAGAGGACGTTATTGAAAGTCATATAAGTAAATCAGATGCTTTAAAAAATGCTAAAAGAGTAAAAGGCGATTATATTGTAGTACCGAAGGTGATAGAATGAGATATTTAGATTTAGATATAAAAACAATAAATGAAAAATTAAAAAATAAAGAAATTAAACCAATTGATTTAGTGGATGAAGCTTTTGATAGAATCGAAAAAACTAATTTAAATTGTTTTATAACTTTAAATAAGGAAGAAGCTATTAAAAAAGCTAAAGAATTAGAAGGTAAAGAAGTGGATAATATTTTATTTGGTTTACCTATTGCTATTAAAGATAATATTTTAACTAAAGATTTAAGAACAACGGCTGCAAGTCATATTTTGGATGATTTTATTCCGATTTATGATGCAACTGTTATTACAAAAATAAAAGAAAAAAATATGATTATTATTGGTAAAACTAATATGGATGAATTTGCTATGGGTTCAACTGGTGAAACTAGTTATTTTGGTAACACTTTAAATCCTATTGATAACTCTTTAGTGCCAGGTGGTTCTTCATCAGGATCTGCTGCTTGTGTAGCTGCTGGCATAACTCCTTTATCATTAGGTACTGATACTGGTGGATCTATTAGACAGCCTTCTAGTTTCTGTGGCTTAGTTGGGTTAAAGCCTACTTACGGAAGAGTATCAAGATATGGGGTTATTGCTTTTGCTTCTAGTTTGGATCAAGTAGGTCCTATTACAAGAAGTGTTTATGAAAATGCATTATTATTAAATGTTATAAGTGGCCATGATAAAAATGATTTAACCTCATCTTTAAAAGAAGTTAAAGATTATACTTCTTTAATTGGAAAAGATATAACTAATTTAAAAATAGCTGTACCAAATTATTATATGAGTGAAGTAATTGATAAAACGGTAAGAGAAAAAATAATCAATGTAATTAATTTATTAAAAGAAAAAGGATGTCAAGTTGATTATGTTGATATTGATTATTTAGAATATGCTATTCCATTATACCAAGTTATTGCTTTAGGTGAAGCAAGTAGTAATTTAGCGCGTTATGATGGTATTAGATATGGTTTAAAAGTAGATAATTTTAAAAATATCGATGAGCTATATAAAAATACTAGAACAATTGGATTTGGTAATGAAGTTAAAAGAAGAATAATGATTGGATCTTATATTTTAAGTGGTGAAAATGCTAATGTATATTATTATAAAGCTTTAAAATTAAGAAAAGAAATGACTGATAGTTTTAAGAAAGTGTTAAGTAAATATGATTTAATTATTGGTCCAACTAATACTGATGTTGCTTATAAATTAGGTACAAAACAAGATGATGCTTTGAAAAGTTTCTATGATGATTTATTAACAATACCTGTTAATATGGCAGGCTTACCAGCTTTAAGTTTACCAGTTGGATTTAAAAATAATTTACCAGTTGGTATGCATATAATTGGAAATTATTTTGAAGAAGACAAAATTTATCAATTAGCGTCTTATATTGAAAATACATTAAAGGGGGGAAAGTAATGAAACCAACAATCGGAATTGAAGTACACGTTGAATTAAAAACAATGGCTAAAGCTTTTTCCTTAAGTAAAAACAATTTTAATGATGAAGTAAATACTAACATTAATGTATTAGATTTAGGTTATCCAGGTACTTTACCAAGATTAAATAAAGGTATAATTGATTTTGCTTTAAAAGCTTGTTTAGCGTTTAACTGTAAAATAAATAGATTAATGCATTTTGATCGTAAAAATTATTTTTATCCTGATTTACCAAAAGGTTATCAAATTACGCAACAAGATACTCCAATTGGTTATGATGGATATGTAGAAATATCTAATAAAAAAATATATTTAGAAAGAATGCATATTGAGGAAGATACTTGTAAAAGTATTCATACAACTGATACTTTATTAAACTTTAATAGAGCTGGGGTTCCTTTGATTGAAATAGTAACTAAACCGTGTATAAGTAGTGGACAAGAAGCTATGGAATACTTAGAAAAATTAAGAGAAACATTATTATATTTGGGTATCAGTGATGTTAAAATAGAAGAAGGAAGTATGCGATGTGAGGCCAATGTTTCTGTAAGTGATAGTGATTCATTAGGTACAAAATGTGAAGTTAAAAATATTGGGTCAATATCTGCTGTTGGACTAGCTATCGATTATGAAATTAAAAGACAAGAAGAATTAATTAAAAAAGGCGAAAAAATAGTCCCTCAAACGAGAAGATTTGATGATAAAACCAAAACAACTATATTTATGCGTTACAAAGAAACCGGAAATGATTATAGATATTTTCCAGAACCAGATATTCCATTTGTTTACATTGATGATGAATGGTTAAAAGAAATAAGTGATAGTATGCCTATTTTAACTGATGAACTTAAAAATAAATATATTGAATTAGGTATAAATAGTAATAACATTAAAACAATTATTTCTAATAAAGATATTTGTAATTTCTTAGAATCAGTAATTGATAAATGTAATCCTATTATTGCAAGTAATTTGTTAACAGGTGATGTATTATCTTATTTAAATAAAAATATTATTAAAATAGAAGATACTAAATTAAATCAAAACAATTTTATTAAATTAGTAAATAAATTAGATAAAAAAGCTATATCTAGTAAACAAGGAAAAGAAATTATATCTATCATTTTAGAAAATGATAAAGATGTTGATTTAATTATTAAAGAAAATAATATGAAACAAATAAGTGATGATAATTATGTTATTGAAATAGTTAATAAAGTTGTTAATGCTAATCCAGATTCAATAAAAGATTTTAAAGATGGTAAAGATAGGGCAGTTAAATATTTAATGGGACAAATAATGAAGGAAAGTAAGGGTAAAATTAATCCAAGTTTAGCTAATCAAACTTTAATTGAAGTTTTAAAGAAATCCTAAAATTTAGGATTTTTTTGAAATTATTTTAATGTTGATTAAATCATATATTTATAGTATAATGATATTGTTAGGAGTGAAGATATGAAGTATATAGAAAAAAATAAAACAGCTGTAATTGTTGGTGTTATTTGTTTATTATTATTTATTTTAATGGCTTTTGCAATTTACCGTATGTTTTATCCAAGTAATGGTAGTGTGTATGGTGATAGGTTAGATGGAGCACCAGAAATTGATAAAGCTGTAATTGAAAAAATAAAAAATCAAATTGTAGATACTAATTTAGTAGAAGAAGTTAATTATAAAACTAATGTTGTAACTATGAAATTTTTTATAAGTGTTAAAGATAGTACAAAATTAGATGATGCTAAAAAAATTGGTGATATTATATTAGATACGTTAAGTACTAAAGTAATTAATTTTTATGATATTGAAATTTATTTAACAAATGAAAAAAATGAAGAATATCCTGCGATTGGATATCATTCAAAAAATGCTTCTTCATTTAGTTGGATTGATAATGTAGGTGAAGAAGATGAAGAATAAAAAAAAATTTATAATTATTGGAATAATATTATTAGTTTTAATAGTAGGATTTTTGGTATATCGTTTTTTAACTAAAGAAGATAAAATAACTACTTTAAATTTGTTTGAAAAGCAATGGATTGAAAGCAATAAGAATAATATAATTGATATGTCAATTATAGATGGAATACCAATATTAAGTTATAATGGTGAAGGAATCATAGTAGATTTTTTAGATTCTTTAAATAAAGAAACTAATTTATCATTTAATAAGGTATCTTATAAATTAGGAGATGAAGTTAAATCTGATTATTCTTTTAGGTTAGTTGATGAAGTTGCTGATGATAATATTTTAATATATGAAGATAATTTTGTTATAGTAACAAAAAAAGATACTTATTTAACTATTGATGATTTAAAAGGATTAACTATTGGTGTTTTAAATGAAAATTTAAATAATATTAATAATTATTTATATAATGCTGATGTAAGTTATAAAACTTATGAAACAGAAGAACAATTAATTAATGAATTTAATAATGAAAAAACAACATTAAATGCAATTGTTTTACTAAAAACAACTAATTTAAAACAATTAATTGATAATAATTATAAAATAGCTTATAACATAAGTGACTATAAAAAATATTATGTTTTGGATTTAGGTAGTACTGATAAATTGAATACAATTTTAACGAAATATTATAATAAATGGTCTAGTAATAATTATGAAGAATTATATAATAAATACTTATCTAAAAACTATTTAACTTTTAAAGGAATAAATGATTCTGAATCAGTTAAATTTAGAAGTAAGAGATATGTATATGGTTTTATAGATAATGCACCTTATGATACATTATTAGATAATAAGTTAGCTGGTATTAATTATCAATTATTATCTAGCTTTTCAAAATTAACTAATGCTGAAATAAGTTATAAAAAATATAGTAATATAAATGGATTATTAGAAGCTTTTAATTCTAATCAAATTGATTTGTTTTATGGAATTAATGCTAATAGTGATTATGCAATAGATGTGTATAATACAGTTGATGTTTATGATAATTCTGTTATTGTTTTAAAACATTCTTCTAATGATAAAATAATTAATTCGATTAAATCTTTAGATAATGTTGTTTCAATAGAAAATAGTAAATTAACTGAATCTTTAGTTAATAATAATATTACTGTAACAGCATATTCTAATATGGAAGATTTAATTAATAATATTACTGATGATAGTATAATTGTCTTAGATACATATACATATAATTATTATGCTGATAAATTAAATGATTTTATTATCGCATATCAATATGATGTAGATGATTATTCATTTGTAAGTCGTGATATTTCTGATAATGAAATTTTTAATGAATTTTTAGATTTCTTCATAAGATTTAATGATAATAAGAAATTTATTACACTAGGTTTAAGTGAATTAATGTTAATAAATACAACTCCTATTATTTTAAAAAATATTGCAGTGATATTAGGAAGTGTAGTTAGTATATTGTTAATAGTATTGGCTATTATTAAAATAAAACCAAAGAAAAAAGTTAAAATATTATCAAAAGAAGATAAATTAAGATATATTGATGCATTAACTTCTTTAAAAAATAGAAATTATTTAAATGATTCTATAGAAAGATGGGATAATACTGATGTTTATCCACAAACTATAATTATAATTGATTTAAATAACATAGCTTATATTAATGATAATTATGGTCATGCTGAAGGTGATGATGTAATTAAACAAGCGGCTAACATATTGATATTAAATCAAATTGAAAATAGTGAAATAATAAGAACTAATGGTAATGAATTTTTAATTTATTTGATTGGCTATGAAGAAAAACAAGTTATAACGTATATGAGAAAATTAGGTAAAGAATTAAAAGACTTAAAACATGGATTTGGTTCTGCTATAGGATATAGTATGATAAATGATGCTATAAAAACTATTGATGATGCTATAAATGAAGCAACTTTAGATATGAAGAATAATAAAGAGGAAGCAAGAGATTGAAAAAATTTATAATTAATTTATGGCATGTGCTAAGATTACCAGAAATGTTAATATTACCTGGTAATCTAGCCTTTTTTCTTATTCTTTCTTTAGCACCAATTATAAGTTTATTTGGAATGGTTGCGTCTAGTCTTTCCTTATCAACTAGTAGTATCACAAATTATATTGGTAATTTAGTTCCTAAAGAAATAATTGAAATTATTCTTCCTTTCTTTGATGGATTAAATATAACTAATATTATATTTGTTATAATTGGTTTTTTTGTAGCAAGTAATGCTTCTGATAGTTTAATAATTGCATCAAATTTATTATATAAAATAGAAAATAAAAATTATATTTATCGTAGAATAAAAGCTTTGTTTATGACTTTTTGGTTATTAATGTTATTTGTTGTAACTTTAATTGTCTTAGCTTTTGGATCATTTATTTTAAATAACATTTTATCATTTGGTATATTAGGTAAATTTATTGCTAATAATTATATATTGATTATTATAATCAAAACCATAATTGCTTTTTTTACCATATTTTTAATTATAAAAATATTATATACTTTGGCCCCAGATAAAAAAATAAAAAGTAAATATGTTAATTATGGTGCTTTATTTGCAACTGTTTCTATTGTAGTTGTTACAACATTTTACTCATTTTATGTTAATAATATAGCACATTATGACATTATATATGGCGGATTAGCTAATATAGCAATTTTGATGTTTTTAATTTATATGATATCAAATATAATTGTTTTAGGAATAGCAATAAATAATAATTATTATCAAATAAATGAGAATAATTTAAAATAAATAAACCATATTATTAATGAATATATATATTCAAACACATAGACTACATTTAGTACCGATGAAGTTTCATTTTTAAACTTATAAGTATTAATGTATGACAGCTAATTTTTTAGCTGTTTTTTATTGTAAAAAAATATTATATTTGATATAATTTTTATAGTAAAGAGGTGTTAAATATGAATAACAAGGGTTTTGCAGTTTCAGGTATTATCTATTCAATATTAATATTGTTTTTATTATTAATATTTAGTATTATAAGTATTATGGGTGCTAGAAAAATGGTACTAGATAAATTAAAAAATGACGTTATGAATGAATTAAATGATGTTGTCGAAAGTGAAATAGTACAAGGTGAAAGTTTGATATCAACATTATTAGAACAATATCAAGAAGGAAATGAAGTTGGGTTAGTAAAAGATGAAACAAATGAAAATTTATATTATTATACAGGAACTAATGAACAAGTTTCAAATAACTTCCTGTGGTATGGAGGTCATCAATGGAGGGTATTAGAATTTGATAAAGAAAAGAAAACATTAACATTAATAACCCAACAACCATTAACATCAATTAAACCAGCAAGTGCAGTATGGGAAACACAAGAAGCATATGAATCAAGTTATATAAATCAATGGTTAAATGAATATTTTTGGAATAGTTTAGATAGTAGTATACAAACTAATATTCAAGTTAGTACATTTAATATAGGCATATATACAGATGTAGACGAAATTACGATAACTCAAAAAGTAGGATTATTAGATGAAGACCAATATAAACGAGCGGGAGAAGCTGATTCTTTCTTAGATATCAAAGATTGGTGGTGGCTAGGAAATAGATATAGTTCGTCTAGCGTTCGCCACGTCAGCTACGATGGCGACCTCGGCAACGATAGTCCTTCGAATGAGTACGGCGTGCGTGCAGTTATAAAAATTTCTGATATAACCATCACCGAAGGTAATGATGGTACTCTTGCGAGCAATTATCAGGTAGGAAATAAATCAACAAATACTAATAATGTACAAGTAGGAGAATATATCAATGTACCATATAGTGGAAGTGATAGTGCTTGCGGAAGTGATAATATGTGTACATTTAGAGTAGTAAGCAAAGATAATGATAGTATCAAAGTAGTACTAAATGGACTACTTCCAGATACAAGTACATACGGAAGTTCAACAACAATAAGTACAAGTCATACAATATACACATCATTGAATAAATTTGCCGAAGGAATAAGTGATACATATCGATATACAGGAAATAAAACATTCTATATAGGAGATTATTCATTAGGGTCAAATTATAAAGATGTACAAGATGAGATGTTAGAAGCAGGTATCGGATTACCAACAGTAGGAGAAATGTTCAGTGGAAACGACATTGATTTAAGTACATCAAGTGACAAAACATTTGTAGATGTAAATACAATAGAAAATCCAACAGTATCAAGTTATTATTGGACAATGAATAGATATAGTTCGTCTTACGTTCGCAGCGTAGGCTACAATGGCAACCTCAGCAACGATAGTCCGTCGAACGGTAGCGGCGTGCGTGCAGTTATATATCTGAAGTCAGGGACTTCAGCCATAACCTTCACAGGGGGTGAAGGTACTCCAAACTCACCATACGTATTACAATAAGCAAACGTGATATAAATGACAGTAATGTATAAACGAAGTAAAGACACACCTTGCCGAAAAAAATGGCAAGGTGATGTTATATGTTTGTATGCTGTTTTAATATTTATAATGTTAACAACATTATTTATCATAGTTTAACATTATATGTTTTACTTATATTATAAAAAATGATATAATTTATATATGAAATATGTAATTGATGAAGTTGAATATAATGTAAATATAATAAAAAAAAATAATAAAAACACTTATATAAGAATAAGAAATAATGAAATATATATAACGACAAATTATTTTGCTAGTAAAAGTTATATTAAGCAATTATTAGATAAGAATTATTGTACAATAAAAAAAATGATTGAAAAAGAAAATAAGAAGATAGAAAAGAATAATAATTTTTATTTTTTAGGAAAAAAATATTATGTTATATATGTTAATTATAAAGATATAGAAATAAGTGATGATAAAATATTTGTCAAAAGTGAGGAATATTTAAATAAATGGTTAAAAAAACACATAGAAGTTATCTTTAAAGAAAGGTTAGATTATATATATAATTCATATATAGAAAAAATACCTTATCCTAAATTAAGAATTAGGAAAATGAAAACTAGGTGGGGCGTTTGTAATCGAAGCAATAATACAGTTACATTAAATAGTGAATTAATAAAATATGGATATGAACAAATTGATTATGTAATTGTTCATGAATTAAGTCATTTTATTCATTTTGATCACTCTAAAAATTTTTGGTTGCAGGTAAGCAAATATTGTAAAAATTATAAAGAAATAAGGAAGTCATTAAAATGACAAATATTTACAAAATATTATGATATTATATTTATGGTGATATAATGCAAGTAAAAATATTTGATGAAGGTCATGAAAAAGATTTAGAAGAAAGTGTTAATAATTTTATTAAAGATAAAGAAATATTAGATATTAAATATCAAGTGGCAATTAGTATAGTAGGTGAAGAACAATTATATTGTTTTTCGGCAATGATAGTTTATAGGAAGTAATGTTTCGAGGTGAAAAAGTGAAGAATTTTGATAAAATAAATCCAATATTTTATATAAGTGAAGATAATAAAAATATAATAAAAAAAATAGGAAAAAATTTATCTTTAATAAAATTGGAGAATAGTTTTAAAAAAAATTTACAAGTTAAATCTAAGGTAAGATCTATATATTCTTCACTTGCGATTGAAGACAATTCGTTATCATTGGATTCAGTTGAAAATATTATTGAACATAAACTAGTGTTAGGCAATAGGAAAGAAATTCAGGAAGTAAAAAATGCTAATGAATTATATGAACACATAGATGAATATAATTGGAAAGATGAAAAAGATTTTTTAAAAGCTCATGTAGTGCTTATGAAGTATTTTGATGATGATAATGGTTATTATAGGAATCACGGTGAAGGAATAAAAAAAGATGATAAAATTATTTATAGGGCTCCTAATTCATTATTAGTACCATCATTAATGAAAAGTTTATTTGAATTTATAAATAAAGAAAATCTCCATCCAATTATTTTAGCTTCTATTTTTCACTATTATTTTGTTTATATTCATCCATTTAGTGATGGAAATGGAAGAATGGCTAGGTTTTGGGTGAGTTTAATTTTAACTGATTGGGATAATAAATTTAAATATATTCCAATTGAAGAAGAAATTTATTTAAATCAAGAAAAATATTATAATTCTATAGCACAATGTCATATTAATGGAAATGTCAATGATTTTATTGAATTTATGTTGAATGTAATTGATTCTTCTTTAATAAAAATTACCCAGAAAACTACCCAGAAATTAAATAATAATCAAATAAAAATTTTAAAATATATAAAGGAAAATACTAAAATAACAAGAAATGAATTAGCTAGTAAATTAAATATTTCATCTGATAAAGTTAAATATAATTTAAAAAAATTGATTGATAAAAATATAATTGAAAGAATAGGCCCTGATAATGGTGGATGTTGGAATATAAAATAGTTATTTATAACTAAAGGAAGTGATATTTTGAAAAAAAATAGTTTTGTTGAAGGAGCAATAATTTCAACAATTGGAATAGTTTTATGCAAAATTTTAGGGATAATATATGTTATCCCTTTTAGAGCAATTATAGGAACACAAGGAGCAATTTTATATAGTTATGCTTATACTATATATGCTGTATTTGCATCACTTTCATCAACTGGTATTCCTAGTGCAATGGCTAAAGCAGTAAGTGAATATAATACTTTAGGTTATTATAATGCACAGGAACGAGCATATAAAATAGGTAAATATATTATAGTTATATTGGGATTATTAAGTTTTATCACTTTATTTTTATTCGCACCTCAAATATCATATCTAATAATAGGTGATATTGAAGGTGGTAATAGTCTAGATGATATAACTTTCGTTATTAGAGTTATATCAACAGCTTTATTATTTATTCCTATTTTAAGTGTAAGTAAAGGATATGTTCAAGGACATAGAATGATGGCAGTTCCTGCTATTGCTAATGTAATAGAACAATTAGTAAGAGTTATTGTTATAGTAGGTGGAAGTTATTTAACTTTAAAAGTATTTAATTTATCAATAACAACTGCTGTTGGTGTAGCTACTTTTGGAGCAACTGCTGGAGCTTTAGTAGCTTACTTATACATAATTAATAAAATAAATAAAAATAGAGAAGAATTAAAAAGAAATGAATCTCCTAAAAAAGAAGAATTAAAATTAACTAATAAAGTAATTTTTAAAAGAATTGTTATTTATTCTTTACCTTTTATTTTAATAGAATTTATAAGATCTATTTATAATACAGTTGATGTTTTTACTGTTGTTAGAGGATTAGTTGGTTTAGGTTATGATGTTAATGTTGCTGAAAATATTTTAAGTATTGTAACTACTTGGGGATCGAAATTAAATATGATTATTTTAGCAATCACTTTTGGTCTTACTATGAGTATTATTCCTAATATCGTAAGGAGCGCTACTTTAAAAGATTATAAAGATGTATCTGTTAAAATAAATCAATCATTAAAAATAATATTATATACAGCATTACCTATGACTTTAGGAATTTGGTTTTTATCTAGTAGTGTTTGGACAATCTTTTATGGTTATGATAAATTAAGTGTTGATGTATTTAGTTTTTATATATTACAATCAATTATTAATTCATTTTTCTATGTATTAGTAGATACTACTAATGCTTTAGATAAACCTAAAATTGCTTTAGGAACATTATTTGGCAGTTTTATTTTAAAGGCAATATTAAATATACCAATGATGCATTTTGTAAAATTTATTGGTTTTGAAGCATATTATGGAACAATTATAACGACAATGTTGGTTCAATTTTTAGCGGTAATCTATTTGTTATATAAATTAAATAAAGTTTATAAAGTTAGCTATAAAAGTAGTATTGTTCCATCAATAAAAATATTATTAATGAATGGGATAATGTTATTAAGTATAATGATTATAAGATTATTTTTAGGTACTTTTGAAACAACGAGATTATGGGCCTTATTAGAAATAATAATATATGCTTTAATAGGTGGTGTTATCTATTTAGTTTTATCAATTAAAAATAATATGTTAGAAGAAGTATTTGGTAAAAAATTTATAAATAAAATATTTAGGAGGTAAGAATGAAAATTTTAGTTACAGGTGGTTGTGGATATATTGGAAGTCATACATGTTGTGAATTGTTAGATAATGAATATGAAGTTGTTATTATCGATAATTTATCTAATTCTAAAGAAGATGTAATAGATAAAATAAAAAAAATAACAAATAAAGATTTAAAATTTTATAAATGTGATTTGTGTGATAAAGAATTAGTTGATAAAATATTTGAAAAAGAAAAAATTGATGCAGTAATTCATTTTGCCGGATTAAAAGCGGTAGGAGAAAGTGTAAAAAAACCTTTATTATATTATCGTAATAATCTTGATTCAACTTTAACTTTGCTAGAAGTTATGACAAAATATAACTGTAAAAAATTAGTTTTTTCTTCAAGTGCTACTGTTTATGGTAATCCTAAAACATTACCAATAAAAGAAGATTTTGATTTAAAAACTACTAATCCTTATGGTTCAACTAAATTATATATTGAAGGTATTTTAAAAGATTTATATAATTCAGATAATGATTGGAGTATTGCGGTATTAAGATATTTTAATCCAATCGGAGCTCACAAAAGTTATTTAATAGGAGAAAATCCTAATGATATACCAAATAATTTGATGCCTTATATTGTTAAAGTGGCAACTAAAAAATTAGAACAATTAAGTATTTTTGGTAATGATTATAATACAGTTGATGGAACAGGAGTTAGAGATTATATTCATGTTGTTGACTTAGCAATCGGTCATATAAAAGCGATTGAATTAATTAATAAAGAAAAAGGAATTGATTTTTATAATTTAGGTACAGGTCATGGTTATAGTGTTTTAGAAATAGTTAAAACATTTGAAAAAGTTAATAATATTAAAGTAAATTATAAAATAACAGATCGTAGACCTGGTGATATTGATGCTTGTTATGCTGATTGTTCATACGCTTTAAAAAAGTTAAATTTTAAAGCTACTAAAACAATAGAAGAAATGGTGAAAGATTCTTATGAATATGCTAAGAGAAATTCCTAAGGTAGAATTACACGTTCATTTAGATGGTTCAGTTAGATATGAAACATTAAAAGAATTTAAAAATATATCAAAAGAAGATGTAATGTGTAATAATTGTAAAAATTTAGAAGAATATTTAACTAAATTTAATTTACCAATTGAAATAATGCAATCAAAAGAAATGTTAACAAGGGTTGCTAAAGAATTAGTCGAAGATTTAAAGAAGGATAATGTTATATATGCTGAAGTTAGATTTGCTCCTATTTTACACACTAAACACTTATCTTTAGAAGAAGTAGTTGAATCTGTTTTAGAAGGATTAAGAGATAAAGATTTAAAAGTTAATTTAATATTATGTATGATGCGAAATAGTAGTTTTATAGAAAATAAAAAAATAATTGATTTAACATATAAATATTTAAATAAGGGTGTAGTTGGAATTGATTTAGCAGGTGATGAAAAGAAATACAAAACTAGTAGTTTTAAAAATTTATTTGATATAATTAATGATATAAATATACCATTTACTATTCATGCTGGAGAAGCAGATGGTATTGATAGTATTTTATCTGCTATTAATTTTAATACAAAAAGAATCGGTCATGGTGTTAGATGTATAGAAGATGATAAAGTTATAAATTTAATAAAAGAAAAAAATATTACTTTAGAAATTTGTCCTACTAGTAATGTTGATACTAATATATGTGAATATATTAATCACCCGATAAGAAAATTATATGATAAAGGTGTTTTAGTAACTATTAATACAGATAATAGAACTGTATCTAATATAACATTAACTCGTGAATATGAAAAATTAAGCAAATGTTTTGATTTTAAAATAGATGATTTTAATAAAATGAATATTAATGCTATAAAAGCTTCTTTCTTATCCAATGATGAAAAAGAAAAATTGATTAAGATGTTTAATTAGATTTATGTAGTCATATTTTAAATTATATAGCATATACTAATTTGACAATTTTAAAATTATTTGGTAGAATTGCTATTTATGAAAAGAGAGCGATAAAAATGAATATAAATAATGATATAGATGAGGTGCTGTGTAAATATTTATTGGGTAAGAATGTTTTAGAAACAAAAATACAAAAAATGATTGATGCTTTTGTTAAAGAACATAATTATAACCCTGTAGAACATATTAAAAGTAGAATAAAAAGTAAAGAAAGTATTAAGAATAAATTAATTAGTAAAAATTTAGATGGAACAATTGATAATGTTGTAAATAACATTAAAGATATAATAGGAATTAGATTAGTTTGTTCTTTTTTGACAGATATATATGATATTGTAAGTTTAATTTCAATGATTCCTGATATAAACATAATTGAAAAAAAAGATTATATATCTAATCCTAAATCGAGTGGATATACAAGTTATCATTTAATTGTTTTAGTTCCTATTGTTTATAATGGCAAAAAAGATTTTGTTAAAGCAGAAATTCAAATAAGAACCGTTGCTCAAGATTTCTGGGCTTCATTAAGTCATAAAATTCAATATAAATATGAAGATAATATTCCAAATAATATAAAAGAAGAAATGTATGAATATTCATTGATTGTAAATCAATTGGATAGAAAAATGGTTAATTTAAATAAAATAGTAAACGGAAATAAATA
Organism: uncultured Bacilli bacterium; assembly: GCA_944371325.1. Taxonomy (GTDB): domain Bacteria; phylum Bacillota_I; class Bacilli_A; order RF39; family UBA660; genus Faecisoma. Next base: position 33,044 of record CALVXO010000006.1, on the reverse strand, counting down.
GGTTGATTAAGAATCAATCTTTTTTTAAAGTTAATAAATGATTAAGTTTGTAATAATAAAACATATACTTAAGTCGGTGAGTATATGTTTTTTTAAAATATTATTAAAAAATAATTCAATAATAGTTAGTGGTATGTTTTATCCTTGGCCCGATTCTTTAATTCCTATATTTGATTTGTTGATAATTATTGAAACAAATAAAGAAATAAGTTATAATAAAAAATAGAAAGAGTTGATAAAATGATTATTCCAGAAAAATTAAAAAAAGGAGATACTGTTGCTATAGTAAGTCTATCTAGTGGAATGGGTGGCGAAAAAGAATTTCTACATAGATATGAAGTTGGTAAAAAAAGATTGAAAGAAGTATTTGGATTAAATGTAATTACAATGCCAAACGCATTAAAGGGATGTGATTATTTATATAATCATCCTGAAGCAAGAGCAAGTGATTTAATGGAGGCATTTAAAGATAAAAATATTAAAGGTATTTTTACTATGATTGGGGGAGATGATAGTATAAGAATTATACCTTTTATAAACCAAAAAATTATTAAAGATAATCCTAAAATATTTATTGGATATTCAGATACTACTGTAACACATTTATTATTATATAAAAATGGTATAACATCTTATTATGGACCAGCATTATTATCTGAAATTGCTGAAAATGGTAGTATGCATGATTATACTAAAAAATATTTAGAAAATACACTTTTTGAAAATAAAAATATAATCATTGAGTCAAGTGGAGAATGGACTAATGATAGAATTGATTGGACTGATAGTTCAAAGGATAATGAATTTAGAAAAATGACACTCGAGGAACATGGCTTTGAAGTATTACAGGGCAGTGGAATTTTTAAAGGAAAATTGTTAGGAGGTTGTCTAGAAGTATTAAATATGGTTATTGGAACAAACATTTGGCCAGATACAAAAGAATGGGAAAACAAAATATTGTTTATAGAAACTAGTGAGATGAAACCATCACCAGATGATGTATCTTATTTTTTAAGACACTTATCTGCGTTAGGAATATTAACAAAAATTAATGGTATCATAGTCGGTAAGCCCAAAGGAGAAACTTATTATGATGAATATAAAGAAGTGTTTTTAAAAGTTGTAAATAAAGAAAGCAAATTAAAGCAATTGCCTATTTTATATAATGTTAATTTTGGACATACTGCCCCAATGTGTACATTGCCTTACGGAATGAATGCCATAGTTAATTTAGAAAAAAAGATAATTATTATTGAAAGTGAAGATAATGGTGCGTCCGTATAGACTTAAACCTGGTGATAAAATAGCTATAGTTAGTTTGTCAAATGGGACATTAGGAGAAGAATTTGTAAAACATGAGATAGAAATAGGATTGAAAAGATTAAAATCTTTTGGTCTCAATCCAATTATAATGCCTAATTCAATGAAAGGAATACAATATTTAAAAGAACACCCTGAGGCGAGAGCAGAGGATTTAAAAAAAGCATTTATGGATAAAAGTATAAAAATGATTATGACTGCTATAGGTGGAGATGATGCGTACAAAATTATTTCATATTTAATGGAAGATAATGAGTTTATAACAGCAGTTAGAAATAATCCTAAAATATTTACTGGATTTTCTGATACGACAGTTAATCATTTTATGTTTAATAGAATTGGTTTATCTACATTTTATGGTCCAGCGTTTTTAGTTGATATTTGTGAATTAGACAAGAATATGCTTTCTTATACTGAAAAATATTTTTTGTTATATTTTGAAAATTTAAAAGAACTACAAATAGAATCTAGTCCTGTTTGGTATTTAGATAGGATTGATTATAGTAAAAAATCTATTGGTATTCCAAGAATATTATGTAAAGAAAAAAACGGCTTTGAATTATTAAATGGAACGGGTGTTAGAAGAGGCAATTTATTTGGTGGTTGCCTTGAATCAATTTATGATTTATTGGTTGGAGAGCGCTATGGAGAAGAAGTTGAAATAAGTAATAAGTATAATTTGATTCCATCATTAAAAGAATTTAAAGAAAAAATATTGTTTTTAGAAACATCTGAAGAAAAAACTTCACCTCAAAAATTAGAAATTATGTTGATGGAGTTAAAAAAGAGAGAAATATTATCAAATGTTCAAGGAATTATAATTGGTAAACCATATGATGAAATTTATTATGAAGAATATAAAAAGGTATATAAAAATGTGTTTTCAGATTTGGACACACCATTGTTATATAATATTAACTTTGGTCATGCATATCCTAGATGTTTTATTCCTTATGATGCTTTAGCCGTAATAGATTTTGATAATAAAAAAATTAGAATAAGTTCAGAAATATTTGCTGAAGAAAAAGTGTATAAAAAAATTGGAAAATAATTAAAGAATTATAAAAAAAGAACGTAAAATTTATAATAAAGTTGAAATAATTTAAAATCTTTGAAGTTTAATAAAAAAGAACATATACTTAAATGGGTGAGTATATGTTTTTTTTAAAATATTTATATAAAATTTAAAATAGTTATGTTAGTTATATTTTTATAATTGTTAATTCTTTAATAAAATGGGGTTATGGTAAATATTTTCGAATACGATTAAATATGATATAATTTAAGTGCGAAAGGAAAATAAAAAAGAACGATGAAAAATATAAATATAATACTAAAGATGATATTGTAGATGAATATATTATATACGGAAAAGAGTTGCTAGAATTATATGTTATAATGATAGATTTATTGTTAAAGGTGGTATATTATATGGAAATAAAGAAAGAAGAATTAAATAATTTTAAAACATATGTAGTCTATAATGAAGGTTTTAGAATTGTTTACTATTATGAAAAATATCACGAAGTTCCTAAAGGTTTATATGCAAAAAAAATAGAAGATTTCATGATTTTTTTTCATGAAAATAATAAAGTTACTAAGTATAAAAATTTAGATGATATTTTAAATAGATTTTTAGAACTCAATTTAAATGCTTTAGGAGTAGCAATATATAATATTAATCAAGAGTGTGTAGCAAAAAAAGTAATTAATAGTGCTAAAATTATTAATGATAGTGTAGTTTATAAAGAAGAATTAATTTATGATTATAACACAATGTTTGTAAATGAAGGCTATAGATTGGTTTACTTTTATCATGATGGAACATATCAAATAGGTACATATGCGAAAAAAATAGAAGATTTTATGCTTGATTTCTGTGAATCTTATCCTATTATAGATAATGAAGATATTCCAAAATTTAAATCCATTGAAGATATTTTTAAAAGATGTTTATTAAATATGAAGGATATAAACGAAGTAGCAATTTATGATGTAAGTGGTAATTTGATTGCAAAAAAAGCAAGAAATAATATAAAATAATATAAAATAATATATTTAATTATTGCGTTTATGTAAAAGATAACGATTAAAAATATAGAATATCTACGATGATTTAGAAAAAAAATAAATAAATTCGTACAAAATGTACGAAAAGTAGCAGAAATTATATCTATTTTGTACGAAATATGCTAAAATGTATATAGAGGTGAAATCTATGTATAGAAAAATCGAAGAAGAATTATTAAAGTGGAAGAATAACTTTAAAATGCCACTTATGTTAGTAGGAGCAAGACAAACAGGAAAAACATATATTTTAGAAAAGTTTTGCAAGGAAAATTTCGAGAACTATGTCTATATTAATTTAGATAAAGAAGAAAACATTGCAGAAATATTTGAAAGTACTATTGATCCAAATATAATAATAGAAAAAATTGAAATTATAAAAAATATAGTTATCAATCCTGAAAGTACAATTATATTTTTGGATGAGGTACAAGTAAGTGAAAGAGCAATAACTTCTTTAAAATATTTTGCAGAAAGTGATAAACCATATAAGATAGTATGTGCTGGTTCTTTATTAGGTGTTAAAATTAATAGATTTAAATCATCTTTTCCAGTTGGAAAAGTAATTATTAAATATCTTTATCCAATGAATTTTGAAGAGTATTTAATTGCATTAGGTGAAAATAAGTTAATTGAAGAAATAAAAACTCATTATGAATCCAATGAACCATTAATAAATCCAATACATGAAAAGGCTTTAGATTTATATAAAAAGTATCTAGTTTTAGGTGGGATGCCGGCTTTAATTAAAGATTTTATTAGTAATGAATGCAACATAGCTCATGTTAATTTTGAACTTCAAGAACAAATTATTACATCTTATCTTGCTGATATGAATAAATATACAGAAAATAGTGAAAGTATTAAAAATAGTCAAATATATGAATCTATTCCTAAAGAATTAGCAAGAGAGAACAATACTTTTAAATACAGTATTGTAAATAAAGATGCAAGAAGAATTAGATACGAAAGTAGTTTAGATTGGTTATTGTCAAGTAATATGATATTAAAATGTGATTTAACGGAAAAGAATGAATCACCTTTAAAAGCTTTTGTAAATAGTGATAAATTCAAAATATATTTAAGTGATGCTGGTTTATTAAGATCACTATCTAATTTAGATTATAGTGAAATATTGCTAGATAAAAATGAAATGTATAAAGGAGTACTTACTGAAAATTATATAGCTTGTGAATTATATCCTAAATCAAAAGAATTATATTATTATACTTTTGATAAATATGAAATAGATTTTTTAGTAAAAATAGATGGGGATATTATTCCAATAGAAGTTAAAAGTGGTAGAAGAACAAATAGTAAAAGTTTGAACGAATATATTAAAAAATATAATCCTAAATATAGTATTAGGATATCAGCCAAAAATTTTGGATTAGAAAATAATATAAAGTCAGTTCCACTTTACGCTGTATTTTGTATAAATAAAGAAATTTGATTATGATTATAAAATACCATAACAGATATTTTAAAAATATGAATGTAATTTTAATAAATGCTTGGAATAATAGGATAAAAGGAAAAGATTTCAATTGTCGTTTGACTAATTATTGTTCATTAAATTAAAATATAAATCTATATTTATAGAATAAAGTTTAAAGAAAATAAAAAAATGAGAGCACCCGCACCGGTACTTCGGTACGACTGCTCTCAATATCTATTTTATACAATATTTTTAAAAATATGTCAAATCTGAGTGTAGTCTAGTGTTTGTTTTGGAAACTAGAGGCCGTAGGTTTAAATCCTATTACTCCGATCATTATTAGTAGATTTTAAAGTGGTAATAATTGAAATAATATTATGTATTATTATAATATGTGTGTTTTATCAGTAATACAAAAAGAATTAGGAAAAACACGATTAGATAATAGATAAATTGTAAAACTATTAAATAAAAAAACTACTTTATAAGTAGTGTATTAGTGATATGGTGTTTAATGTGAAAGATAAATAGGATGCTGAGTCCTGTATATTTTTAGGAATTTATAAATTTTAAATACCTTATTTATTAAACAAATAATAATAAAATATAAACATATACTTAAATGGGTGAGTATATGTTTTTTAAAAATATTCATATAAGAATTAAAATAGTTATGTTAGTTATATTTTTATTTTTTATTTTAATAATTGGTAAAGTTTTTTATATTCAAGTATTTGAGTATGAAAAGTTAAATAATTATGCTACTAGTTTATGGAGTAGAAACTTGCCAATAGAAGCAAATAGGGGAAAAATATATGATCGAAATGGTGTAGTACTTGCTGATAATATAACAACAACATCTTTAGTTTTAATACCTAATCAAATTGAAGATAAAGAAAAAACAGCAGAATTAATAGCACCTATTTTAAATGTTACTTATGAAGAAATGTATGAGCATGTTTCAGTAAAATCTTCAATTGAAAGAGTTCATCCCGAAGGTAGAAGATTAGATTATGAAACAGCTGATAAGATAAATGATTTAGATTTGCCAGGTGTTTATTTATTAAAAGAAAGTAAGAGATATTATCCATATGGTAATTTATTAGCTCATACATTGGGATTTGTAGGAATAGATAATCAAGGTTTATCTGGTTTAGAACTTATGTATGATGACTATTTAACTGGAAGTTATGGAGCAATCAAATTTTTTAGTGATGCTAAAGGTAATAAGTTACAATTATCAGAAATATACGAACACCCACAAGATGGTATAGATGTTTATTTAACAATTGATTATAATATTCAAACAGCATTAGAAAGAGAATTAGATAATGCTGTTAGTAAATATAATCCAGATCAAGCATTAGGAATAGTAATGAATCCTAAAACAGGAGAAATACTTGCTATGGCTTCACGTCCTACTTTTGAACCTAGTAATTATGAAGATTATTCTACTGAAATAATTAACAGAAATTTACCTATTTGGATGACTTATGAACCAGGATCGACTTTCAAAATAATTACTTTAGCTACTGCTTTAGAAGAAAATATTGTTAATTTAGACGAAGATCATTTTTATGATAGTGGTGCAGTAAAAGTAGGGGGAGCAACAATTCATTGTTGGAAACATGGTGGACATGGTGAACAAACATTTTTACAAGTTGTAGAAAATTCATGTAACCCAGGGTTTGTAGATTTAGGTTTAAAACTAGGTAAGGATGTTTTATTTGATTATATTGATAAATTTGGATTTGGAAATGTTACAGGTGTAGATTTAAATGGTGAGGCTAATGGTATTTTATTTGATAAAGATAAAATAGGTGATTTAGAGTTAGCGACAACTGCTTTTGGTCAAGGTGTATCAGTAACTCCAATACAACAAATAACAGCTGTTTCTGCGGCAATTAATGGTGGAAATTTATATACTCCTTATATTGTTAAAAGTTTAAATGAACCAGAAACTAATTCAGCAATAGTTGAGAATAAACCTAGTGTAGTTAGAAAAGTAATAACTGAAAATACAAGTGCTAAAGTAAGATATGCTTTGGAAAGTGTTGTTGCTAATGGTACAGGTAGAAATGCTTATATATCAAATTATCGTGTAGGTGGTAAAACTGGTACTGCACAAAAAGTTGAAGATGGTAAATACTTAGTAGGTAATTATATAACATCATTTATGGGATTTTTGCCTGCTGATGATCCAGAAGTTGTCGTATATATTGCTATTGATAATGCAAAAGGTGTTACTCAATATGGAGGAACTATAGCTGCTCCAATTGCTAAGAATGTTTTAAATTCGGCTATTTCTGCTCTAAATATAAAAGAGAGATATGATGGTATGACTAAAGAATATAATTATGGGGATAAAAGATATTTTACTGTTCCTAATGTTATAGGAATGGAAACTAAAGAAGCAGTATCTAATTTAAAAGAATTTAAAGTTGAATTTAGTGGTAGTGGAAGTAAAGTAATTCATCAATCACCAAGTGAGGCTAGTTATATAGCTGAAGGTGAAACGATAAGATTAATGTTAGGAGATGAATAATGTTAACTAAAGTTGCTTTTGTAGTGATGATAAGTTTTATTTTATCAATTATTCTAGGATTTTTAATAATACCTTTTTTAAAAAAGAAAAAATTAGATCAGATATTAAATAGATATTTAGAAGAAGCACATAAGAAAAAAGTAGGGACACCGACAATGGGAGGAATTATCTTTATAATTCCAACAATTTTAATAATTTTAATTTTACTCATTTTAAATATAATAGAGTTAAATTATAGCATAATGATTGTAATATTTACATTTTTAAGTTATAGTTTAATTGGTTTTATAGATGATTATTTAATTGTAATAAAAAATAATAACAAAGGTTTAAGTGAAAGTTCTAAATTTGTTTTACAATTATTTGTAGCGGTTATATTTTTCTATTTATTTATGAAAGCAGGCAATGAACCTTTACTTTGGATTCATACTATAAATTTAAGATTAGATATTGGTTGGTTATATGGTTTATTTATATTATTTGTTTTAGTAGCATCTAGTAATGCTGTTAATTTAACTGATGGATTAGATGGTTTAGCAGGTGGCTTATCGATTATAGCTTTTTTAACTTTTGGTATTATTGCTTATGATACAGGATGGTTAGATGGTTATGAAAGTGTAGCATTATTTTGCTTTGCTTTAGTAGGAAGTATTTTAGGATTTTTAGTATTTAATAGTAATCCAGCTAAAATATTTATGGGAGATACAGGTTCTTTAGCTTTAGGAGCCACTTTAGGTAGTATTGCAATTATTACAAGGCATGAATTATTATTAGTTTTAATAGGTATAGTTTTTGTTATTGAAACATTAAGTTGTATAATTCAAAGAACATATTATAAATTTACTAAAAAAAGATTATTTTTAATGACTCCTATTCATCATTCTTTTGAAAAAAAAGGTTGGGATGAACATGATATAGTTAAATTATTTTGGATAATTGGGTTAATAGCATCACTACTTTCCTTAACTTTTGGTGTCATAATATAGTCGATTTTACTTTTTTTAACTTTTGTGGTATAATACAAGCCCTTGCAAGAAATGGATTCACAAAAAAGAAAGGAAGGATTGTTATGTCAAGTATAGTTACTAAAATAGAAGATATTGATTTTAAGTTGTCTGCTGTAACAATTTTTTGTCCAGATGGTGATGTTATATCCATAAACAAATTAAATGATATGAGTTTACATGTTGAATATTTATATGCTATGGCTCAATTAAATGAAAAAATAAAAGGAATTTTAAAAGGAATAGATTTTAAACATTATTTACAAGATCCTGTTGCTGTTATCCTTGAATTAATGCCAATGTTAACTTCAAAAGGATTTAGTGTTTATAATAATTTAAATCCTGATACTGTAGAACCTACAAAAGAAGGAATAATATTTTTACCTGAACCTAGTCATATGTCTGATTATATGAAAAAAAATATGTTTATGTTACATGATAAATTAGCGGAAATAAGATTTGAAGATATAGGATTTTATGATTCATCAACTAATTTCTTTACATCATGTAATAACAGTAAAAATGACTTAGAAGAATTATTTTCTATTATTAAACCAAAAGAAGACAAAACAATAAAATTGTCAAAATAAAAATTAATTCAATTAAAGAATTAATTTTTTTGTTGTTAAACTTAATAAAATGTTATAAAATATAAATGGTGAAATATATGAGTGATAAATATATAAAAATAGTAGATGAAATTGGTTTAAAATACAATTATCCAGATAATATTAAACATTTATTATATGTAATATTGCCAGCTTTTGTTATTAAATATGGTATTAGAAAAGAACATTTTATAGTTAATTGTTTAAATAATATTCCAATAGTTATTGCAGGTAAAGAAGATCCTAGAATTCAGGCTTTATACGTAAGTTATCCATATGTAGAAGAAACTGTCAAAACTAAAAAAGCAATTTATTTAAATAGATACAACAATATTCCTTTTATACAATTATTAGATAATTTAATTCATGAATTAAATCATGCAATTAATTCTTATCAAAACGAAGTAATATTAGATAATGATTATTTTTATTTAAGAACTGGTTTAAGTAAAGTAAAATATAGTTTAAAAGATTCAAAAATAGTTGAAAAAAATAAAAGTTATGTTTTAGAAGAAATAATTAATTCAAAACAAACAGAGGAAATAATAAATATTATATCTAATTTAAAAAGTGACGATGAAAGAATGAATAATACGATATATGCTGTTAAAAATAGTATTAATGGTAATTATGTTTCACCAGCTTATTTTTCATTAAAATATTATTGTCAAAAATTATTAGATAATAAAACATTTTTATTAACTTTAGAAAATTTAAGAATAGATGGTAATATAGATGATATTGAATATTGGTTTAATGGAATATATGGTGAAAAAGGCTATCAAACTTTAATTAATACTTTATATGAATTAAAAGAGTTACAAAATAAAAAAGGATTTTTAATTAAAAGTAAAATAAATAAATTGGCAATAAAATTAATAAAAATAAGTGATGAATTTAATAAAAATTGTAATTTAAAAGCATGAATATATGCTTTTTTATTACTGTTGTTCATAAAATTAATAGAGGGATATTTATGAAAAAATGTAATTTAGCTTTATTAATTAGTGTAATAATAATAAGTATATTTGGTATATTAATGATTTATTCTGCTTCTTATATATGGGCTGAATATAAATATGACGATGCATTAAAATATGTTAAAAATCAAGGATTATTTTTTATTGTTGGTTTAATTTTAATGATTATAATAAGTAAAATAGATTATAAAATATATTTAAAAAAATCAAATTTAATTTTAATTAGTTGTTTAGTATTATTAATATTAGTTTTAATACCAGGTATTGGAACTGTTAGAAATGGTAGTCGTAGTTGGTTTGGTATAGGTTCGTTTGGTATTCAGCCTAGTGAGTTTACTAAATTAGGATTAATGATATTTGTATCTAAATATCTATCATATAATGAAAAATCGACCAAATCATTTAAAGGTATATTACCAATTTTAGGATTACTTATGTTAATATTTGGACTTATTATGTTACAACCAGACTTTGGAACAGGTACAATTATTGTAATGTCTATAATTGGTTTATTATTTATTGGTGGTGTGAATTTTAAATATTTTATAAGACTAGGTATTGTTGGAGTAATAGGAGTAGTAGGATTAATTTTAGCAGCTCCTTATCGCTTGAGTAGAATATTATCATTTTTAAATCCTTGGAGTGATCCTTTAGGTAGTGGTTTTCAAATTATACAAAGTTTATATGCCATAGGTCCTGGTGGTTTATTTGGATTTGGAATAGGTAATTCTAGACAAAAACATTTCTTTTTACCTGAACCACAAACTGATTTTATATTTTCAATAATAAGTGAGGAATTAGGCTTTTTAGGTTGCTTAATTATTATTACTTTATTCGTTATTATTTGTTATAATGGATTTAAAATATCTCGTAATTGTAATGATTTATTTGGTAAATATTTATCTTTTGGAATTATTTTTCAGATAGGTTTTCAAGCTTGTTTAAATTTAATGGTTGTGGTTGGTTTAATACCTGTAACAGGGTATGCAAGAAAATGGGAGAAAATAGTATAAATCGTGGAAATTCTTATAAATAAAGGGAAAAACACGGTTTTATTTAAATAAAAAAACACAAAAAAATATCAAAATTAAAGAAAAATCTTATTTTATGGAAATTTTTACAAAAATATAACAACGATGCATTGTTGGTAAACACAGGAAAGTTTATGAGAGTTGGACTTTGAGATGAATTTTTGTTAAATCAAACTGATATAATAGGATATTGTATGATATGAGAATATATTTGATTGTTAAATTATCAAAATTTACTTAAAGATATTGACAAAAAATAAGAAAAATAGTATTTTATTTTACAAGAAAAAAAGGAACTATAAAACATGAATTTAGAAAAATACAATATAATTAAAAATAAATTTATATCTTCTTATAGAGAAAAAATATTAGGGCTAAGAGATTATTATGAATCTAAAGCTTTTGATATTTCTATAAAAGAATTTAATATGTTGAATAAAAAATATCGAGATTATATAATTGAAATGATTAATGAGCTTGGTTGTATATTTAAAAATTTTTATAATATTGATTTTTGTATAACATTAAGTGGTAGTTTAGCAAGAAATTCTAATAACTTATTTAGTGATATAGATATTAATTATTTAACAACTTCAAATAATTATCAAGATATTATAGATATTGAAGATAAAATAAATTATATATTACAAGAAGTATTAAAATTTAGAGGTAAAGATAAATTACATAGTATGGTAGTGTATTTGCCTTTAATAGATGAAAAAAAGATAAGTGCCATAGATAATAATGAATATGTCCTTAATTTTATAGATGGAAAAATAAAAGTTAAATGTAGGGAGAATGCGGAACAATTGATGTATGAAACATATAATTCTACAAGAAGTATATATGATGTAATTAATTATTTTAATAAATATGATAATGAATTTAATATTAACGAATGGACGTATTGTTTTGAATTTATTTTTAATGAAAAATATTTAAAAATATATAAAAAATATAGAAATGAATATAGGAAAAATAATAATATAAATATATTTATAGATAATTTATTAAATGATATAAAAAGAGATGATAATTACTTAGATGAAGATTTGGCTTATGTAGAAAATGCTTTATTAAAAAAAATATATAAAACAACTGTGTTATTTAATTTTTATAAATTATTAGCTATATTTTATAGATTAGATAAAAATGTAATTAAATTTAATATAGATTGTTTTTTTAATGAATCAAACATAGTAGATAAAAATTTATTTAATTTATTTAATGAATATTTAAAGTCTATACAAGATTTACAATTGATACTTGATAAAAAAAATATAGATTTAAGTTCTCATTCAAATGTTATATTTGATATAAATAGTATAAATGAAAGTTATAAAGTTTTAACTAATAGAGAAAATATATTAAAAGATTTGAATATTAAAAAGAAAAATTTATATAATAAATGTATTTTAATTTTAAGGAGGTTTTAAAATTGAAAGGTGAAGAATTTTTAATATCAACATTACCAATAAAACCACAAAAGGAAACTAATATTGGCATGCTTTTATCTCCAACTATAATGGATTTTGTTGGGGACGTGCTTGAAGCAAAAAAGAATATAGGATTTAATATAATCCATAGTTATGAACAAAAGGATACTGAATTAGATGGTTACTTAGACACTATTAGTAAATCTAAAATAGAATATGATTCAATTTTTGTGGACAAAGATCACGGTGCCCAATTATTGGAGATAGTAGATAAAATGTACCATGATGGATTTTTAAAAATAAAACAAAAAGAAAAAATAAGATGTGAATGTGGAAGAGTAGATATGATTCCATCATCAGTTAATAATGGTAAAATATACAGAATAGAAAACAGCAATATTATATGCAATTATTGCAATCAAGTATGTTCCACGTATATAGAACAATCGTTAGTATTTGAATTAAAAGATGATGTAAAAATTCCTTCTATATGTCCTCCGTATTTAAAAAAAGAAATGAATGCATTTATTAGGACTTTTAATAATTCAGATATTTTAGTTTCAAAAAATAGAAATACTGGATATGTAATAGATACCTTGTCTGGACCATTTAATATAGATGTTGATTTTGTTTGGAGTAATTATTTTAAATTGTATGATAATCCTAAGCAAATCTATATCGCTAGTAATCATCAATTATTTTTAATATTTTTAATGAATTATTTAGCTGAAAAAACATCTAATAAAGAACTTGTGTTTATTGCCAATCCATATTTAAATGTAGATTTAAAAGAAGCTAAACGGCAATATGAATTAAGAAAATTAAAAGAATATAAGCAATTATTATTATTATATAATTTTAGATGGAAAAATAAGAATTGTAACTGGTCATCTACAAATACAACATATTTAAATAATATTAGTGATACTAAGTTAAGAAATCTTTATAATGCTATGATAATTTCTTCTAAGGAATTATTAGAAAGTGATTTACCATTAGATGAATTAATATTTAAAATATTAAATGAAAAAAGTAATATGCAAAATAATATTAAAGAAATGAAAAGATTATATAAGGAAGGTAGATTATGAAAATAATAGATAAGATTATTAGTGAAGATAAATTATCAGCTAAAGTTTTGCAAGCAACGGATGATAATTTTGTGATTGAAACAGGTGTTTTTGATGATGGAAATACATGCCACTTATGTGTTTCTTGTCAAATTGGATGTCCTATATCATGCCAAATGTGTTATAATGGAATAAATAAGAATTATCATAGAAATTTGACCAAACGAGAAATCTTAGATGAGATTAGTAATATTATTGAACAGTTTGAATTATTAAAGAGATATGAGTATTTATGTTGTAGTTTTATGGGGGTTGGAGAACCAATGTTAAATTATGATAATGTTCTAGCTGCTATACAAGAATTAGCTCAAAGAGATGAAAGAATATATTTTGCTCTTGCTACAACATTACCATATTCAAAAGATATAGTTAAATTAACTGAAGACTTTAATAATATTAGACAATTCAAATTAACTATATCATTACATGCACCTAACGATAAAAAGAGAAAAGAATTAATACCTTCTCATTCTTCTTTTGAGGAATTAAGAAAAGCAATGAATTATTATAAAAAACATAGTATTCACAAGGCTGAATTTAATTATGTATTATTAAAAAAATTTAATGATTCAGATGAAGATTTTTATGAATTACTTAAATTTTTAGAAGATGATGATAGATTAAAAATTAGTAGTTATAATCCAATTGAAGGTGGAAAATTTGAGAAAGCTACTGATGATAGATATTTAAAGTTACATAGATTATTGGATAAAAGAAACATTCATAATTCTAAATTTGAAAGTGTAGGGGATAAAATAGATGTTGGATGTGGACAAATGGCAGCAAAAAAATTAATAAGGAGGTAATGTTATGTATAGTATATTATTTAGTAGAATAGAAATAGGGATGGATATAGTTAAAGATAGAATGTTAGAAATATTACCTAAAAATCCTAAAGTGGCTATATTCCCTTGGGCATTTCCAGTTGAAATAGATGCCGATAAATTAGATAATGAGTTTTTTAAAAAAGGTGAAAGAAGATATAATAGATATATAAATGAACTTAAAAAAATTGGTATAGAGGAAAGTAATATTACTGTATGTAATTGTTATAGTGATTCTAAGGAAAAACTTAAGAATATTATTAAAGAATCAAATATATTATTATTACCTGGTGGTAATCCAGAAATGTTTTTTAAAAAAGTACTTCATGATACTGAGATATTTTATGATATAAAGTATTTTGATGGATTAATAATTGGAGAAAGTGCGGGAACAGAGCTTCAATTAAAAAGATATTTTATTACCGCAAAAAATAATTTTTATAAATATTTTGCATTCTATGATGGATTTGGAATATTAGATGATCCGTTTTATATAGATGTACATACAATAAACAATAAAAGATATTTAGATTCATTACAAAAAGTTTCTAATGATACTCAAAAAAAAGTGTATGCAATATTTGATGACGGAGCACTAATTTATAACAGGATAAATAAAAAATTAGAAATATTTGGCAATGTTAAAGAATTTAATCCAAATAAATAAAAGATGAAACAACAATTATTTAAGTTATGTTTATTATAAAAGTAAACGATACAATAAAAATTTAATTAAATATGTATTCGATTAATGGTAATAAAAATAAATATTCCAATTTGGATATTTATTTTTTATATATATTAAAAACATAAATTTGTTAAAGAATTACTTTACCATTTGTAGTCAGCAAGAGATAAATGGTAAAAAGTAATTTATAAATTATTTTAATGTCTTAAAATTTAAATTGTTTGCATATTTTTTTTATTATAAAATAAATTTTATCGAGGGGAAAATAATATGATAAACAAACTTAAAAATGATTCGCATTTTAATATTGAGTATAGTTTTAATGAAGAAGGCAAAAAATTAAAAGAAATAATAGAAGAGTTATTCTTATTAAATTTAAAAGAATTAAATATATAAAATAATATAAAAGTTATGAGATTTTGGTAAAAAATATAATTAAATCATGCTATAATTTATATAGCACACAACTCTCATAACTAAATGAAGGAGGATAGAAGAGTTATGAGAAAATATAAATGTGGAAGATATTTAAGATTATCAAAAGAAGATGAAGTAAAAAAAGATGAAAGTTCATCAATTGCTAGTCAAAGAATGATTATAGAATCTTTTGCTAAATTTCAAGGGTTGGAAATTATAAAAGAATATATTGATGATGGATTTTCAGGAGGAAACTTTGATAGGCCTGGCTTTAAAAAAATGATAAAAGACATAGAAGATGGTGTCATAAATTGTGTAATAACAAAAGATTTATCTCGTTTAGGTCGTGAACTATATCAAACAGGCAGATACATAGAAGAATATTTTATTGATAATAATATTAGGTATATTGCAATTAATGATGGGTATGATTCTCTTCTTGGAGATAATATGTTGTCTATGCGTTTAACATTTAATGATTTTACATTAAGAGATGTATCAAAAAAGGTTAAATCTTCTCTTACTGCAAAACAAAAAAATGGAGAGTATATAGGAACTTATCCTAAATATGGATATTTAAAAGATCCTGCTGATTATCATAAATTAATAATTGATCCTGTTGCATCACTTGTAGTTAAAAGAATGTTTGAAATGGCATCTCAAGGAAATAGCTGTTATAAAATAGCATCAGTACTAACTGAAGAAAAAGTTCCAATTCCAATAGTCTATAAGAAAGAATCTAGAGGAGCTTTAATTACAGATAATGATGGATTTGGAATATGGCGACCACAAACGATTAGAGATATATTAACAAGTGAAATGTATATAGGAAATATGGTACAAAATACTTATAATAAGGTAAGATATAATTCAAAAAGAATAAGGGCTACAAAAAAAGAAGAATATATAATTGTAGAAGGAACACATGAACCTATTATTGATAAGGAAACATTTGAACTTGTTGGTAAATTAATTTCTTCAAAAAGTTTGCGAAAGCAAAGAGAACAAAAAGAAAAATATTTGTTTACGGGTTTATTAAAATGTAAAGAATGTGGTCATAATATAAGTATTTTGAAGAAAAAATGTAAAAAAAGTAATTCACATTATACTCAATGTAATGGGTATAGTAAAAAAGGAAAATATGGTGTTTGTAAAATTCATAGAGTTAATTATAATTTATTAGAGGAAGATTTAATTAAAATAATTAATGAAATATGTGATTCTTATTTGAAAGAATATAATAATAAAAAACTTACTTATGATGCTAATAAATTATTAGAATCAGAGATAACAAAACTTCAAAAACAAATTGATATTTTAACTAAAGAAATAAGTAAATATGATACTTTGATCGAGCAAATTTATATTGATAAAGTCAATAACAAAATACCAGAAAAAACTTTTGATAGTTTGTTAAATAATTATAATGAAAAATTAGAAATATCTTCTGCCAAGAAAAAAGAGTTGTTAGAGCAAAAAGAAAAAGTTGAGTCAACAATTAAGAGATTTGATTTTGAAAGTTGTAAAACTGCAGTAAGGTCATTTCTTAAAACGAAAAAACCGAGTAGAGAATTGATAGTTAATTTAGTAGAAAAAGTTGAAATTGATAATGATAATAATATTAAGTTGTACTTTAAGTTTCCAAAATTAACATCATATTTAAGGTGATTTTTTTTTAAAAACTTTTGTTTACCAAAAAAACTTGCAACCATCACTTTAGTTTACCAAAAAACTTGTAAGGGGTGTTACATTGCCATTTTTATCATATGGTGGTTCTTCTTTATTAATAACCTTATGTAGTATCGGAATAGTACTTAATATAAGTCGACATAAATAATTAAAATTTAGTAAAAAAATGATATATGTGGTATAATTATATAAATTTAATTGGAGGAAAAATATGATAAAAACAAAGAAACAAGGATTATTAGTGGTAATCTCTGCTCCTTCAGGTGCAGGTAAGGGAACAATAATTAATAGGATGTTAGAAAAAAATAAGGATTTATGGCTTTCCATATCAGCAACTAGTAGACCGATGCGAACTAATGATGAAGAAGGTAAAACATATTATTTTTATACGAAAGAAGAATTTGAAAATAAAATAAAAGAAGATTATTTTTTAGAATACGCTATTTATGCAAATAATTATTATGGAACTCCTAAAAAATATATACAAGAACATTTAAATAATGGTCAAGATGTAATCTTGGAAATAGAAATTCAGGGAGCAATGCAAGTTAAAAAATTAATACCTGAAGCATTGTTTGTGTTTATTATGCCACCTTCTTTAAAAGAATTAAAACAAAGATTAGTTGGAAGAGGAACTGATTCTAAAGAAAAAATATTAGAAAGATTTAAAATTGCGTATCGAGAAATGAATGAAGTAACTAAATATAATTATGTTGTTATTAATGATGAAATAGAAGAAGCAACTGAAAAAGTATTATCAATAATTAAAGCAGAAAAATGTAGAGTAGATAGAATAGAAGAAGTGTTTTTGAATACTGAAGAAGAGTATATGCATGAAATGTTAGTTGATAAAGAACTAGATAATGAACCTTTAAATATAAATTAAAAAATATGGATTTCTCCATATTTTTTTAATTTATTCTAGTTATAGAAACACATCCAGAATATAAATCGTTAGGTACTAAATCAAAATCTACATCTGAAGCATTCACCAATCTATAACTTCCACCGGCTGTTGCTTCAAAAATTGCATTTCCATTGATCGTACCAGTTTGACAACATGAAACTTTGTTATGAGTTGATGAGTGAGCAATTAATTCAACATTTGGCCAGAATTTTCTAAATTCTATACTTAATGCTTTATCTTCACAGTCTTTTCCTTTGTTTCTAACGTTAACCCACCAATGAATTATATAAATTCCTTTTTCTGGTATTGAAAAGTCGCCAGTTATAGGACTATATGATATTTTATTTGATAAATTAGTATTTTGAAATAAAATTGGATTTTGTTTAGGAACTGTTGAATTTGATAAATCGTGTACCATAGCATAACTTTGAAATGATGTTCCAGTAGGCCCGGTTGCCCCAGTAGCGCCTTGATGACCAGTAGCCCCTTTTGGTCCAGTAGGTCCAGTTGGTCCTGTTTCACAAATATCGATTAAGAATTTTATTACTTGACAAAGGCAGTCGTTGTTACAATCGGAACTATATTCATTTAAATTGTTATCCATATTTAATTCTCCTTTCGATAATATATTATGTAATATAAAAAAGTGAATAAGCAAATAACTATAATAAAAAACGAAAATACATTCGTATTTCTATTTACAATATATTTAATAAATGTTAAAATTTGAATAAGGTGGTTTCTATGGAAAAAATTATATTTCATATTGACGTTAATAATGCTTTTCTATCGTGGACGGCTATTGAATTACTTAATAATGGATATAAATATGATATTAGAAATTCTTATGCCGTAATAGGTGGAGATCCAAAGATGCGAAAGGGAATAGTTTTAGCAAAATCCAACTCTTGTAAAAAATTAGGAATTTATACATCTATGAATTTATTTGAAGCAAAAAAGAAATGTAGTGTTTTGAAAGTATATCCACCTAATTATAAATTTTATAGTGAAATGAGTAATAAGTTATTTGAATTATTAAATAAATATACACCAGATATTGAAATAGCAAGTATTGATGAATGTTATTTAGATTATGGTAAGGTTAAAAATATATATGGAGATCAGTATGAATTTGCACAAAAACTTCAAAAAGAAATATATGAAGAATTAGGCTTTACTGTTAATATAGGAATAGCCAATAATAAATTATGTGCTAAAATGGCTAGTGATTTTAGTAAACCTAATAAAATTCATACTTTATATGATTTTGAAGTAGAATCAAAAATGTATCCATTACCTATTAGTGATTTATTTATGATTGGTAAAAAAACTAGTGAAAAATTAATTAATATAGGTATTAATACAATTGGTGATTTAGCTAATTTCCCTTATGAAAGATTATATGTTTATTTTAAAAATCAAGCTAGTTTTTTAATAAATCAAGCTAGAGGAATAGATAATAGTATAGTTGATAATTCTACTTCTATTCCTAAAGGGATAAGTAATGAATTTACTTTAGATAAAGATATAACAACTAAAGAAAATTTATATCCTTATTTAATGAGTTTGTGTGAAACTGTTAGTATTAGATTAAGAAAACAAAACAAATATACAACTGTTATATGTGTTATATTAAAAGATAATTATTTTAAAAGAAAATCTCATCAAAGAAAATTAAATAACGCAACTAATGTTACTAATGAAATATATAAAATAGCTAAAGAAATATTAGATGAAATGTGGAATGATGATAGAATAAGATTAATTGGAGTTAGATTAGATAAATTAGTTGATAATGTTAATTATCAGGTATCTTTATTTGAAGAAGAAAATACTAAAGATTCTAAAGTAGATAAGGTGATTGATAATTTAAAGGAAAGGTATGGTAATAAGATAATTACTAAAGCTAGTTTAAAAAATGATAAAAAACAATATAAAGGATTGTAATGTTGTTAAGGTTTGAATTTTATGTTATTATATATTACTAATTTAGGAAGTGATTTTATGATTGATTTGCCAACTGAAGATTATCAAGATATAAATTTTCTTTTGAATATTGCTAAGCAAATTAAAGAAATATATGTAAAATTAGAAGATTTAGAAATTAATAATAAAAAATATAATTTAGAATATAATAATTTAATTAATGAATTAAAAAACACAATAGATATTGAAAATAAAATTTATGATAGATTAAAAAAAGACCCTAATAAAATAAAAAAATTGGTCAATTACTTAAGGTCATTGAGAGATTATGTTGAAATAAAAAATGAAACTGATTACATATTTAAAGAGAATTATAATCTTGAATTAATTAGAATTATTCAACGATTAACCATTTTTCTACCAAAAAATGCTGATTCAAAACTTTTTGAATCCATGCCAGAAGATATTCAAAAAAATTTAAAAATGGCTTTATTTTATGCCAATAATTTAGAAAAAGTTATGTTTGATGATAATTTTAAATGTTTTTTTGGTAATTTTAGATAAGGAATTTAACCAACTTGCAATAAAGGAAAAATATAAAATAAGTTATTTATTTTCTACTTTTGAGGAAGAATATTTAAATAATAGTTTTGTCATAAATAAAAATCCATATGTACTATCACAAATATTTACTGATTTGTTTTCTAGTACTAATGATGCTTTAAGTTATAATAGAATAAAAGTTTTAGAACAATTAATAAATGAACAAATGTATAAATTTTTTAAATATAATGATTTTGAATTAAACGATCCTAAAGTTAGGGACGACTTAATCATCCGATCAACTTATATTAGAAGTATGATTATTTTTATTGATAAAGAAGTAATAGAAAAAATGCAAGAAGAAATGGAAAAATTTATTGATATA
The DNA here is from genome assembly GCA_944371325.1 of uncultured Bacilli bacterium. Taxonomy (GTDB): domain Bacteria; phylum Bacillota_I; class Bacilli_A; order RF39; family UBA660; genus Faecisoma. The sequence continues at coordinate 12,106 of CALVXO010000006.1, read as the reverse complement.
AATAGTGATAATTTGATTTATTATAGTAAATCTATAGGTTTATTTAGAAAAATATATACTAGTAAAAATAAAGATGAAGAAATACCACGAATTTTAACATTTAAGAAATTTTAAAAAAATTAATATAAAAAAATTGTAATTATGTGAAATTTGTGTTAAAATAACAAATAGGTGATTTGAAGATGGACTTAAATGAAATTAAAAATTCATTAAATTCCAATCCTAATTTAACTGACATCAAAGATTGTTTAATGGAATTAATATATTTATTTAATAGTAAGTTTCCTAATGTGAACTTAAACAATTTAAATGAAAGATTAAAAACTTTGAAAATAATTAAGGGAAGTAAATATTTGGTTAAAAATTCATCTCATTATAATCCAGTAAGTAATGAATTATTAATTAATTTATCAAAGTTGGATAATAATGATTGTAAGCATATTTTGATGCGTGAATTATTAAATATTATTACTGCTAAAGATAACTATACTGGTTTTAATAAAGATAATTCTTATGAAGCATTGAATATTGGTTATACGGAAAGATTAACTAATTTCTTAGTAGGAAATGAAACTGAATCTGAATATGAAGATGAAATTGTAGCAAGCAATATATTAGAAAAAATTGTTGGGGAAGATAAAATGTTTAATGCTTATTTTACTAACAATATTAATTTAATATTTGAATATGGAAATTAAAGGAGTGCAAATATGCAAGAATTAATTAGAAGTTTTAACGATGCTGCTAACTATAATTTGGGTATAAAAGGAAATTTAGCAAAAGTTTGTGCTATTGGTGTTTCTTTAGCTGAAAAATGTGGTAAAGTAGAAGAAGTAAAAAGTTATTTAAGTGAATTACCTCCTGCTTCATCATTCAATAATCCAAGTGTAGGTTTAGATGAATTTATTGCAGGTTTAAGTAGTTTAAATATGACACAAACAATAGAAGAATCAAAAGTAAGATAAACAAAGAAAAAGAAGTAGTATTAAAAGTAATTATTAATAGAGAGAATGTGGTTGGTGGAAACATTTGATAATCTTTTAAGAATTCACCTTTGGAGTTTATTTGGTGACGCGTTATAGTCTATAGAGTATAAATTAAGGTGGTACCACGAGCAATTCGTCCTTTGGGATGAATTGCTTTTTATTTGAAAGGAATGATTTAAATGGAAAATATAAAAAATGATGTTTTAAAAGAAATAGAAAATATTAATGATTCAAAATCTTTATATGATGTAAGAGTTAAGTATTTAGGGAAAAAAGGTATTATTAGTGAGTTATTAGCTAATTTAGGTAAATTATCAATTGAAGAAAAGAAAAAACAAGGACCTATTATTAATAGTTTAAAACAAGAAGTTACTAAAATATTTGATGATAAAAATAAAGAAATTGAATTAAATATTTTAAATGAAAAGTTAAAAAATGAAAAAATTGATATTAGTTTACCAAGTACTAAAATTGTTACTGGAGCTCCTAATATATTAGAAAAATTAATTGAAGAAGTAGAAGAATTATTAATGTCTATGGGATATGATGTAGTAGATGGACCTGAAGTTGAAGAGGATAAATTTAATTTTGAAATGTTAAATATCCCTAAAGGACATCCTGCTAGAGATGCCCAAGATACTTTTTATATTGAAGGAGAGGAAATATTACTTAGAAGTCAAACTTCGCCTGTTCAAGTAAGAACTATGTTAGCCAATAAAGGTGAAAAGCCAATTAGAATGATTTGTCCTGGTAAAACATATAGAAGAGATGATGATGATGCTACTCATTCACATCAATTTATGCAAATAGAAGGATTATTGGTTGATAAAGATATTAGTTTGTCTGATTTAAAAGGTACTATTGATTTGATTGTAAAAAAATTATTTGGCCAAGATATAAGTACGAGATTTAGACCAAGTTATTATCAATTTACAGAGCCTTCAGTTGAAGTTGATATTAGTTGTTTTAATTGTAAAGGAAAAGGATGTAACATTTGTAAAAATACTGGTTGGATAACAGTAGCAGGAGCTGGTATCGTTCATCCTAACGTACTTAAAATGGGTGGATATGATCCAAGCATTTGGTCAGGATTTGCTTTCGGTTTTGGGGCAGAAAGATTAGCTATGTTAAAATATGGCATCAACGATTTAAGAGTATTTTATAATACTGATTTAAGAGAATTAAATACTTTCGATAGAAAGGATGTTGAATAAATGATAAGTTTAGAGTGGGTTAAAGATTATATTGATATAAATGATCAAGATTTAAAAGAATTAGCTGTTAAAATAACTAAAGCTGGTATTAATGTTGAAAAAGTAATTACTAATCATATTGATAATTTAGTTATTGGCGAAGTTGTTGATTGTATCGATCACCCTGATAGTGATCATTTACACGTATGCCAAGTAGATGTTGGAAATAAAGTAACTCAAATTGTATGTGGTGCATCTAATGTAAGAAAAGGAATTAAAGTTATTGTTGCTTTACCAGGGGCTATATTACCAGGTAATTTTGAAATTAAAAAAAGTAAAATAAGAAATCAAGAATCAAATGGTATGATATGTGCTTTGTTTGAATTAGGTTTAGAAGAAAAGACAGAAGAAAACTATAATAAAGGTATTTATGAATTAGATGATAATGCTAAAGTAGGGGATGATCCTATTAAGTATTTAGGATTAGATGATACTTTATACGAATTAGATGTTCATAAACATAGAAATAATGATTGTTATTATCATATTGGCTTTGCTTATGAAATAGCTGCTATTTTAAATAGAAAAGTAACTTTACCAGAAGATTCATTTAAAGAAATAGATGATTCTATTAAAAATCACTTTAATTTAAAAGTTGAAACTAAGAAATGTCCTTATTATTTAGCTAAAATGGTTACCGATGTAAAAATAAAGGAATCACCTGATTTTATTAAAAAAAGATTAGTTGCAGCAGGAATGCGTTCTATTAATAATGTGGTAGATATTTCTAATTATGTAATGTTAGAATATGGCCAACCATTACATTTCTTTGATAAAGATAAATTAGGTAACACTATTTTAGTAAGAGAAGCAAATAATGAAAATATTATTACATTAGATGGAAAAGAAAGAAAATTAACTAATGATATAGTTATAACAGATGGTACTAAACCTGTTTGTGTAGCTGGTGTTATGGGTGGAGAAAATACTGAAGTAGATGAAAATACAAAAACTATTTTAATAGAATCTGCTATATTTGATGCTGTAAGTATTAGAAATACTGCTAATAGATTAGATTTAAAAAGTGAAGCATCAATTAGATATGGTAAAGGTTTAAACTACGAATATACTAATAAAGCAATTTTAAGAGCTTGTCATCTACTTCAAAAATATGCTGATGCTAAAGTTTTAAGTGATATGGTTATCCATGATGAAATAGATAAATCTTTAAAAATAGTTGAATTTAAACCTTGTGAAGTCGATAAAATGTTAGGTATTACAATAAGTGAAGAAGATATGAAAAAAGAATTAGAAAGATTAGATTTTAAATACAAATTAGATAATGGTAAATTTATTGTAACAATACCTAATAGAAGATTAGATATCGATCCTAATGTTAATGATATAGCTGAAGAAATAGGTAGATTATATGGTTACCATAATTTGGTATCAACTTTACCTAAAGTTGATATTAAAAAAGGTGATTATATTGGTAATGTTAAATATCGTAAATTAATTTCTAAAAGATTAAGATCTTTAGGATTAAATGAAGTAAAAACATACACTTTAGTATCTCGTGATATGTTAAAATTTAATTATGAAAACAAAGAAAATATTATTTTACCAAATCCTATGAGTAGTGATAAAGAAGTTATAAGGACTACTTTAATTCCTTCATTATTAAATGTTTATAACTATAATAAAACGAGAAAAGTAAATGATATTTTAATTTATGAAATAGCTAAAACATATGATATAAATTATAATGAAGATAGTAAAATATGTATTTTAATGAAAGGTAACTATATAAATAATAGTTGGAATAATACTAAAATAAAAGTTGATTTTTATTTAATTAAAGGTATATTAGAAAATTTATTAGATTATTTAGGCCTTAGAAATAGATATAGTTTTAAAACGGATGATATTCCTAATATGCATCCTGGTATGTCTGCTAGAGTTTTATTAGATAGAAAAGAAATAGGAATAATAGGAAGAATTCATCCAACAGATTCTAAAGATGAAATATATATTTGTGAAATAAGTATGGATAAATTAATCACTAATATAAAACCAATTAAATATAAAGAAATATCAAAATATCCAAGTATTATAAAAGATATGGCATTTATTATGCCTAAAGATACTGAATCTAAAGAAGTATTAGATATTATTAAAAAATCAGGTGGTAGATTATTAACTGATATTAATATTTTTGATGTTTATGAAGGAGAAAATATTGGAGTTAATGAAAAATCTATTGCATATTCTTTAACATTTAATGATAGTACTAAAACATTAACAGATGAAGAAGTTAATACTTTATTTGAAAAAATAATTAAAGATGTCGAAAATAAAGGATATAAATTAAGAAATATGTAAAAAAGTAAGTTTTCTTACTTTTTTTGTGATATAATTTTAGTAGGCGATATATTGAAAGGTGGAAAGAAAGATGGAAAATAGTGAAATGCCTAAGCCGCATATTTTGTTTAGTGTAAATTATTTTATTAGTAAAAATCCAATTAGAACAAAAAATATTAATAATAATTGTTCTTGTGAATTTATTGTTAAATATTTAAATATGTTATTTGAAAAAATAACTGATGATTTAAAAAAAATAAAAACAAAAGATGATATAACTAATTTTTTAGCTTATTATTATTCAGAATTAAATTTGATTAAACCTTTTGAAAATGATAATGAAAAATTAATAATTAAATATTTAAATGAAGTATTATTATTTATTAATTCATATTTAAATTTTGATTATTCTTTAGATTTTTCTAAAATAACTGATGAAGATAAAAATAAATTAAATTTAGGTTTTGTTGAAAGTTATACTGATGGCAATTTAGATTTGTTAAAAGAATTTTTTAGTAGTATGTTAAGTGAACCAGTAAAAGAACATCAAATATAAAATGTTCTTTTATTTGATAATATTGATATTGTTTATGATTTAAAGAAAAATAAATGTTAATTCATTTATTTTTTTGGTATAATATTTTAGGTGTTGTTTATGGAGTTAAAAGAAATAGAAAGAAGTATTATTAAAAAATACCGAAAAAAAATATTTGTTCCATTTGTAAAAGCAATTAAAGAATTTAATTTAATTGAAGAAAATGATAAAATTGCTGTTTGTATAAGTGGAGGTAAGGATTCTTTTTTACTTGCTAAATGTATGCAAGAAATAAAAAAGCATGGTAAATTTAATTTTGATTTGGAATTTATTGTTATGAATCCAGGATATAATCAAGATAATTTAAATAAAATAAAAGAAAATTTAACTACATTAAATATTGATGCTCATATATTTGATACGCCAATATTTAATGTAGCAGATAAAACTGATAATCCTTGTTATTTATGTGCGAAGATGCGTAGAGGTTATTTATATAGTTATGCTAAGAAGTTAGGATGTAATAAAATTGCACTAGGTCATCATTTTAATGATGTTATCGAAACAGTTTTATTAAATATGATTTTTACAGGTAATTTTAGTAGTATGATGCCTAAAATAAAAAGTACTAATTTTGATGATATGTTTTTAATAAGACCACTTTATTATGTACATGAAGAAGATATAATAAGATGGGCTAAATCTAATGAATTAGAATTTTTAGATTGTGCTTGTTCTGTTACTAAAAAAAATAGTGGTCAAAGATTAGTTATTAAAAATTTAGTTAAAGAATTAAATAAAATTTACAGTAAAGCAGATATAAACATTATGACAAGTACAAAGAATGTTAATTTAAATACCATTTTAGGGACAAAAAAATGATTAAAGATTTGTGTTTTGAAATAGTAAAATAAGCAAACAATAAAATAAATTTTAAAGGAGAAAAAATGAAAAATTTAAAAATATATAAAAGGGCATTAGCATTGACAACTGCTGTTGGTATTACTTTATTTAGTGGTTGTTCAAGTACTAATAAACAAAAAATTAATGAAGAAGTATCTTCAACCTGTCATCACATGATAGTAGAGTTTGGTGGACAACCTGTTATTTTTAGGGAATGTGAAGGATATAATTTTAATGTAAGATATACATCTTATGCAATGTATTATGAAGTATATGAAGATGGAAAATTAATAATTGATGGAAATTCTAAAAGTGGTCATGATTATGTTGCAGAGCATGAAGATATTGATAGTATTGAAGAAGAAGCAATTGAAAATGGTGCGTATGTTTATAAGTTAAATTAAAATTAACATTTTGGGAAAATATAAAATTTTATTATTTTAGTATATTTTTATAAAAAATGTGATATAATATTGTTGTCTAGGAATAGCGATAAGCTCAATTAGAAAAACCGACTAATTAACGAACATTGGGAATCTAATTCATCAATGGTGTTGAATGCTCAAGATTCTTGAGAATCCTAATATTGATGATGTGATGCCCACCTGGTAGAGACTAGGTTTTATCGTTAGGAGCCCGTATTCTTGGACTTTTTTTTTTGTATAAAATATGGTATAATGAAAAAGATATAAGAAGGTGATGATATGGATAGAGAAATAGTAAATAATATTAAAACTTTAGGTATTGATATGATTGATAAAGCTGGTAGTGGTCATCCTGGAATTGTTTTAAGTGCAGCACCTATTATTTATACTTTGTATGCTAAACATATGAATATTAATGTTAATGATCCATTTTGGGAAAATAGAGATAGATTTGTTTTATCTGCTGGCCATGGATCAGCACTATTATATGCAACTTTATATATGGCGGGTTTTTTAACATTAGATGATTTAAAACAATTTAGACATATTAAATCTAAAACACCAGGACATCCTGAATACATGGTTACTAAAGGTGTTGATATGTCAACAGGACCTTTAGGCCAAGGAATTGCGTCAGCAGTTGGTATGGCTATTGCTGGAAAAGAATTAAATTTAAAATATGAAATACCTAAAAGAAGTAAATTGGGTAAAAGACAAAGTTTATTTGATTATCACGTTTATGTGTTATGTGGTGATGGTGACTTAATGGAAGGAATTAGTTATGAAGCCACTTCTTTAGCAGGTAGTTTAAAATTAAATAATTTAATTGTTTTATATGATTCTAATGATATGTCTTTAGATGGTAAAACAAAAGGTGTATTTGATGATAATATAATAGATAGATTTAAAGCTTTAAATTGGAATACAATTTTAGTTAAGGATGGTACTTTGATATCCAATATTGATAAAGCAATAGAAGAAGCTAAAAAAAGTGATAAGCCAACTTTAATTCAAATAAAAACTATTTTAGGCGATGGATCAATTAATGAAAATACTAATAAGGTTCATGGTAGTCCATTGGATAAAGATGATATAACAAAACTAAAATTAAAATTAAAAATTGAACCAGAAGAATTTTATGTTGATATGGAAGCTAAAGAAAATTTTGTTAAACAAATAAATGAAAGAAGTTTAAAAAAATATGATTTATTTAATCAATTAAGTTTAGAATTTAATTATACAAAACAAGATAATAAACTTGATTTAAGTCATTTGGTTTTTGATTCAAATTTAAGAGAATCTTTAAGAGTTACTAATGGCAAAATAATGAAAGAAATAGAAAAAAGATTACCTAATTTTATAGGAGGATCTGCTGATTTAAGTTCATCAACTAAAACGATTATAAATAAAAATATTAATTTTGGAGTAAGAGAACATGCTATGGGTGCTATATTAAATGGTTTGGCGCTATCTAATTATTATGCCTTTGGTTCAACATTTTTGGTGTTTTCGGATTATTTAAAACCTAGTATGAGAATGAGTGCTTTAATGAACTTGCCTGTTATTTATATTTTTACTCATGATTCTATTAATATTGGTCAAGATGGTCCAACGCATCAACCAATTGAACAATTAATTTCTTTAAGAAGTATTCCTAATATGAACGTGTTTAGACCAGCTGATGCTAGAGAAATAGTTGGTAGCTGGGAATATATAATCAATAATAAAAAGCCTAGTTGTTTAGTTTTATCAAGGAATGAAGTTGGACTAAATAAATTAACTAATTCAAGATATGTTATGTATGGTGGTTATATTGTAAGAAAAGAAAATCATTTACATGCTACTATTATAAGTACTGGTAGTGAAGTAGAATTAAGTATTAAAATAGCGGATTATTTATATGAAACTTATAAAATAGATATTAGAGTAGTAAGTATGCCTAATCGTGAATTATTCTTGAATCAAAGTAAAGAATATCAAGAAAGTGTAATACCTAAAGGATATCGAACTATTGTAATTGAAGCAGGATCTAAATATGGTTGGGAAGGTTTTGTTTATAGTGACAAATATTTAATTACTTTAGATAAATTTGGATGTAGTGGTACTTCTGAAGAAGTTTTAAATGAAATGGACTTTAGTTATGATAAAATATTACAAAAAATTATTAAATTACTAAAATAAGACAAAATTTTTAAATATAAGATTATATAATTTTATTGGTGATTACTAATGAGAGAATATAATCTTTTTATTATTAAAAAAGAATATTATGATTATTATAAAAAAAATCCTTTGTTTTTATTTGATATTTTAAAAAAATTATACACTTTAAAAGAAGATTTTAATTATGGAATTTCTTTATATAGCCAATTATGTGAACGAATTAATCCATTTACTTTAAGACATTTTATTAATAAAAAATATAATTTGGACAATAATAAAACTTTTTATATTGATAAAACTTTTATTGAAATAAGACATACGAGGATTATTGTAAAAAGTAGAAATTTAGATATAATTGATGATTTTAATGAATATAATAAATATATATTTGTATGTGATTTTATAAATAATGATTATTTTTATTTAAATAGATTACAATATTGTTGAAAAAACTTTAAAAAAATAGTAAAATGTTAGTAGGTGATGAAAAATGTTATGGAATTTATTATATTTGTTAGTTGGTGTTTTAATAGGAGGAGCAATTGGTTTTTTTATAGCGCGTAATTTAATTAAAAAACAATTAAAGAAAAATCCACCTATTAATGAACAAATGATTAAAGCAATGATGACACAAATGGGAAGAACTCCTAGTCAAAAACAAGTTAATCAAATGATGAAACAAATGACAAAATATATGTAAAAGGTATTTTAGATACTTTTTTTTATGATATAATATTTTAAAAGGAGATTTATTATGAAAGAATATGCAGATTTATTATTACCAAATATAGATAAAACAATTGAAGATTATAAAAAAATATATCCTGATCGTAATTTGAGTGAAGGAGCTATTGTAACAAGATATGCACCAAGTCCAACTGGATATGTTCATATGGGGGCTTTGTTTTCTGCTTTTATAGCAAGCAAAATGGCTAAACAATCTTCTGGAGTTTTCTTCTTAAGAATCGAAGATACTGATAAAAAAAGAGAAATTGAAAATGGTGTTACTGGCATTATCAAAGATTTAAAAAATTATGGAATTAAAATCGATGAAGGAATGATTAGTGAAAACGAATGGATAGGGGAATATGGTCCTTATATTCAAAGTAAAAGAAAAGAAATATATCAAACATTTGCTAAACATTTAATTATGAATGATTTAGCTTATCCTTGTTTTTGTACAGAAGAAGATTTAGAAAATATTCGTAAAGAACAAGAAAGTATCAAAGATAGAATTGGTTATTACGGTAAATGGGCAAGAGACAGATACTTATCTCATGAAGAAGTTATTAATAGAATTAATAATGGTGAAAAATATGTAATAAGATTAAAATCACCTGGTAAATTTGAAAATAAAGTTATTTATGATGATTTAGTAAAAGGTAAATTAGAATTGCCTGAAAATGATTTAGATATTATTATTATTAAAGGTGATGGCCTACCAACTTATCATTTTGCCCATTTAGTAGATGATTATTTAATGGGAACTACTCATGTTATAAGAGGAGATGAATGGTTATCTAGTGTACCAATTCATTTGCAGTTATTTAAAGTATTTGGGTTTAAGCCACCTAAATATGCTCATATATCACCATTATTAAAAGAAGATAATGGAACAAGAAGAAAATTGTCTAAAAGAAAAGATCCAGAAGCCGCTATTTCATATTATCATGAAAAAGGTATTCCAACTCAAGCAGTTTTATTATATTTATGTACAGTTGCCAATTCAAATTTTGAAATGTGGTATTTACAAAATAAAGATAAAACAATTGATGATTTTAAATTAGAATTTAAAAAAATAAGTGCAAGTGGTTCTTTATTTGATGTTGATAAATTATTAAATATATCTAAAAATTATATTAGTTTATTAAGTGCGGTAGATGTTTATAATAATACATTAGAATATAGTAAAAACTATGATAATGAACTATATGAATTATTAACTAAATATAAAGATTATAGTATTAATGTTATGAATATTGAAAGAGTTCAAAAGAAACCTCGTAAAGATTTAGCAATGTTTTCTGATTTTAGAAAACAAAATTGGTATATGTATGATGAATTATTTACTAATTTAAATTATGAATGGCAAAATATAACAGATAAAAATGAAATTAAAAAAATATTAAATTTATATATTAGTAAATATGATGTTAATGATGATAAAGATACATGGTTTAATAAAATGAAAGAAGTATGTGATACTTTAGGTTATGCTTCTGATATGAAAGCATATAAAGAAAATCCTAATAACTATAAAGGAAATATTGCTGATGTAAGTAACGTATTAAGAGTTGGTTTAACCACTAAATCAATGACACCAGATTTATATGAAATAATGAAACTATTAGGTAAAGAAAGAATGGAAAAAAGATTTAATATGGTTTAAATCTTTTTTTTATGATAAAATAATAATAGGTGATAGAATGGTACAAATAATTTTATTGGTTTTAGGTTTAATTTTATTGATTGTATTTTCCAATATATTTGTTGATAGTTCAACTTCTTTAGCAAATAGTTTTAAAATACCTAAAATGGTAGTAGCGTTAACTATCGCATCATTTTGTACATGTGCACCCGAATTAGCGGTTTCCTTTTCTAGTTTAGAAAATTATGATGTTTCAATTGCTAATGTAATAGGTAGTTGTATAGCTAATATATTACTTATTATTGGAATAGGTAGTTTAATAAAACCAATTAAAATTGAAACTGCTACAGTAAAAAAAGAAATACCACTTTTAATATTAAGTTCTTTATCATTTTGTTTATTATTTTTAGATGGCAAATTATCAAGAATTGATTCTTTAGTATTGATGTTATTATTTTTGTTGTTTTGTTTATATTTATATAAAATGATTAAAAGATTTAAAAAAGTAGAAGAAACTGATATTAAAATTAATAAATTAAAATCATTTATTTTAACTATATTTTCTTTATTTATTATAGTAATAGGAAGTGATTTAGTAGTTGATTCAACTCTTTATTTATCTAGTACTTATAATATAGCGCCTAAATTGATTTCTATGATAGTTATTGTAATAGGAACTTCCTTGCCAGAATTAATGATTACTATTACATCAGCTAAAAAAGGTGAGTTTGACATGACAGTAGGGAATATTATAGGATCAAATATATTTAACATTTGTATAGTTTTAGGACTTCCTATATTAATGTTTGGTAATGTAATTTCTAATTCATTTAATTATGTTGATTTATTTATGTTGGTGTTATCTCCTTTATTGTTTTATATATTTTGTAAAAGCAAAATGACTATTTCAAGGTTAGAAGGAGCAATGATGATATTTGTTTTTCTTCTTTATTATAGTTATTTAATATTTTTTTAATAAAACTATTTACATTTAAATATAATTAATGTATAATTATATTTAGTTTTGCAGGTGTAGTACAGCGGTTAGTATACGGCCTTGCCAAGGCTGGGACGGCGGTTCGATTCCGCTCACTTGCTCCATAAGGTAAAATCGTCGCACCAATGTGACGTTAATGATTAAATCAACTGAAAAGTTGATTTTTTTTGTTAAA